>JAVVEJ010000001.1:0-145549 GCA_032251395.1 Mariprofundaceae bacterium
TGGGTCAGACGCAGGAGGTACGAGCCCATGGACGGGTGAAGGTAGAACAATGCAGGAGCAATTGTCGAGAGCAACGCATGGAGCAGTTGCCGAGCGCCGGAATGACGCAGAAGCCCGGATATCAGGGAGAGTGATTTGATCAGAGTTGATCTGCTTCGCCACGGTGAGCTTGAGGGCGGTGTGAAGTACCGCGGACAGACGGATGATCCGCTTACTGCTGCCGGAAGGGCATCGATGGAGTATGTCTGGAAACGGCTGCGAGATGATGTCGATCTTGTGATCTCATCTCCGCTTGAGCGTTGCCGCCAGCCTGCTGTGGCTTGGGCCAGGGCGGCAGGGATCCCCTGTAAAACCGATCCGCGTGTGGCAGAGATGCGTTATGGCGAGTGGGAAGGGCTGACGTCAGAAGAGATCATGGCCAGATACCCCGGCATGCTGGAGCAGTGGCGGGCTGATCCTGCAGGCATGCTGGTGCCGGGTGGTGAGAGTGCCGAACAGCTGCGTGACCGGATTGCAGCATTCTGGTCGGAGGTTTGTGACAGGCATGATGGGAAACATCTTCTGGTTGTGGCGCATTCGGGAAGCATCCGCATGCTGCTTGCCCACATTCTCGCAGCTCCCATTGCAACCATGCGATCAATGCAGATGCCCTATGGCTGCTGGAGCAGGGTTACGCATGACAACGGTAGCAGCCAGCTGGTTTTTCACAATCGCGAAATTTAAATCCTGTTCAACCACAGAGGAACACAGAGAAGAGAGAACTTTAGACACAGATAGACACGGATTTCATGGATAAAGAGCAGATGGTTATATTTGTCATTCCAGGTCTCAATGTTGCCAGTCATTTGCAGGTAGAAATATTTTTCTTCTCTGTGCCTCTGTGGTGAATCTTTCAGACTGTCTTAATTTAAAAAGTGTGGTGCGGTTTCAGCGATATGCGCACCGTAGGAGCGGGCGGCAGCCAGTTGTGCTTCTGTGATCGGTTGCGGCATGCCTTCATGATTGCCACAACGGGCATAGGGGCCCCACTGCAGCCCTGCATCGGCATAGCCGGGGAGGCTTTTGGGGAAGCCGATGACTACCATGCCGTGCTCAAGGAAGTTGGAGTAAAGAGAGACCATGGTGCTCTCAACACCGCCACCGCCGCCGCCAAAACCGCCGCCGGTTGCAAACACGCCTCCCACCTTCCCCTCCAGCAGGTTCTCCATCCACAGCTTTCCGGCCCGATCGATCAGCTGTTTCAATTGCCAGGCCATACAGCTCATGTGAACCGGTGTGCCGAAAATAATGAGATCGGCATGGGTCAGGTCATCAAGCTCCGTATCAACGGCCTGTTTAACGGTGATTTCACACTCTGTGGCTGCCTTCGCACCGGCTGCGATGGCTTTAGCCATTTGTGCCGTATTACCATAGTCCGAGTGGTAACTGATCAATATATTTAGCGACATCTATGGCTCCATTAGCTTCAAAATAGCAGGTTAACCGAGCACCCGTGCGACCATGGATGGTCGCCAAAATCGAGAACGATAGTGATAGATTTTGTGAGCAAAGGCAAAACGACGTTTTTTTCTTTGCGTTAAAGCATCAGCAAATGGATGTGCTGATGCGAATATAAGAAGTCAGGCGTGACCGATCTGGTCGGTCAGGTTGGCCCTGTTGATGCCCATGCTCTGTGCAGCCAGCGCCCAGCGCAATTCGGGCTCGGCCTGAAAAACAAGGTGGTGGTTCGCCGATGCAATGAGCCAGTCATTGCCGGCAAGCTCCTGCTCCAGCTGTCCGGCATCCCAGCCGGCATAGCCGAGAATCAGCATGAAGTGTTCAGGGCCGGTTCCTGCCGCAATCTCCTCCAGGACGTCACGGGAGGTGGTCAGATGCAGTTCGGGCGTGATCTGCATGGTCGACTCATAGATGTGCCAGCCATCATGCAGCACAAAGCCACGGAAAGGGTCAATCGGCCCGCCTTCGAAGCTGAGTGCCCGGTTGTCGGGAAGTGAGGCGATATAGCTGCGATCCGGAGTCAGCTTCAGATCTTCCAGCACATCAATAATCGAAACCTCCTGGGGCCGGTTGATGATCAGACCCATGGAGCCCTCTTCATCGTGGTGGCAGATCAGCACAACAGCGTCACGGAAGTGGCGGTCCTGTAGTGACGGCATGGCCAGAAGTACCTGCCCGGCGAGATCGCTAATCAGCATCATCCACTTCCGCTAAAGCAGTGTTGCTTAACATCAGCCGGGCCATCCTGATCGCTTCCATGATACTACTGTAGGATACTTTTCCTGTGCCCGCACGCTCAAGGGCGGTTCCGTGGTCAACGCTGGTGCGGATAAACGGCAGGCCAAGTGTGATGTTGACGGCATCTCCAAAGCTGAGCGCCTTGATCGGAATCAGTCCCTGATCGTGGTAGCAGCAGATGATGGCATCATACTTTTTTCGCATTTGTGGCGAGAATAGCGTGTCTGCAGGCAACGGCCCCTCTATATCAATACCCTGTTGTTTTACCTGATGGATAGCCGGGCTGAGGATGGTTTCCTCTTCATCGCCGAAGTGCTGCTGCTCACCGGCATGAGGATTAAGTCCGCAGAGGGCAAGCCTTGGTGATGCGAGTCCGAATCGCTGTTTCAGGTCATGGTGAGTGATGCGCAAAGTGACGGCAACATCTGCAATGTTCAGCGCGCCGGAAACATCCTTAAGCGGCATATGAGTGGTCAGCAGGGCTACGCGCAGCTGACTGGAGGCGAGCATCATGACCACGCGTTCCACTCCGGCCAATCCGGCCAGAAACTCGGTATGGCCGGGGAAGTCGAAACCGGAATTGCGCAGTACTGCCTTTTCAATCGGGGCGGTAATCAGTGCTGATGCCTCTTTCTGCAGGCAGGCATGGGCTGCAGATTCAATGCAGGCAATAACAGCGGCGGCAGTGGAGGCGGAAGTTTTCCCTGTTGTTACGCTGCCGGGCGAAACCCCGTCAGGGAGAGGGTTCCAGCAGAACAGGCTGCTTTCCGCACCGGCCCTTTTTGGCGAACGGCTCTCAACAATGTCGATATTGATACCTAGCTCTTTCGCCCGGTTGCTGAGCCAGTGGCTGGGAGCTGCAATGGTGACATTGTTAAAGAGCTCAGGATGGGCACTGAATGCAAGCAGAACGCAGTCGGGCCCTATGCCTGCCGGTTCACCGAGTGTGAGCAGCAGGGGTGATGATGGAATCAGGGTCACCGATCAGTTGCAGCCTTTGCGTTCGATCACAGCCTCACTTTTCAGGCCCTCAATCCAGCGCGGAGTCTGGCTCTGCATTTCAGCGTTGATCAACAGCTGGTGAATCTGATCACGATGGGCTTCGAAAGCGTTTGGGTTGATATGGCGCTTGGCAATCACATGGATGATGTGCAGGCCGAAGGAGCTCTCTACCACACCGCTCGTCTCTCCGGGCGCAAGTGCGAATGCCACCTTCTCGAACTCCGGAACCATCTGCCCCTGACTGAACCAGCCAAGGTCACCGCCACGTCCGGCGCTGGGGCCCTGTGAAATCTCTTTGGCACGGGTGGCAAACTCCTCATCCGAACTCTTCGCCATCTCACGCGCGATGGTTGCCGCCCGATGACGGATTTTTGCCTCGGTCGCTTCATCGGCAGAGTCCGGCAGAGAGATCAGGATATGGCGGGCATGAACTTCATCATAGCTCTTGCCTGTTTCCGGTTCATGCATACGTTCACCGGTTACTTTCAGGATATGGAAGCCGCCGGCAGAGCGGACCGGCTTTGCAACCCCGCCAACCGGCAGTGTGAATACTTCCTGGAACTGTTCGGCAATACCGCCCGGGAAGAACCAGCCCATCTCTCCTCCCTGTTTCGCATCCGGAGCATCAGACTCCAGAGCCGACACCCTTTTGAAGTTCTCTCCATTGAGCAGTCGTTGGTAGACGCTCTCTGCCTTCTGGCTGATGCCTGAGAACTGAGCGGGGGTTGGTGCGGATGGCAGGGCAATGAAGATCTGGGAAAGCTGAATCTCCCGGACCGGCTTCGGATCTTTCAGGAACTTGCGGTAGTACTCCCGCATTGACTCTTCACTGATGTTAATTTTGGAACGAACTGCGGCATTAACCACTTTTCCGGACAGCAGGCGCGTACTGATCGTTTCGCGATACTCTTCAACATCGATACCCTGTGCCTGCAGAATCTCCGTCAGCTTACCGGCCGGGATATTGTTTTTTGACTCCACATCGGCCATTGCATTATCAATCTCTTCTTCCTCGACGCTGATGCCGAGTCTGGCCGCCTCCTGCTGCTGCAACAGCAGTGCGATACGGGTCTCAAGAGCGCGCTCGGAGAGAAATGCATCGGACGGAAGCGTACCCTGTCCGGACTCTCTGAGCTGTTGAACAAGAATCTCTTTATCACGATCCACCTGATAGCAGGTGATGGCAGTGCCATTGACGATAGCAGCAATGGAATCAATCTTTTCCGCATGAGCTATGCCAACCATTGATGCCAGTATCAACGACAGCAAGCCTGTCATAGTAAAAAAAGAACGCATGTAAACTCCAACCGATTTTTCAACAGGGGTAATTTCCTCAGGTTATGATCCGACACTACCCAGCCCCTTAAATCCTAGCAAGAAACGGAAACCGAAATCCGAAGTGGCGCTGCTTCCATTCAGGTTGTTGCGGTAGCCTTCAACACGCAGATCCCAGCATGGGTGAAGATAATGGATACCGCCGCTGCCCTGCTGCGTCAGCTTCAGACGGGGATCATACTGCCAGCTACCGAAGAGGCTCCAGCGCCGGGCAACCCTGAGTGTGGCATGACTGGTGATGAGCTCCGATGCGGCAGCATAGCGACCGTCAGTGTGCTGCCAGCTGACATTGAGGCTGTCTCCGCGTTCGCTTGCCATATTCAGTGCGCTGTATACCGTGGCCCAGTAACGATCTGCCGGATTATACTGGCCACCTGCTGAGGCAGCGATACCGGCAATCGGATAGATACTGATTTCACCCAGCAGGTTGGAGAAGGGACGTGTGGCAGCTGCCAGCGTGGCCGGATCAACACTCTCCCGCTTCAGCTCATAGGCTGCCCCCAGTTTTGCGTTAACAATATCCCGTGCGGCAGATGCTGCCTGCTCTTTATGTTGCAGGCCTGTTTCAAGGAGCAGGCTGACCCGGTTGATCCTCTCGACACGGTCATGGCCTGTAAAGCGGTTGCCGGTCAGAAGATTGCTCATTGAGAGCTGGCCGAACGACGAATCGAAATTTGGCAGCGCACTCTGATCCGGTGCGGCAATAAAGTCGTAGCGCAGGGTCGGGGTGATGGTATGGCGCCAGTTTCGCTCCTCACTGATCCGTTCGAAGCTGATGCGGTTATCGAGACTGGCTTCGAAGGTGTTACGGCTCAGTATGTTCTGGCCGATAGTGTCTTTTAACCAGTAGCGGGTATGTCTGCCACCCACTCTCAGAGTCGATTCGATGCCGCCACCCGGCAGCTGCCACGGCACTTCGAAGACAGGGTTCAGATCAAGACGCCAGCCATCCACACCTGTTCTGCGTGCAAACCGGGTGGTCTGCTGGTTCAGCTCCAGGGATACTGCATTGCTTGCAACAGGAACACGGACGGAGCTCTCAAAGCGGGGCAGAATCTGCAGTGTTGCCGCATTGGATGGAGTGGTCAGATCCTGCTGATGCTGGACAAGCAGGGTCCAGCTATCAAATGCCCGGCTCTGCGACAGGGATGCCATGCTCTGCAGATAGCTTCTGGAGATGGCGTCGCTGTCGGTGGCAAAATCGGCAAGGTAGTTCCGGTCACTGATATGGTCAGCATTGGCGGAGAAGGCGATGTTATGAGGGAGGGCACGCTGGATATCGCCACGTGCTCTGCCGCGCTGGCGCGATGCCACCTTGTCGTTGAGCCCCTCAATCTGAATCTTCTCATGGCCGGCAGCAGAGATATGGCGCAGCTCAGCCTCGCCCTTGAATCCGCGTGCGGTCATCCAGTGCGGCGTCAGGGTTGCATCCCAGTCCTGTTCAGGTGCAAAGTAGTAGGGCAGCGCCACCTCGGTGCCACGGGTTTTGCCGGTCGAGACGAACGGGGTCAGAAAACCCGATTTGCGGCGCAGCGTCTGCCGCCAGTATGGAGCGTAGAGAACGGGGATGCCTGCCAGCTCAAAGCTGGCGTTTTTGGCAGTCAGCAGTCCGTTCTCCTGATCGAGTTCCACATGGCCGGCTTTAAGCAGCCATGCCTCCGCATCGGGTGGACAGGATGTGATGGTGGCCTCCTCTGCCGTGATAATACCGTTCTCGTCGCGCTTGAGCAGGACGGACTTCAGCCGTTCGCCACCCTTCAGCGTTGCCTCGGCATCGTGAAGCTCTCCGGTCTTGTTGACGGTATGCATCTCTCCCGATTCCGCCCTGATGGTGGAGCCCTTCGAGGTGATGTTAACATTACCGCTGGCCTTGAACTCCTTTTTTTTGGCATCGTAAATCACGCGGTCGGCCGCAAGCGTCTCATCCGCGCGCTCAATGATGACACTGCCTTCGGCGGTAATAGCGCCCCCTGCATCCTGTGTGACGGTGTCAGCCACGACATCAACGGCTGTTGCGGCTTCAGGGAGCAGGCCAAGACTCAGGACAAATCCCAGAGTGTATAAACGAGGCAGTATTAACCATGTGCGCAGCATGGCGGGGAATCTATGCCTGATTGAATATGCGTCCAGCGTTGATTGTTTGAGAAACATTTGAATAAGCGCGTCCATGCGCCGATTCAATACCTGAAGGAAAAAGCGTGATTTTACTCGCGGCTTCAGCCGCTCACCTGCCGGCGGTTTTACCGCCCGGTCAGTGGACCGCGCCGGAACCCTGATTTTTTCAGCGCGGGATCAGGCAGGTTTTCCGGCCATGCCAAGATAGTTGGCCGAGAGGTCATCCGAGAGCGTGAAACGGTCGGTCAACACCTGGTAGGAGATACCGCGAATCTCTTCAACCTGCAGGTTACCGAGTCTCAGTGCATGCACCAGCTCCGATGGGCGGATGAACTTGCTGTACTGGTGGGTGCCCCTCGGCAGCCAACCGAGCAGATATTCGGCACCGATAATCGCTTTCAGATACGAGGCAGGCGTGCGGTTCAGTGTGGCGAAAAAGAGTTTTCCACCCGGCTTCAGCATGGCGGCACATGCAGCAATAGTGTGCGGTACGTCGGGCACATGTTCCAGCACCTCAAGGCATGTTACCACGTCGTAGGCTCCGGTATGGGTCGCAGCCCATGTTTCAGCATCGCAGTATTCATACTGCACCCCGATACCGGAGTGTGATGCGTGGGTGCGGGCTACGGCCAGTGCCTTCTCCGAGCGATCAATCCCGGTAACGGTTGCGCCACGGCTTGCCATCCCTTCGGCCAGCAGGCCGCCGCCGCAACCGACATCAAGAATGTTACTGCCCTGTATGTCGATCCGGTCTGCAATATAGTCAAGCCGGAGCGGATTGATCCGGTGCAGTGGCTTGAATCGCCCCTTCGGATCCCACCATTCGGCAGCAATGGCCTCAAACTTGGCGATCTCTTCCGGGTCAAAGTGTGCTGATTCCATAATTTTGAAAGCTGCGTTGCCGCTAAAGGAAAGGCAAGCAGGGGCAACGCTTCTGCTTTACAGGTTTAGCCCGGACTATTCACAAATTCTGTTGCGCCCTTGCTTGCCCGTTTGTCCGCAACAAACCCTTCATCAGCCGTCCGTATCATGCTACGTACGTCTTCTTCAGAATTCGTTGCAAACAAACGTTCGGTGCAATCATCACAACGATTTATGAATAGTCCGGGTTAAAGCCTTATCCCACCGGCACAAATTCAGAAGGTTCCTGATTGGCCATGTGCTCATAAGTCGCCCAGCGCAGGTCAACTGCCTCCTGCGCCAGCCGCATCAGTCGTGCAGCCTCTTCAGGATTGGTCTTCTGCAGCAGTTTGTAACGCTGCTCGGTATAGGCGTAATCAGCCAGCTTCATTGTCGGGCGGGGAGAGTCGAGCACAAACGGCTTCTTGCCCGCCTGACGCAGTGCAGGGTTATAGCGGATCAGCGGCCAGTAGCCGGAGGCCACAGCCATATCCTGCTGATGCAGCCCCTGAGACATATCAATACCGTGAGCAATACAATGGCTGTAAGCCAGAATGATCGAGGGGCCGGGATAATCCTCCGCTTCACGCATTGCCAGCAGTGTCTGCTGTGGATTGCCACCCATTGCGATACGTGCCACATAGACATTGCCGTAGGAGATGGCCTGCAGTGCCAGATCCTTCTTGCCCACCGCCTTGCCGGCAGAGGCAAACTTGGCGGTTGCACCGATCGGTGTTGATTTCGAGGCCTGGCCACCGGTGTTGGAGTAAACCTCGGTATCAAGTACCAGCACATTGATATTGCGGCCACTTGCCAGGGCATGATCCAGACCGGATGAGCCGATATCGTAGGCCCAGCCGTCACCACCGATCAGCCAGACACTGCGGCGAACCAGATGATCAACGATGGAGAGCAGATTTTTTGCCCTGGGGTCATCAATACTCTTCAGTTTTCTTTTCAGCAGCTCCACACGCTCACGCTGCCGGCCGATTTCAGAGCCGATGCCCTGTTCGGCATGAATCAATGCATGCACCAGTTCATCATCATCCAGCTGTGGCGCCAGCTCCTGCAGGGTCTGCTGTGCCATGTGCATGTGATGATCGGCGGCCAGACGCATCCCGAGGCCGAATTCGGCATTATCTTCAAACAGTGAGTTGGACCATGCCGGTCCCCGGCCATCACCGTTTATGGTCCATGGTGTTGATGGCAGGTTGCCACCATAAATGGAGGAGCAGCCGGTAGCGTTCGCCACCAGCAGGCGCGGCCCGAAGAGCTGGGTCAGCAGGCGGACATATGGCGTTTCGCCACAACCGGCGCATGCACCGGAGAATTCGAACAGTGGCTCAAGGAACTGGGTGCCACGCACCGATGAGTAGTCAATGGTGGCGCGGTCATTCACCGGCAGTGTCTCAAAAAACGTCACATCCTGCCTGCCCTGTTCCATCAGGGGTGCCTTGGCCGCCATGTTGATCGCCTTGCGGGTTCTGTCTTCAGGGTCATAGGCCGGACATGCGTTCACACACATCCCGCAGCCAGTACAGTCTTCCAGATAAATCTGCAGGGTATAGCGGGTTTCCGGGAAGCCGCGTGCCGCCACCTCGGTGGACGGGAAGCCTTCATGAGCCCCTTCAAGCAGCGCTTCATTGTAGAATTTGGCACGAATGACACTGTGCGGGCAAACATAGCTGCAGTTGCCGCACTGGATACAGAGGTCAGATTCCCACAGCGGCACAAAATCGGAAATGTTTCGTTTCTCCCACTTTGCCGTACCGCTTGGGTAGGTGCCATCGACAGGAATCTTGCTTACCGGCAGGCCATCGCCATGGCCGGCCAGCATCGGGGCGGTCACCTCCTGTACAAACTGAGGTGCATACGATGGAACCATGGCTGCCATGCCGTGATCACTGCTGCTGCTGGCCGGAATATCCACCTGATAGAGGTGATCAAGCGCCGCATCCACCGCCTTGAAGTTCTGCTCGATAATCGCCGAACCTTTGCGGGCATAGGTTTTCTCAATCGCTGTTTTGATATTGGCAATCGCCTCGTCGCGCGGCAATACGCCGGAGAGAGCGAAGAAGCAGGTCTGCATAATGGTGTTGATACGGCGGCCCATGCCCGCATCACGGGCAACGGTGGAGGCATCAATCACATAAAAAGTGATGGCTTTATCAATGATGGTCTGCTGAACCGGTCTCGGCAGCGTATCCCAGACTTTATCAGCAGCAATCGGGCTGTTGAGCAGGAATACGGCCTTGTGCGCCGCCCAGCGCAGCATCTCTATCTGGGTGGTGAAGCTGAACTTGTGGCAGGCAATAAAGTTGGCCGACTCAATCAGGTATGGGGCGCGAATCGGATCTGGGCCGAATCTCAGGTGAGAGACCGTTTGCGAACCGGCCTTTTTGGAGTCGTAAACAAAATAGCCCTGGCAGTGCAGCGGCGTATTCTCGCCAATAATCTTGATGCTGTTCTTGTTGGCTGAAACCGTACCGTCAGAACCCAGTCCGAAAAAGAGCGCGCGGGTAACACTGGCCGGTTCGATGTTGAAGCTGTGATCCACTTTCAGACTGGTGTGGGTCACATCATCATGGATGCCCACGGTAAAGTGATTCTTCGGTCTCTCCTTCAGCAACTCCTCGTAGATAGCCTTCACCATCGCCGGTGTAAACTCTTTGGAGGAGAGGCCGTAACGGCCGCCGATCACCTTCGGCAGTGCAGCAATCTCGCCCAGCATATATGCCTCGGTCAGAGAGGTGACCACATCCTGATAGAGTGGCTCACCGGTTGCTCCGATCTCTTTGGTACGGTCCAGTACTGCAATGGATTTCACCGTTGCCGGCAGTGCCGCAACCAGATGCCGTGCACTGAACGGACGGAACAGGCGAACCGTGATCACGCCCAGCCTGACGCCGCCATTGACGTCCGATGCGTTGAGCACATCAATGGTCTCTTCAATGGTCTGTGCAGCAGAGCCCATCACCACAATCACCTGTTCGGCGTCCGGGGCGCCATGGTAATCAAACAGTCTGTAGTGGCGGCCAGTCAGCCCGGCCAGTTCATCCATGGTCTGCTGAACAATGCCGGGCACCTTGTCATAGAATGCATTGATGCTTTCACGGCCCTGGAAATAGACATCCGGATTCTGTGCCGTGCCACGGATAAACGGATGGTCCGGATTCAGTGCGCGTTCGCGGTGTGCATAAACGAGCTGGTCATCAATCATGGCGCGGATCTGCGCATCCGGGATCAGCGATATCTTGTTCACCTCATGCGAGGTGCGGAAGCCGTCAAAAAAGTTGATGAACGGTACACGTGCTTTCAGCGTGGCGGCATGGCAGATCAGTGCCGAATCGTGCGCCTCCTGTACTGAACAGGAGGCCAGCATGGCAAAGCCGGTAGTACGTGCCGCCATCACATCCTGGTGGTCACCAAAGATGGACAGCGCCTGCGCCGCCAGAGATCGTGCCGCCACGTGGAACACGGTAGAGGTCAATTCACCGGCAATCTTGTACATATTCGGCAGCATCAGCATCAGACCCTGCGATGCGGTGAATGTGGTGGTCAGCGCACCGGTCTGCAAAGCGCCATGCGCAGTACCGGCTGCACCCCCCTCACTCTGCATTTCAATCACATCGGGAACCTGATTCCAGATATTCTGCAGTCCGGCCGCAGACCACTGGTCACACAACTCGGCCATATCTGAAGATGGGGTGATCGGATAGATCGAGCAGATTTCGCTGACGCGGTAGGCGATATGTGCCACGCCGTAACCGCCGTCAACGGCAACCTGTTTCATCTGGGAGCTGTTCCGGTTCTGTTTTCCTGCACCCATCTTATCCCAGCCCGGCTGCAGCACTGTTCTCTTGCACCATCTCAATCGCGTAGCATGGGCACTGCTCATAGCAGACGGCACAGCCTGTGCACTTGTCATAATCATACAGGTAGCGGTTGCCCGGGCCCAGTTTGATGATGGCTTCTTCCGGACATGAGCCGTAACAGCCGTCACATTCGAAACAGTTGCCGCACGAGAGGCAGCGTTTGGCTTCAAACAGCGCCTCTTTTTCGGAGAAGCCCTGTAATATTTCGTCAAAGCTGCTGTTGCGCCTTTCAGGGGGAAGTGCTCCCTGCGCTACCTGCGGCGCTTCGGTGCGATACCAGAGGCGCAGTTTTTGGTGGTCGACAATCGGGTGCTTGTCAGCAGGAATGTAGGGCTCGTTACGCAGCCAGCCATTGATATAGCGGGCCGCCTTCTTGCCATGACCGGTTGCAATGGTGACCGAACGCTCGGATGGCACCATGTCGCCACCGGCAAAGATGCCTTCAGCCCCTGTCATCATATGATCATTAACGGTTACGGTGCCGTCACGATGCAGCTCGATGCCTTCAATGCCTTTCAGGAACCCGGTATCGGTATCCTGCCCCACGGCCATGATCAGCGAATCGGCTTCCAGCGTTTCATATGTACCGGTTGGCCGGGGTCGTCCGTTCGCATCAATCTCCATCACCTCAACCTTGAAGGTGGTGGCATCGATCTCTTTAATAGTCCGCAGCCAGTTGATCTTCACGCCCTCTTCCATGGCCTCGTCAGCCTCGAATTGATGTGCGGCCATATTGGCGCGGTCGCGACGGTAGATGATCACCGCCTCTTCGGCACCGAGACGTTTGGCGGTGCGTGCCGCATCCATCGCCGTGTTGCCGCCGCCGTAGATGGCCACTTTACGGCCGAGCTTCACATCTTCACCGTTTTCAACACTGCGCAGGAAGCTGACCGCATCAAGCATCTTGCCTGCATCCCGGCTCGGAATGTCGATCTTTTTACCCAGGTGCGCACCAATGGCGATGAAGACCGCAGCAAAGCCGCCTTCGGCCTTCTCTGCCAGCACATCTTCCACGCGGTGGTTCAGGGTGATCTTAACGCCCATATCCTCAATACGCCTGATCTCCTGCTGCAGCTCTTTGCGCGGCATGCGGTAGGCGGGAATGCCGAAATGGATCATGCCACCGGCAACAGGGCCTGCTTCACGAATTTCCACCTCATGGCCCATACGGGTCAGATGATAGGCCGCAGAGAGGCCGCTCGGACCGCCGCCGATGACCAGCACTTTTTTACCGCCCGAAGGCGCTGTGAATTCAGGTGTCCACCCCTTCTCCATGGCCATATCGCCGAGAAAACGCTCCACAGCGTGGATACTCACCTCCTCATCGGTATAGGCGCGGTTACAGGCAGTTTCACACGGGTGATAGCAGACGCGGCCATGAATGGCCGGAAACGGGTTATCCTCGATCAGTTTTTGCCAGGCTGCTTCATAGCTGCCCTGCTGGGCCAGTGCGAGCCATGCCTGAATATCCTCACCGGCCGGGCATGCATGGTTGCATGGCGGCAGAAAATCCATGTAGACGGGTTTGCGTGAGCGGTGCGCACCTGTGCCGGCATCATGCTTGGTCAGGTCCAGGCTGGCTGTCATATCTTTCTTATTCATAGTGTTGTTCTCGCTCTAAAACCACGTTGACCTCTTTAAGCGCATTTAAAAGAAGGCTGCCATTCGTGTTGCAGCGCTGTAAGCAAACAGGTCAGCTAACCTTATATCCCCTGCTGATTTATACAATCCATATTCCTGCTGTTCCGGAGTGGCTGTTGCGCAGGTTCAGCCGCCGGCCAGCCTGGCCCTGTGCCCCTCCTGCTCCAGCAGAAGCAGAAGTTTTTCGCGATGGTCACCCTGAATTTCGATACAGCCGTCCTTTACTGTGCCGCCCGTACCAAGTTGCCCTTTCAGTTTTTTCAGCAACGTTTTCATTCCCTTCCCGTCCAAAGGGAGCCCATCGATAACCGATACGCATTTGCCGCCTCGTCCTTTCGACTCCCGGCGGATGCGAACACCCTGCTTGTCCGGATTCCGGATGCCGGAGGCAGAAGTGTTGGGGCCTTTGCCTTTGCCGCTCTTTTTGTGTCCGGATTTCTGCTCCATGGTTGCGGCTATCCGCCCATGTTCCGTGGAGTAAACTACCCGATTATTCTGACCCATATGCCTGCTCCGGAAGCGATCTTTTTTCCAGCAGACGAGAGTATGAAACAGACCCTTGCAAGCCGCAATCGTTGCCCGGCTCCGCCCTTTCGTCTCTTAGGGCGAAAACGTTGGAAAATAACGATTTTTATCGAATCAGAATTGTCCGGAACATGATAGCCATAATTCACCATTGGTTGCTGCCATGGTACAGCTGCGGCATAATTCGCCGTTACTACTTCCGCAATGGGGGCGCCATGGTGGCAAAGCAGAAACAGGTGAAGGCCAAAGGGCTGACGCATGAGGGTCGTGACTACTCCGCGAAAACCCTGCATGAGATGCACGATATGATGCTCTATATCCGGCGTTTTGAAGAGAAGGCTGGTCAGATGTACGGGCTGAAGAAGATTGGCGGCTTCTGTCATCTCTGCAATGGTCAGGAGGCGGTCTGCGTCGGCATGGAGCACGCTTCGGAGTCGACCGACTACGTGATGACCAGTTACCGCGACCATGGTCACATTCTGGCGCGCGGTTCCGATCCGACCGCTGTCATGGCCGAGTTGCTGGGCCGTGCCGGCGGTGTGGTGAAGGGCAAGGGCGGCTCGATGCACATGTTTGATGTGGAGAAGAACTTTGCCGGTGGCAATGGTATTGTCGGTGAGCAGGTTCCGATCGGGATCGGTTTCGCCTTCTCCAGCTGGTACCGGAATGATGGCCGTGTCACGATCTGCTTTATAGGTGATGGCGGCGTCAATCAGGGTGCCGTTTATGAGTCATTCAATATCGCATCACTATGGAAACTGCCGGTCGTGTTTGTGATTGAGAACAACCAGTATGCGATGGGAACCTCTATCGGGCGCGCCTCGGCCGAGACCCATCTTTTTAAACGCGGCATCTCTTTTAAAGTGCCCGGTATGCAGATTGATGGCATGGATGTACTGGAGGTGGAGCGCAAGATGAGTGAAGCCATTGCGCATGCCCGTTCCGGTGAAGGGCCGATCATTGTCGAGGCGATGACCTACCGTTACCGCGGCCACTCCATGTCTGATCCGGCAACCTACCGGACGCGTGCAGAGGTGGATGAGTGGCGTAGCGGCCGTGACCCGATTGCACGCCTGCAGCAGCAGATGATTGGTGCCGGTCTCGGTACGGAGGAGAGTTTCAAGGAGAAGGACAGGGAGATCAAGAAGGCGGTGGCCAAAATGGTCAAGGATGCCGAGGCCCAGCCTGAGCCCGATCCGTCCGAACTCTGGACCGATATCTACTGCGATCCGATTGAGGGCGCATATCCATATCCGGGCAAAGTGGGGTAACTGAATATGAGCAGGATTACCTACCGTGAAGCACTGAACCAGGCGATGTGCGAAGAGATGGAGAACGATGACCGCGTCTTTTTGATGGGCGAAGAGGTGGCCGAATACAACGGCGCCTACAAGGTCTCTCAGGGGATGCTGGAAAAATTCGGCCCCAAACGTGTGATTGATACACCGATTACCGAACTTGGTTTTGCCGGGCTGGGCGTAGGGGCAGCCATGGCCGGCCTGAAGCCTGTTATCGAGTTCATGACATGGAACTTTGCCATTCTGGCCCTTGACCAGATTGTGAATGCGGCTGCCAAGATGAAATACATGTCCGGTGGCCAGTACAGTGTGCCGATGGTCTTCCGTGGCGCCGGTGGTTCGGCAGCCCGTGTGGGTGCCCAGCACTCACAGGCGCTGGAAAACTGGCTGGTCAATGTGCCGGGGCTGAAGGTGGTGATGCCGTCTAACCCGGCTGATGCGAAAGGGCTGCTGAAAGCGGCGATTCGGGACAATGATACCGTCTGTTTCATCGAAAATGAGATTAACTATGGCGATATCGGTGAAGTGCCGGATGGGGAGTATATCATTCCGCTGGGCAGGGCCGACATCAAACGTGCCGGCAGGGATGTCACGATTGTGGCTCACTCACGCATGGTCGGTTACGCACTGGCTGCGGCAGAAGAGCTGGCCAGGCAGGGCATTGATGCCGAGGTGATTGATCCGCGTACGATCCGCCCGCTGGATGAAAACACTATTCTGACTTCAGTTGCCAAAACCAACCGTGCGGTTGTGGTTGAAGAGGGATGGCGCTTCTGCGGTATCGGCGCCGAGATTTCAGCACGCATTATGGAGCGTGGTTTTGATGATCTGGATGCGCCGGTTGCCCGCGTAACAGGCAAGGATGTGCCGATGGCATATGCCGAGAACCTGGAGCGGCTGACGATGCCGAGCGTGGCCGAAATTGTTGAGGCTGTCCGGGTTGTTTGTGGACGCGCTTAAAGAAGTTTCCGCCAGGGCACTAAGAGACAAAGGTCGAAACATCATGAAACATTGTCTCTCTGTGTCGCTGTGGTTAGTTAATGACGAGGTAAAACATGCCGATTGATGTACAGATGACGCAGCTGTCGCCCACCATGACAGAAGGCAGAATCGCCCGCTGGTTAAAGAAAGAGGGTGATCTGCTTGTAAGTGGTGATGTGATGGCAGAGGTCGAGACCGATAAGGCGACCATGGAGATGGAGGTGGTCGATGAGGGCGTGCTGCACAGGATTCTTGCGCCGGAAGGTGCAACCGTTGCTGTCGGTACACCGATTGCCGTAATCGCCGAGGAGGGCGAAGAGGTGCCAGCCGATTACCAGCCGACTTCGGGTGCTACACCGGCAGAGAGTGCTGAGACACCTTCTGCAGAGGCTCCACCGCCGGCGGCTGCCGCACCTGTTGAGGCTGCACCGGCTCCTGCTGCGATGGTTCAGGATTCAATTGCAGACACCGTTACAGACTCCACGAGGATCAAGGCAAGCCCGCTGGCACGCCGGCTGGCCAGGCAGAAGGGGATCAATCTGGCCGCCATCACCGGCACCGGCCCTAAAGGGCGTATTACCAAAGGTGATGTTGAGAAGGCAGTCAAACGTGGTATCAGCCTTGGCGCCGGCACGGCAGCAGTGGTTCCGCCAGCTTCGCGTCCGGTGCCGGCCGGCCCGTTGCCATATCATGAAGACGAGTTTGAGCGTGTTGAAAACTCGATGATGCGTAAGGCGATAGCCCGTCGCCTTGCCGAGTCCAAGCTGCAGGTGCCGCATTTCTACCTGAGTGTGGATGTGGAGATGGATCGACTGATGGACCTGCGCGCGCAGCTGAATGAAGCTGCCGACGGCGCGTTCAAGCTGAGCGTGAATGACTTTATCATCAAGGCCGTGGCCAAGGCATTGATGGATGTGCCGGCCGCCAATGCAAGCTGGAGTGACAGTCATACCCTGATGCACAAGCATGCCCATGTCTCCGTTGCGGTTGCGATTGAGGGCGGTCTGATTACACCGGTAATCCGGTTTGCCGAGCAGAAAGGTATTGTCGATATCTCCGGTGAAGTGAAGGAGCTGGCCGAACGTGCGCGGTCCGGAGGGCTGAAGCCCGAGGAGTATTCCGGCGGCACCTTCTCGATCTCCAACCTCGGCATGTATGGCATTAAGAAGTTTTCCGCCATTGTGAACCCGCCGGAGGGGGCGATTCTTGCTGTCGGTGCTACACAGGAGCAGCCGGTTGTGAAGGATGGTGCGCTGACTGTTGCCAGGGTGATGACGTTGACGCTCTCCTGTGATCATCGTGTCGTGGATGGCGCTGTGGGCGCCGAGTTTCTGGCGGCACTAAAGAAGCATATTGAAATGCCAGCGTCCGTATTGATTTGATTTTCACCACAGAGACACAGAGGCACAAAGGAAAATAACAGTTGTTATACTTTGTGTCTTGGTGCCTTAGTGGTTAGTTCTTATGTGAGGTCCCGATGCCGATTGATCTGTTTATGACCCAGCTATCCCCGACCATGACCGAAGGGCGCATTGCCCGCTGGTTGAAAAAAGAGGGCGATGAGCTTGTTTCCGGTGAGGTGCTGGCGGAAATTGAAACCGATAAGGCAACCATGGAGATGGAGGTCATTGATGAGGGCGTGCTGCACAAAATTCTCTCTCCGGAAGGCTCGGTCGTACCGGTTGGTGCTCCAATCGCAGTGATCGCCGAAGAGGGCGAGAAGATTCCCGATGACTACACGCCGGAAAGTGCCGCCGCGCCAACAGCTCCGGCTGAAGAGGCTCCTGCACCCGTGGCCACTCCCGAACAGGTCGTGGAAACCCTCTCTGCAGCAGCAGCCGGTGACCATGACGATGAATATGAACTGGTTCTGAAACCGGCCGGCGTTTTTAATGAAGATGGCGAATATGATGTCGTCATCATCGGTGCCGGCCCCGGCGGCTACGTGGCTGCGATCCGTGCCGCACAGCTGGGTCTCAAGACCGCCTGTATTGAATCCACCCACCTGGGCGGCATCTGCCTGAACTGGGGCTGCATCCCGACCAAGGCACTGTTGAGAACAGCTGAAGTGGTTAATATTATTAAACATCACGGCGACGAACTTGGCCTCGGTGTCTCCGATACCAACCCCGATCTCGATAAAGCTGTCAAGCGATCACGCAGCATCTCCGACAAGCTCAACAAGGGTATCGGTTTCCTGTTCAAGAAGAACAGAATCGAGCATATCGAGGGTTACGCAACATTTGAGAGCGGTAACAGGCTGATGGTCGAGAAAGATGGTGAAAAGAAACAGGTCACCGCAAAACATGTAATTGTGGCCACCGGTGCCAGGGCACGTGCCTTCCCGGGCATGGATGTTGATGAAGAGGTGATCATTACCTACAAACAGGCCCTGCTGCCATCCAGGCTGCCGGAAAATCTGGTCGTGATCGGCAGTGGCGCCATCGGCATGGAGTTTGCCTACTTCTACAATGCCATGGGCTCGAATGTGACCGTGATTGAGGCGGCTGACCAGGTTCTGCCGCTGGAGGATCATGAAATATCCAAAGTGGTCGAGCGCAGCTTCAAGAAGCAGAAGATCAAGATCATCACCGGTGCCATGGTCTCCTCCGCCAGAAACGTGAAGGGCAAGGCCGTGGTTGAGTATGAGGCCAAAGGGAAGAAGGAGACCGTCGAGGGCAATGTCTGCCTTGTGGCCGTCGGTGTGCTTGGCAATACTGACAACATCGGTGCGGAGAACACCTCGATGAAGGTGGAGCGCAACCAGATCGAAGTGGACGGTTATTACCGCACCGATCATGCCGGTATCTATGCGATCGGCGATGTGGTGGGAGCGCCTGCGCTGGCACATGTGGCAAGCCATGAAGGCATTGTCTGTGTCGAGGCGATTGCGGGCCTGAACCCGCACAGGGTGGACTACGGTAATGTGCCCGGCTGCACCTACTGCCAGCCGCAGGTCGGCTCCTGCGGGCTGACTGAAAAGGGCGCCAAAGAGGCAGGCCATGAGATCAAGGTAGGGCGCATGTCATATGCTCCGAACGGCAAGGCGATGGGGCTGGCCGAGACGGAAGGCATGGTCAAAACCATCTTCGATGCCGAAACCGGCGAACTGCTGGGTGCACATATTGTGGGTGCGGAGGCCACCGAACTGATCGTGTCGCTACAGCTGGCGCGGACACTGGAGACGACGGATGAGGCCCTGGCACATCACATGTTCCCGCATCCGACACTCTCCGAGATGATTCACGAGTCGGTGCTCGATGCCGACGGCAAGGCGATTCATATCTAAGGTTGAGGTGAATCTTCTAGTTATTTCTGGTTTCCTCAATTCAGGAAACCATAGGGAGGGGAGAATGAATCGCTTTTCTGCTGTAATTTTTATAATAGTTGGCTTTTTGGTTTTGGCAGGCTGTGCTCGCAAACCAACTGCTTTGGCTGATATTACCTTGATTAAGGAAGGCCAGAGCATCATTGCATACAGAACAATAAATCGCCAAATCAGGTTAGAATATGATGGCAAAGCTACAAAATTGATTTCAATTGAGGAATTAGAAAGAGGGCCATCAATTTACCAACTTGGGTGGATTGGATCTGATCATCCCAACAAGCTTCGAGCTGAATTCTATTCTGACGAAAATCTTTCAATCAGTTCTGTCTTGGTCGGCGGACAACAAGAATTACGATTTGATACAGTTAAATTTGATATAGCTCCTGGAAAGGTGAACTACATTGGTGACGTAGTGTTTGATACCGTTATCGTTAGAAGGCGGTATCCAGGTCAATCTCGATTGATTTTTTATTTTAGAATATCTATTCCAGATCGCTATGCTGAGATAATCCCTTTGTTGAAGAAGGAGTATCCATCAGCTGAAATAATTAATGCGTCAAAAGATATTGCCCTGATGTTGTTCAATGATGAAAACAGATTTTATCAGAGACGAAACCATGGTTGGGTTGAAAAAGTAGACAAAGTAATTCCGTAGGAATCAAGGTGACACATTTCTTAATTCGATAGTCGCTTGACTTAAAATTCAGTTCAAGGGACATACATGGACCGTCCCGCATTGCAAGGAAGAGTTTGATCAGTTCCAAAAGAAAGTTGCATACATATATCCGGCCACTAGAAGTCTGTCGGGCTTGATTCACGCCGTTGTTCAGACAGGCCAAATCGAGGCAGCATAGAGTCGATTACTGTTGTTTGATGAAGTGGAAGTACTCGAACTTCTGTTCCCCACCGGATGGTGTGATATGCATTTCAAACAGTTCTGATTGCAACGCGAAAGCTATTCCAAGCTCTGTGGCAATTTTGTCTGCATCGTACTGAACAATATCGAGCCCACTGCATTTCGTTGGGCCACCTGTTGCAAAGGTGGCAATGATCAGATGCCCTCCCTTTCGCAACGACTTCGTTAGCGTATTGATATATTTTTCCCTATCCCCTGAATCGGTAAGAAAATGAAACACGGCCCGGTCATGCCAGATGTCATACATGCCGGGCGGGGTGAAATCCGTCGCATCCGATTCCAGCCAGTTAACTGCGGCACTTTTTTTCCCAAGACGATTTTTCGCATGGGCCAATGCCCTGCCGGAAAGATCAAGCACCGAGACATTGCTGTAGCCGTGTTCCAGCAGGCGATCCACCAAAACAGATGCGCCGCCGCCAACATCGATTATGGCCGCATCCTTCCGGTATCCGATTGCCTCAATCAACTGCAGTGAAATTTTCGGCTCGGCCTGATACCAGCTGACCTGCAGGGGAGATTTTTTACTGTACATCTTCTCCCAATGTTCCTTGCGCTCCATATTAACCCCTTACCTTCCCCTGCATATTTTCGCTGCCAGAAAACCGCCAGCCGGAAAGCGGCCCGGTATTAATCGTTCTACAATCGGAGATATCGGGCCTCCTGCCGGGAGAAATATCGCCGACTCAATTGTGGCGCTGTACCCGAGGTCATGAGCCCACTGTTCAATTTCCCGCCTGCGGTCCCATCGGGCGTTTATATAACTGCCTTGTCTGTGTTTAAGCCAGTACAGAAGGCTGTTTCTGTTCAGCAATCCCAACACTACGCTTTTTCGTGCAACTCGTATCATCTCTTCCAGAGCCTTCAGGGGCTGCGGTATAAAACAGAGGCTGGCAACAGCTATGCAGTGGTCAAAGGATCTGTTTTTAAAGGGCAGATAACGAGCATCACCGGATACAAAAGTCGGCTCACCATCTCTTGCCCTGGCAAAATCAAGCATTTCCCTGTCCATATCGATGGCCGTGACCTGCAGCCCCTGCTGCCGGAAACGACGGCTGAAATGGCCACTTCCACAACCCACATCAAGCAGTGTCTCCCCGTCGTCAGCATTCAGAAGCCTGGACATAATGTTGAACTCGGTACTGCTTATCCACCGCCTTTTTCCGGTGTTAAACCAGGCGTCATATGCTGCTGGGTTCCATACTGTCATTGACCATTGCTAGCCTGTTTATCGGGTGCTGTGAAGGGAGGGTGTCATCATTCAGTGTGCCGCCATCGGGATGCCACAATGTCTTTAATGGACGGATATTTAACCTGTAACCGGGATCTCTCCTGATTACAGGTCAACGACGATTCATGGAAACAATGATTCTCGGTCCGGCGATCTTCTTTGCGGTTCACCTGCTGCCGTTAGTTCCGCCACTGCGCAATGCGCTGTTATAAGCTGCAATTAGACAACACATTACTTAATTCAATAGCAGCTTGACTCAAAACTTGACTTATACTTGACGTATCGTAATCTTCATTTATGGCTTACGTTCCACAATTTTCAATCACCCCTTTGCTGCTTACCGAGGTTGAGCAGGCGGCGGCATTGCGTGAGCGGATTCAATCTGCTGTGGTTGATCTGGCGTGGGTTCCTGCACTACAAAAAGATACGCGAACTCGCAATGTTCATGCTTCAACGGCGATTGAGGGTAATCCTCTCACTCTTGAGCAGGTTCGAGCACTTGAGGAGGGGCGCGGGCTTTCTGCACCAGGTGGCAGGTTGCAGCGCGAAGTCACTAATTATTTTGCCGGGCTGCGCTATGTGGAAAAGAACTCAGGAAAAAAGAAGCTTGGTCATACAGATATTCTGGAGCTACATCGGATACTGGCTGGTGAGGTGATGGATCAGGGCGAGGCCGGAAAATACAGAATGATAGCTGTTCGGGTTGGGCAATACCTTCCTCCTCCACCGGACGAAATTTCCGGTGTGATGTTTGAACTGTTGGAGTGGTGGAACTCGGAGGCTGAAAAGCTGTCGCCGGTTCTCAGTTCAGCTATCCTGCATTATCGATTTGAGGCGATTCATCCATTTGCTGATGGCAACGGTCGATGTGGGCGAGCACTGGCTCTGTGGGAACTCTACCGGCGCGGGTTTGATACACACCATATCTTTGCGGTAGATGAGTATTACTGGGAAGATCGTCCTGCATATTACGCTGCACTGCAAGGCGTACGTGAAGCAGGGGAAGATTTGAGCGCATGGCTGGAATATTGTGCTTCCGGGTTACGGCATACGCTGGAGAGCGCATGGATGCGAATTCAAACCTTGCAGGTGAACTCTGTGGAGAAATTGATTTTGCGTCCAAGGCAGGAGCAGCTTCTTCACCTGCTGCGTGATCATGGTGGCATGGCTCCCGCTGAAATATGGAAGGCGCTTGGGGTATCCCGGCAAGGCGCAATGGATTTGTTGCGACCACTGTTGGATGCAGGGATTGTTGAGAAGGTTGGCGGCAACAAAACCGGGCGTTACGTGTTGAAGAGCCCAACTTAAAATAAGAACGGGCTTATTTCAGGGTAAGCAAGATACATGGTCGCTTGGATGTGCGGACTATACGAAAGAGTCACATAAGCTATGATTGAGTTGGACAACCCCCTGGAGGGCAATCAATGGAAACCATGATTCTCGGGCTGGCGATCTTCTTTTCCATCCATCTGCTGCCATCAGTTCCGCCACTGCGCAATGCGCTGTTTAAGAAGCTGGGCGAGAAGCCGTACAGGGGCATCTATGCGCTGGTCTCGCTGACGGGTCTGGTGCTGGTTGTGATCGGTATGGGCGAGACCGGGTTTGTTGCGGTGTGGGAGCCACCAAAGTGGAGCTATATGGTTACTAACCTCTCCATGCTCGTGGCGCTCTACTGCCTTGTTGCGATGCACATGCAGTCAAACCTGAAACGCTTTACGGCACATCCGATGCTGTGGGGCATCACCTTCTGGTCGGGCGGACATCTCATGAGTAACGGGGACCAGGCCTCAATCGTTCTGTTCGGCTCGTTTCTGGTCTATTCACTGGTTGCCATGGCTTCCGCCAACCTGCGCGGCGCAAGGCCGGCAGGAAAAAAGATATCACTCAGGTATGATGCCATGATTGCCGTAATCAGCACGGTTGCTTATGTCGGGCTGGCCAACCTTCACCTCTATTTTGCAGGCGTGGAGCTGATTCGATAGCAGGCCGGGCAGATGCCGGGATACAACTCAGGGGGCCGGGCTGCCGTCCCGGCACCGGAACGTTCGGGTGAATATGACGGTTATTCGTTTCTATCCCTGGCTTCGTTGATACGCAATTTACGGCCGCCCATATCAATGCCATTAAGCTTTGCAGCATCTTTTGCCCCGTAGGCATCCATCTCAACAAACCCGTAGCCCTTCGGGCGGCGGTTCGGGCCGCCGGTAACCAGCCGGACATCGTGAACAGTGCCATACGGGCGGAAAAGGTCTTCAACCTCCTCCTTCGTAGCGGTAAACGGCAGGTTGCCGACGTAGAGGGTTACGGTATCGCTGTCTGAACCATGAGCGGCAGAGCCATAGAGAGCCGTGGCCACACCGCCGATAATAGCGCCAAGAAAAAGGCCCGTGGCAAATATCGATGCAACAGGCATCAGATCAACAGACAGGCCGAGAAGCTTTGCAGCAAAAAAGCCGGCAACCGCAAGAAGAGCCGCACCAATTGCCAATTTAACAAAACAGGAAAAACTCATGTTTACAAACTCCTGAAAAAGATGTGCCAAGCATGCCAACAAGCGCAGCACAAAGAAAACGTTAATATTGTGTACGTCCGGGAAACGGCCTGCCTGCTTGTTGAACAGCTTACCGCATCTTACTCTCCCGGCATGAAAGATGGAGAAAGAAGGCTTGAATGCCTGACAGAACAGTGACCATTGCAGCAGTGATCATTGCCACGCTGTTGCTGGCTGTGCTGGCGCTTGGATTGATGTCGCATGGCATGATGCCCGAACCGGGCTTGCATAACGGGGCGCTCCGTCCGTGTCCGGACAAGCCCAACTGCGTATGCAGTGAGGCATATGCGGGCAAACAGGAGAGGCACGATATCAGAGCCATCACCATCAAAGATGGCGGAGAAGATGCAGCGTGGAGGGCACTGAACGAGGCCATCACGACCAGCGGAGGTTCGATTGTGGCCGAACATGATGGCTATCTGCATGCTGAATTCACCTCGCCTGTTTTCCGATTTGTGGACGATCTGGAGGCACGGCTGGATCGTGAGGCTGGCGTGATTCATCTCCGTTCTGCTTCGCGCGTCGGGCGCTCTGACCTCGGTGCCAACCGCAAACGTGTTGAAGCAATCCTGTCGAAGCTTGAGACAGCACGATGAACCTCTGCCCATGCGGCTCCGGAAAAGCGCTGGCCAAATGCTGTGGCCGCTATCTTGACGGAGAGGCTGCACCGACATGCGAAGCACTGATGCGCTCCCGCTACTCGGCCTATGTGCTGGAAAACCGGGATTATCTGCGTCAGACATGGCATCCCGACACCTGCCCTGAACACCTTGGTGGAACAGCGCTGAAGTGGATCGCACTTGAGATCGTCGACACCGAACAGGGGCGGAAAGATGACAGCGAGGGGAAGGTAAGTTTTATCGCCAGTTTCTGTGACGGTAGCAAAGGGCGAAGGCTTCACGAAACCAGTCGTTTTGTTCGTTTTGAGGGGCGCTGGGTTTATCTGGATGGTGATTGCAGGGTAATCGATATCGGCCGTAACGACCCGTGCCCGTGCGGCAGTGGTAAAAAATTTAAAAAGTGTTGCGGTTCACCCTTGAAAGGGTGAGATCAGAAGAGGCCTGATTTGGCTGCCTGTTCGACCTCGGCAGTAACCGCCTTGTCCGAACATGAAAGGGTGACACCGGTATAGTCCAGCGGCATCGATAGCGCCTTGCTGAGATCGAATGTGCCCGAGATCGCCAGCACGCCGTCTGCCACGACTGAGTAGGGGATCGTCCTGCAGTTACCGCTGGCCTGAATCACCAGTCGCACTTTTTCGGTGCCGCTGGTGATCACACCGACAGTGCCATGATCGATGGTGTAGGTGAGTGTTTTGGCAGCATGTGCCGAAGCGGAAAAGAGCATCAGGGAAGCAAGCAGAATCATCATGTGGCGCAGCATAGGTATCTCCATCGGAATCAATCGCAAAAGGTTACGTCCGGATTGTGACAACACCAAGTCATATATCGCGAATCAGCAGGCGATGCATGACGGCGATGCAGAGGTCCATGACCGGGACAACGCCACCCTCTTTTGCGATGCGGTAGCTCTCCTCATTGATAATGCCCTGCTGCAGCCATAGCACACCGGCACCGATTGCAACCGCCTGCCGTGCCACATCCGGTGTGAATTCGGCCCTGCGGAATACATCAACAATATCGACATGGAGAGGTATGTCGGCAAGCCTCGGGTAGACCTTCCGGCCAAGAATGGTTTCGGCTTTGGGGTGCACAGGAATCACATTGTACCCCTGCTCAATAAGAGAGGCTGCAATCCGGTGGCTGGTTCGCTCCGGTTTGGGGGAGCAGCCGTAGATGGCAATCGTTCCGGCGTCTTTCAGCAGTCTGGCGAGTGCCGCGTCATCAGGGTTTTGCCAGCTCATTATACCTCCTTAAGACAGATATGATTGAGTCTGCAGACAACCTCTGTTCATTACAGATCTGTCTGCTTCCCGATGGCGGAAACCTTAAACTCGGCAACGCGGTAGAAGCCTGAAAAAACAGTGCTGTTCCAGCTCTGGCAGGCAGACTTGCCATGCAGGGCCGCCATCTCACTCACAAGGGCGGGCAGGTTATCGTGCCAGAAGCTGTTAAGGAAAGGCTCCAGGGCAGTAAGCAGCCACCTGAAGGGTACAAAGCGGTAGAGCCAGTGGCCGGCAGGCAGCGGACCGTACTCGGTAATCAGCAGTGTGCCACCGGGGGCCAGGGTTCGAACTGCTTCCGAGAGGGTATTTCTGCGCGCCTCCGGGGGCAACTCATGCAGCAGGAAAAAGAGCACCGTGGTTGAGAAGACACTCTCTTTATAGCCGAGTGATTCGGCATTCATGCGGGTTGGCAGCAGTCCGGAGGTGCCTGCCGATTTTGACCGGGCCAGTTCAAGCTGGATCGTTGCCGCATCGGTAATGTGCAGCGGCGTTGACAACTGACCGATCAGGTTCGGCGTCAGCGAGCCATAGACGCAGGTCAGTTGCAGAACCCTCTCCAGTGGCGCCTGTTTCAGCCGCTCAAGGGTTGTATGCATCAGTGTTTGGTATTGACCGAACAGAATGGCGTTAATAACGGGCTGATGATCAAAGAACCAGACAGCACGCTTCCACAGGTAGGCCCACCAGTAGTAACGGGCAAGATACCAGGGGATACCATCCAGAAAACGCCGGTAGAGTTTCATCTGTCAGCAGTGATGGTTAAACAGGAGAATAAGGCCGGGTTAATGTACGTCATGCCGGGCTCCGACCCGGCATCCATGGATTCCGGCTTCTGCCGGAATGACGAAGCAAAAAATAATCAGCATTCATATTCAATGAAACTGAATGTGAAATAACCTGTTGTTCTGTAACGCTCATTGCTTATACATCATAATTATGTGGGGCAGCCGTGGATCGGAGGTCCATCAACTTGGGTCCAGCTGGTCCCAGACAGAGAGGAACCGTCCAAGGTGTGGCCGGTCTGTGGCCTCGCCTTCAAGATAGTTGCGCACGCCGAGCACTGCCCGTGCATAGGCGCCTTCCGGGAGAGCACCACTGAACAGTTGCCAGCGAAGCAAGGTGAGCAGCGTGGTGCATACATCGGTTTCGCAGTAGTTGCGGATGGCCTCAATTTCGCCTGCCTCAAACATGCCCCGCACATCATCGCCCGCCGTATCCAGCTTGCCCGGGATACCGAAGGCGGATGCCACCTCATGCATCGAACAGCGTGCCGAGGCTCCGAAATCCGAGAGCACTTCAAGCAGATCGATATGGTAGGTGAGGTCGTAACGTGCATCGTAGTTTTTCCACCTGTCTCCTTCGGAGAACCAGCGCGGGCAGCTGAGCGAATGTGCCATGGCCCGGTATTTCAGTACCGGAATATCAAACCCGCGTCCGTTGAAGCTGACCAGTCGAGGCGCACGCTTTTCGATCAGGCTGAAGAAGCCGTCCAGCAGTTCCGCTTCGCTGCTCTTTTTATCACCGCCCGATGCGATGCGCCGCACCACCATCTCAATGCCCTCTTCACCGGGCTCGCAGATCAGGTGGGCATAGCTGATGGCCACCACCTGATGGAAAGGCTGGCGGGGGAAATCATTGTTGCCGTTGGTTTTCTCCAGGAAGTAGCTGCTCAAGGCATCCCGGGCCTCAATATCCGTAAGTTCAGGCTCTCCCAGCAGTTGCCGTGTGGCCTTTGCATCGGGCACGGTTTCAATATCAAACACAATCAGGTCACGCTGCATTCATTCCCTCCCCTCCGGTCATTCAATCACAGTAAGTTGCACGTTATTGAGGTTGTGCATCAATTGCAAAAGTTATGCGGGAGATCTACGCTAAGCTACAGCGATTCTATGGGAGGGAGCGACAAAAATGTACGAAACAAGACCTGAGCCTTCACTTCCTTCAGAGATGACACGGTATGAATAATCATCAACTGCTCTTCCTCTCTCATGGTGCCGGACCGATGCCCCTTCTCGGTGATAAGGAGCATGCAGAGATGGTTGATTGCTTAAAAACCATTGCAGATAAAATAAATAAACCTTCGGCTATTCTAGTGGTCAGCGCCCACTGGGAGGAAAGTGTAGCTACAATAACGGCTGGTAATAAACCGCCGCTAATTTATGACTATTACGGGTTTCCCGAAGAGTCATATCACATACGATATCCCTGTCCAGGGAAGCCGGAGCTGGCAGAAAAAATTCACAGGAAATTAAACAGCGCAGGGTTTCAAGCTAATCTGGATAAAAAACGTGGTTTTGATCACGGTCTGTTTATTCCTTTAAAAATCATGTTTCCTGATGCCAATATCCCCTGTGTCCAACTTTCACTTCTAAACAACCTGGATTCAGAAATGCATATTGAGATTGGGGAATCTCTTCACGATCTGGATAGTGACAATTTGCTGGTTATTGGATCCGGGTTCTCTTTTCATAATATGAAACAGTTCTTTACGCCCGAAACGGACGACTCAAAGTCGCAGAACGAATCTTTCGAAGCGTGGTTGGTAGAAACATGCAGCAGCACAAATATAGAAGAAAAAGAGCGCAGGCTACGATTGGTTAATTGGGAGAAAGCCCCTTCTGCACGCTTTTGCCACCCAAGAGAAGAACATTTGTTGCCGTTGCATGTATGCTATGGAATGGCTCAGGCTGAGTGTAAGCAATATTTTCAACTAAAAATATTAAATAAAAAATCCAGCATGTATCTGTGGTAAACAGACTGCTAACAAGACATCGTGTGCTTGGGGCAGGTCTTGAATGTTGAATTTACCGGAATGTAATTCGTAAGGAACAGGGCCTTATTTGTCGGCGAGTTCAATGTCCGTATCTAGGAGAATGGGGTCAGGTCTTGTTTCGCGGATTTTATTCGGCAATAGCGTGATATTGTGGAATTGCTAAGCATGCCACTTTGCACCACTCTACGGTGAGCAGATTGATTAAGGAGGGGATGAAGAATGCGCGAAACAAGACCTGACCCCGAATGCAGAATGGCATTAATAACGGGCTGATGATCAAAGAACCAGACAGCACGCTTCCACAGGTAGGCCCACCAGTAGTAACGGGCAAGATACCAGGGGATACCATCCAGAAAACGCCGGTAGAGTTTCATCTGTCAGCAGTTGTCGTTTAACAGCAGAAAAAGATCAGGCGGCATCAACCGGCTTCCAGCTGATCCCAGACAGAGAGAAACCGTCCAAGGTGTGGCCGGTCTGTGGCCTCGCCTTCAAGATAGTTGCGCACGCCGAGCACTGCCCGTGCATAGGCGCCTTCCGGGAGAGCACCACTGAACAGTTGCCAGCGAAGCAAGGTGAGCAGCGTGGTGCATACATCGGTTTCGCAGTAGTTGCGGATGGCCTCAATTTCGCCTGCCTCAAACATGCCCCGCACATCATCGCCCGCCGTATCCAGCTTGCCCGGGATACCGAAGGCGGATGCCACCTCATGCATCGAACAGCGTGCCGAGGCTCCGAAATCCGAGAGCACTTCAAGCAGATCGATATGGTAGGTGAGGTCGTAACGTGCATCGTAGTTTTTCCACCTGTCTCCTTCGGAGAACCAGCGCGGGCAGCTGAGCGAATGTGCCATGGCCCGGTATTTCAGTACCGGAATATCAAACCCGCGTCCGTTGAAGCTGACCAGTCGAGGCGCACGCTTTTCGATCAGGCTGAAGAAGCCGTCCAGCAGTTCCGCTTCGCTGCTCTTTTTATCACCGCCCGATGCGATGCGCCGCACCACCATCTCAATGCCCTCTTCACCGGGCTCGCAGATCAGGTGGGCATAGCTGATGGCCACCACCTGATGGAAAGGCTGGCGGGGGAAATCATTGTTGCCGTTGGTTTTCTCCAGGAAGTAGCTGCTCAAGGCATCCCGGGCCTCAATATCCGTAAGTTCAGGCTCTCCCAGCAGTTGCCGTGTGGCCTTTGCATCGGGCACGGTTTCAATATCAAACACAATCAGGTCACGCTGCATTCATTCCCTCCCCTCCGGTCATTCAATCACAGTAAGTTGCACGTTATTGAGGTTGTGCATCAATTGCAAAAGTTATGCAGGAGATCTACGCTAGGCTACAGCGATTTCACGGGAGAGGGTGATAAAAATGCACGAAACAAGACCTGACCCTTTATCCCAAATGATATTCCCGTTTTTTTGCTCGCGATCTGTACCGACAGGAACTAGAGGCGTTATTATGAGTTGGGTAGTCGCAATAATTCTTGCACTAACTTCCCAAACAGCACTTGCTGAATCATACACGCTCGTATTTGATTCGAACTGCTCATCACGAGGTGAAAAGCTCGAATTTTTATGCAAAGCTGAACCCTCGTTCAGCGCCCAAAACACAATCATATTTTTTCGTGATGGAAAATGGCTTGGAATAGAAGGCACAAGCCAGCAAGCGTTTCCGCTCGGTTTCATCAAAAATGATGAATACGTAATGGTGTTCGACTATCCGGTGCTTTATAGCGGTATAGCCACCATCGTTCTGATGAAGAAAACCGGGCGTTTCTACATGGCGGAGACCGCTTACTCTGATGTCTTGAGAGTACAAGAAGTCAGCATTGAGAGTGGTCGCTTTACTGTAAACAAATAAATTCGCTGACATCGCTCGTGGTCAGGTCTTGTTTCGCGGATTTTATTCGGCAATAGCGTGATATTGTGGAATTGCTAAGCATGCCACTTTGCACCACTCTACGGTGAGCAGATTGATTAAGGAGGGGATGAAGAATGCGCGAAACAAGACCTGACCCCGAATGTTCTTGTAAAGCTGATTGCGACGGATACCAAGCTCCATCGCAATCTCAGACGATGGACGATCTGACGCCTCCATCATACGGACTGCTTCAAGTTTGAATTCCCGCGTGAATGTTTTGTATGTTCTTTGCTTGCTCATCGGATACTCCTCGGCGGTATATTCGCCTATTTGTTGTATCCGTTAAACTGGGGGAAGCTCAACCTGACCCCGAATGCGTTATTTGTCGGCGAGTTCAATGTCCGTATCTAGTGAAATGGTGGCGATTCATACATGGAAAATCGAGTACATGTATTACCAAGTTATGCGAGTAAATCGATAATTCACTCATGAAAACTGACTATTCTAAATTAAAGCGCGATCGTCATCCGATACCTGACTTTGTTAAAAAGGCTTTGAAAAATGAGAATCTAATGGAGGATTACCTTGCTCGACCGGCTTATCAACAAAATGATTACATCGGCTGGATCAATCAAGCTAAATTAGAGACGACAAAACAAAAGCGATTAAACCAAATGCTCATTGAGCTTAAACAAGGTGGTGTTTACATGAAAATGCCTCATCCAGCTTCTGCAAAAAATAATGGCTAAAATCTGCACTCAGTAATCGCATAAAAAGAGGGTCAAGTTCGCTCCCTGCAGTCGCTGGCACCGCCAAAAAAACGGCGGCCCCTTAGCTCCACGTTAGATCATCATGTTGAATGTTTACTTCTTCCCACCTTCAGCAGGCTCTTCTCACCGAAAAGAAACGCGGCACCGAAAAAGATAACAGCTGCAATGGCAATGTTGGCACCGAGCCAGAGGGCCTGCATCCATTTGTCCGCTGCCGGGAAGGCCCAGAGTTCGGCGATGCCGACAAGAAAGGCCAGCATCGGCAGGCAGGCGAGCAGAGCCCTGAGCATGCGTTTGATGCTGCCGCGATCCATGATCGGACCCCGCTGTTTGCGGACATGATGAATCAGCAGGGCGACGTTGAAAAAGGCCGCCAGCGAGGTGGCCAGTGCCAGACCGACATGGGCCAGCGGCTGCATCAGGATGATTGCCAGCACAATATTAATCACCACGCTGATGAAGGCGAACTGCATCGGGCTTTTGGCATCTTTGCCGGCATAACATGCTGTTGACAGCACCCTGATCCAGCAGAAAGCGATTAATCCCAACCCATACGCCTGTAGCGTCCGGGCGGTGGCAACGGTTGCCTGATGCGAGAATTTTCCGTGTTCGAACAGCGTGGCAATAATCGGTTCTGCCAGTATAAAGATGCCGATCATGGCGGGAAGCGTGATCCAGGTAAGCCAGGCCAGACCATGCCGGAGATCATCTTTTGCCTCATTGATACGCTGATTGGCCAGATGCTCCGAGAGTGCGGGCAGCAGCGCCGTACCCATGGCGATGCCGAACAGGGCAAGCGGGAGCTGTACGATGCGGTCGGCGTAGTAGAGGTAGGAGACAGCTCCGGCAGGCAACAGCGTGGCAAGGATGGTGCCGACAAGAATATTGACCTGCACTGCGGCAACACCGAGCAGGGCCGGTCCGAAAAGTCTGAGCGTTTGGGAGATGGCCGGATTTCTGAACCTGAACGAGAGCTTCGGTATCCAGCCGATCCGCCTCAGTGCGGGGATCTGGACGCCAAGCTGCAGTATGCCGCCGAAGACAACGCCGATAGCCAGCGCCAGTGCCGGATTTTCAAAGGAGGGGGCGAGGATAACGGCGGAGAATATGATAGCTACGTTCAGCAGTGCGGGACTTGCAGCGGCCAGTGAAAATCTTCTGTGCGCATTAAGCACCGCCCATGACATGGCCGAGAGCGATATCAGCAGCAGGTAGGGGAACATCCAGCGGGCCAGCAGCAGTGTCTGGTTCCAGCGATCCGGCTCATCATGAAAGCCGGGAGCGAATCCGAGCAGCAGCCAGGGCATGAAAATGATACCGGCCACGGTAAATAGCAGCAGCGTAATCAGCAGCAGTGTGCCCAGGCTGTTCAGGTAGGCGTGCGCTTCGCTCTCGCCCTTTCTCCTCTCATCCGCCAGCACCGGCACAAGTGCGACGGTCAGCGTCCCTTCCGCAAACATGCGGCGGAAAAAGTTGGGAAGCTTGAAGGCGACAAAAAAAGCGTCTGCAAGCGGCCCTGCACCAAGCACGCGGGCCAGCAGCACATCACGGATAAAGCCCAGCACGCGTGAGAGCATCGTCCAGCCGCCCACGGTGGAGGCGGCGCCAAGCACACTTTTTCGGGCGATTTTATCGGCACTGTTTGACTTGACGGCTCTGTTGCTCATAATGCGCGACCCTTTTGTATACCCCTGTATCGGTTGGTTGCCAAGCGTGCAGAGGCGTGAGAAAGAATGCAATGATAGCTTGAATACATTGCAAATATTATTGGAAATGACCAAAGGTGGTGATTTTTTAATGCCCGGAATCAAACTTAGCCCGGATGAGCCTATTGAGCTGGCCCTGAAGCGCTTCCGTAAACAGGTGGAGCGTGGTGGTGTGATCAGCGAGTGCCGTCGCCGCGAAGCCTATGAGAAGCCTTCCATTGCTTCCAAGCGTAAAGAGGCAGCTGCCCGCAAACGCCTGATGAAGCGGTTGCGCCGTATGCGTTCACGCGACAGTCGCGAATTTTAGAGCGCATTTGTTATACAATGAGACAAAATGCCGGGCCTGCGTGTCCGGCATTTTGTTTTGTAAGGTTCGAAAAACTGCTCATTTTGGCAGGCCATCCCTGGCCTGCGGAGTGGATGTAACAGACTAAACTTCAGGGGTTGGAAAATGTTAATGCAGCAGATTACCGATGAGATGAAGCAGGCGATGAAGGCCGGAGACAAGCTCAGGCTGGGCGCTATCCGTATGCTGCGCGCTGCCATGAAAGACAAAGAGATCGAACTGGGGCATGCGCTGAGCGATGAGGATGTGATTGCTGTGGTCGGCAGAATGATTAAACAGCGAAAGGATGCGGCAAACCAGTATGCTGTGGCCGGACGTGATGATCTGGCGGCAAAAGAGCTGGATGAAGCCCGCGTTTACGAGGCCTATATGCCCGAACAGTTCACTGAAGATGAGGTTGCACAGATCGTTCGCAATGCCGTTGCCGACAGCGGTGCAGAAGGGGTGCGCGATATGGGCAAGGTGATGGGTATCATCCGTCCGCAGTTGCAGGGGAAAGCCGATATGGGGATGGTTTCGGCACTTGTGAAGCAGCAGCTTCAGGGCTGACCGGCTGGCTTGCGTAATCACCGTTTGGCAACTTAAATAGCAGGATATGGCTCAATTCTCCCCTGCATTTCTGGATGAGGTTCTGGCGCGTACAGATCTGGCTGAAATTATTGGCCGGCATGTAGAGCTCAAGCGCTCCGGCTCCAATCTGATGGGACTCTGCCCTTTCCATCATGAGAAGAGCCCATCTTTCTCGGTTTCGCCGGACAAACAGCTCTACTACTGCTTCGGCTGCGGCAAGGGTGGCGGCGCTTTTCAGTTTCTGATGGAGCATGATGGTTATGCCTTTCCTGAGGCGGTGGAGTATCTGGCAGAGAAAGCGGGCATCGAAATTCCCAGGCAGGCGGCATCCGATCCCGGTGAGACGGAACGGCGCAGCAAGGCCTTTGAACTGCTCTCCAGGGTGGCCGATCTGTTTGCCAGACAGCTTGCCAGCGACAAGGGGCAGGTGGCCCGTGAATATCTGCAGCATCGCAAGTTGCCGGAAAAGATTATCCGGGACTACAAGCTCGGTTATGCCCCTGACGGTTATGGCTTTATGCAGCACTGTTTCGGTGCAGATTCCCGGGTTGCAGCACAGCTGGAATCCATCGGTGTGCTGTTCAGGGGAGATCGCGGATATGTGGACCGCTTTCGCAACCGCCTGATCTTCCCCATTCGCGACCGGCGGGGGAAAACCGTTGGTTTTGGCGGCAGGATTCTGGGGAATGAGAAGAGTGCGAAGTATCTCAATTCACCGGAGACCTCTTTTTTTCATAAGTCGGATCTGCTCTATGGCCTGGCAGAGCATCGCGAAGAGATACGCAGGCGCAAGATGCTGTTGGTGGTTGAGGGCTATATGGATGTGCTGGCACTGGCAGCGCATGGCCTGCCGATCGGGCTTGCACCGCTGGGCACGGCAATCGGTGAGCGGCAGATACAGGAGATTCTCCGGCTGCACGAGAGCCCCGTGTTCTGTTTTGATGGCGACAGGGCGGGCCGGCAGGCTGCCTGGCGTGCGCTGGAGCGGATGCTGCCGATTCTGAAGGCGGAGCATTCACCGAGGTTTCTGTATCTGCCGGATGGCGAGGATCCTGATTCGCTGGTGGATAAAGAGGGCAGTGAGGCCTTCAGCCATCGGATTGAGCATCAGGCGCGCCCGGTTCTGGAGACCTGGCTGCAGGGGTTAAGGAATATTGCCGGGCAGGGGCGCGATGGAGATGCCCGCATGGCGAAAAAGGCCGACGCGATGCTAAAGAGCATGACAGACCATTTTCTGGCCGATGCATGGCGGCAGGAGGCCAGTCAGAAAACCGGCGTTCCGATTACGCAGAAGTTTATTAAAAGTGATGCCGGAACTGTCCGGCTGAAGGCGGAGAGGCTGAGCACGGAAGAGAAATTTGTTGCCGGACTGCTGCAGAATCCGGCCCGTTTTGGTGCTTTAAGCGAAGAGGATGCAAGAGTTTTTCTTGACAGCAACCCTGTTAACGAGATATACACCCGAGCCTTTTTTCTTATCCAGAATAGCAGAAGGGGTGAAATCAGTTCTGCTGAGCTTGTGAAAAAGCTGGCGGAGAGTGGCGATCCGAATCTGGCGCTTTGGAGCAATGCCCCGGACATCGAAGATGAAGAGTTTACCAACCTGCTGGCAACAGTGCGTGCCAACGTGATTCGTCGCAGGTTGAAGGGTGGCATTGGCTTGCAGGAAGCGGTGGAGCTTAAGCGCAGGCTGAATGAATTGGACGGACAACGCAGAGGTAATGAATGACGCAATCAACACTTGATCAGTTCCGCGTGGAAGAGCTCGGCTCATTGATGGCCAAAGGTAAAGAGGCCGGCTACATCACCTATGATGAGCTTAACAAACATCTGCCTGAAGGGCTGGTTTCAGCCGATAGCGTAGAGCATATCATCAATCTGTTTACAGAGATGGGTGTTGAAGTTGTCGATCCCGAGCGTGCGCCAACCGGCGCCTACGCCATGCGCAAGGATCGCCTGCGCAAGGAGGACTCCGCCCTGCGTGCCGATACCACAACGCTGGGGACGGTGATCCGTATTGATGATCCGGTGCGCATGTATCTGCGTGAGATGGGAACGGTCGAACTGCTGACCCGTGAAGGTGAAATCGAAATTGCCCGTCGTATCGAGGAGGGGCGTCTGCAGGTTCATGAGGCAATCTGTCTCTGCCCTGCCACCTTCAGGGAGATCATGCTGCTGGGTGAGCGCGTTATTCAGATTCGTGATGAGGCGATTGAGCTTGAGCTCGAAGAGGGCCCGAATTTCCGCGATATTCTCGATATTGATGACAAGGTCGTAAATGCTGCCGCGATTGCCGAGTATGAGAACCGTCTGAACAAGAGCGATGATGAGGATGATGAGCCGACAGACACGGAGAAGCTCGATCCGGATCAGCTGTCGGCTGCCATTAAAGCGCGCACGGCAACTCCGGACGGTACGCCGATGGAAGAGACCATCATCACCAAGGAGGAGCAGCTTGAAGAGGCGTTGACTCACTTTGCTGCGGCTAAAGTGCTGCACGATGAGTTCCTTAAGCTGAAGAAACGTGCTGACAAGAAGCCGGACGACAAGAAGCTTGCTGCAGAGACGCAGGCAGTACTCAATGCCATGCTGATGGAGTTGGTATCCATTCCGTTTTCAACCAAGCAGATTGATATGCTGGTGCAGCGCTTCAAGAATGCTGTTGAGCGGGTGCGCAAGTATGAGCGCACCATTCGCGATTTTGCCCTGGATGCCAAAATGCCGCGCAAACTCTTTATCGAGACGTTTCTGCCGAATGAAACCAATGAGCGCTGGGTTGATGAAGTGTTGAAGGCGCATGCCGGCAAGCCGTGGACGGAGGCCTTTGAGCAGTGCGGCGGCAAGATCCGTGAAAATCAGCGTCGCCTGAAGCGTGTCGAACAGGAGAGCGAAATGGGCGTGGAGGAGTTGAAATCCGTCGCCCGTAAACTGACCATGGGTGAAGCCAAGGCGCGTCAGGCCAAACGTGAAATGATTGAGGCGAACCTGCGTCTGGTAATCTCCATTGCCAAGAAATACACCAATCGCGGACTGGGGTTCCTTGACCTGATCCAGGAAGGAAATATCGGCCTGATGAAAGCGGTTGATAAGTTTGAGTGGCGCCGTGGCTACAAGTTCTCAACCTATGCGACGTGGTGGATTCGCCAGGCGATTACCCGCTCCATTGCCGATCAGGCACGTACGATCCGTATTCCGGTGCATATGATTGAGACCATTAACAAGATGATGCGCGTCTCCCGCCAGATTGCTCAGGAGATTGGCCGTGAGCCGAGCCCGGAAGAGCTGGCTGTACATCTGGAGATGCCGGTCGAAAAAGTTGAGCAGATTCTCGAAGTGGCCAAAGAGCCGGTCTCGCTCGAGACACCGATCGGTGATGACGAGGATTCACAGCTTGGCGATTTTGTCGAGGACGAGAATGCTGAAAATCCACTGGACGGTGCAGTGGGTGAGGCACTGCGCAAAGCAACGCTTGAGGTGCTGGAAAACCTGACGCCCCGTGAAGAGAAGGTGCTTCGCATGCGTTTTGGTATCGGTATGAATACCGACCACACGCTGGAAGAGGTTGGCAAGCAGTTCGGTGTAACGCGTGAGCGAATTCGTCAGATTGAGGCAAAAGCCCTGCGCAAGCTTCGCCACCCTTCCCGGTCCCAGAAGCTGAAGACCTTTGCGGACTCTCCGGATACCCCGTCTGCTGCATAACCATGCAATGGGCCGCTGAACAGCGGCCCTTTTTTTAATGCCCGGATTCCGGGTCGGGATTTCCTGACCGAGCTGTTCAACCGGTCCTGCCTGCATGTTGAACCGGATGGCTGCCGGCTTTCCACTTCGGCAGGGCACAAAAAAAGCCCGCCGGAGGCGGGCTTTTTATCTTCTCTGCAGTTAACAGCCTTGCCTAGAAGCGGTTTTCACGAGGCTTGGCCTCATTCACACGCAGGTTGCGTCCGCTGACTTCAGCGCCATCGAGCGCTTCAATAGCGGCTTTTCCTTCGTCATCACTGGACATCTCAACAAAACCGAAGCCGCGGCTACGGTCAGTTTCGCGGTCCATGACCACTTTTGCACTGGTAACATCTCCGAACTCAGCGAAAACTTCGCGCAGCTCTTCGTCGTCAGTACGGAAAGAAAGGTTTCCAACATAAATATTCATAAATAAATTATCCTCAAAAATATCAAAACTCAAATCCATCGGATTCGGACTTCGCCCGGGGTGGCGGTCATAAACCCGTGGAAAAAATCAATGGATAAAATCATCGGGGAAAACGTGCACAACTGGCAAAACCGACGCCAGTATAGGTGAATAATGTGATGCAGCAAGGAAAACCGGCGCTTTGACCACCGGCTTGTCCAATATGCCTGAAAAGCTGTGCTGTGCGATTCAACGGCTGTTCTTCTCCGGTTCATTCAAATTGACACCCTGAACAGCAGGGTCGTGAATGGCCGCTCCGGATAGCCGTTACAACCGGACATCCATTATTATGAAGCTTGCATTGCGTCTTGCCTCAGGCTTTCGCATAATTGCATTCTGTATTAATGCTAAGGAACCTCTGAGTTATTCAGAGCATCCCTAACAGCAAATCAGGGAGGTCTTATGTCCAAGCAGGTATGTATCATCGGCGGCAGCGGGTTTGTCGGCCGTGCCATGGTGCGGCAGGCCGTACGCGCCGGATATACTGTTGTTGTGGCATGCAGGCATCCTGAACGGGCCCGGGATCTTCTGGTCGAGGGGGTCAGCCTGGTAAAAGCCGATGTAACAACCGGACGGGGCCTGGATGAAGCTGTTGCGGGCAGTGATTGCGTTATTAATCTTGTTGGTCTTCTGTTTGAACGGGGGCGCTACTCCTTTGATGCCGCGCATGTAAAAGGCACAGAGCATGTTATTGAGGCGGTCAGGAGGAGCGCTGTTACCCGCTATCTGCATATGAGCGCGCTGGGTGCCGGAAAAATTCCGGAGAGCCGTTATGCGCGCAGTAAGGGTGAGGCAGAGACGCGCGTTCGCCGGTCAGGCCTCTGCTGGACCATTTTCAGACCCTCGGTAATTTTTGGCGAGGGGGACTCCTTTCTTAACAGGTTCAAGGCCATGAGCCGTTTTGCACCCGTGCTGCCGGTGATTGCCGGCGAAACCCGTTTCCAGCCGGTGTGGGTTGAAGATGTTGCGCGTGCTTTTATAGCGTCAATTGATAACCGGCATCTTGTCGGAAAGGTTTTTGAGCTGGCAGGGCCAAAGCGCTACAGTTTTATGCAACTGATGCAGCTGCTGATGCGTTGTCTCGGGCGTAATCGCCTGCTGCTGCCGGTGCCCGGATTTGCCGCAAAAATCATGGCCGCTTTCATGCAGCTGCTGCCCGTGCCGCTTTTGACACCGGATCAGCTAAAGCTGTTGCAGCACGACAGTGTGGTCGATGGCGAGCCGTTTCCTGCAGTATTTGGTACTCCCTCGGCTCTGGAAGAGGTGCTCCCAACCTATATCCGTAACGGTCAGGCAGGGCGTCTGCAAAGTCGTCTGGACGATTCCCGAGCCCGTTACCGGAAACTTCGCTGACTCAGGGGCTGCTGCCGGAGATGATAGCGATTGCGGCCATTGCGGCCTATCTGACAGGGGCCATCCCGTTCGGCCTGCTGTTTGCACGATGGCTGACCGGCAAAGATCCGCGCAGCCATGGCAGCGGGAATATCGGCGCCACCAATGCGATGCGTACCGGGGGCAGGCTGGTTGGCGTGCTTACGTTACTGGCAGATATTCTGAAAGGGACCATTCCGGTTGCCATCGCCATCATGTTTGATTCAGAGCAGCTGCTGATTGCTGCAGTGGCCCTGGCAGCCTTTACAGGGCATATTTTTCCCGTATATCTCCGGTTCAGGGGCGGAAAAGGCGTTGCCACCATGTTTGGTGTGGTGATTCCATGGATGCCATGGGTGGCTGCCGGCTCATTTGCCGTCTGGCTGATTCTGTTCTGGTTAACCCGTTATGTCTCACTGGCCTCGATCATGGCAGGTGTTGCCCTGCCACTGTTTGCCTGGCTGCTGGACGCTTCAGCCGAGGCTATTACAGTCTGCCTGCTGTTAGGCGGCCTGATGACCGCACGACACCACAGCAATATCAGCCGCCTCTGGGCGGGTAGTGAGCCCAAAACCGGTGCTGTCTGATGCTGCCGCTGTTGCGAGCTTGCTCAGGATATGCCAAGCTTTGATAAATTCGATAGTTAGGACCGGAGGGTTCAGATGAAACTTCAACACTATCTTGCAATTGCATGGCTTATGCTTCTGTGCGCGCTGCCTCTGCAGGCGACGGCTGATTCGCTGACCGTTCCCGGAGAGGTAACTGAAGCGGACATCAGACCCAATCTTCCGCAGCCCTATATCGTAAAAAAGGGCGATACCTTATGGGATATTGCCAACTACTTTTTCAAGGATCCCTATAAATGGATAAAGATATGGGAAAGAAACCTCTATATTACCAATCCCGACCTGATTTATCCGGGCAACGAGATATGGTTCAGTGTGAAGCAGAAGGAGAGCGGAGGGCTGACCAAAGTTCGTCCCCGGCCTCAGGTGATCAGCAAACCGGTTGAAAAACTCGAAAAACCGATAGATGCAAGCAAGCTGCTGACTGCCCTGACCAGGCATGACCTGATCCAGCCGGATGCCGTGCAGGGCGTGGGTTACATTCTTGATTCCGAGGATGACCGCCTCAATTACGGTGCCAATGATCGTCTCTATCTGAAAATAAACCAGAGCGCCGAGGATGGCGATCTGTTTGATGTATTCCGGACGGGCGATCCCGTCAAGGACCCGGATAGCGGCAAGGTGGTTGGCGTGCTGGTGAAGCATCTCGGGAAGATTGAGATTGTCTCTGAAACAGACGGCATCCACCGCGGCGTGGTGCTGCAGACATTTGAAGAGCTCTCACGTGGAGACCGGCTGAAGCCAGCCAGACAGATTGATACAAAAATCACCCCCTCTTATCCATCCGGGGATGTTCTTGGCAAGGTGCTCTATATCCGGGACGATGCTTCTGAAGCTGCGCAGTATCAGGTCATCGGTATCGGCCTTGGTGCCGGTGACGGACTTAAATCCGGAACCTCACTCTCCATCCATCGGGCGGGACGCATGGTCAAAGACCGGGTCAGCGGCAAAGCGGCACGCCTTCCTGAGGAGAAGATTGGCGAAGTGCTGGTGCTGGCGGCCCAGAGCAGGGCCTCACTTGCCCTGGTTGTTGAGTCAACTGCACCAATCAATGTCGGCGATGCGGTTCGTAACAGGGCCAGGCGGTAACTTCCACCTCAATCTGTAGGTGCCATGCTCTGACAGTGCCATAGCCTATCTGCGCCTGATGCTGGCGCGAGGCGTCGGGCCGCGCGTCGGGCGTCAGCTAATCTCGGCTTTTGGTTCAGTCGAAGCACTCTGGCGGACTCCTGCTGCCGGACTGGAGCAGTGTGACGGGGTAAGCCACAGGCTGGCCACATCCCTTCGCAATATTGACCATAAAGCCGTAGAGGCAGTTATCCGGAGTTGTGACAACTCCGGTATCAGCCTTGTCTGCCCGGAGGATGAGAGCTATCCCCGGCGGCTGCTGGCATGTGATGATGCGCCGCTTATGCTCTTTGTGCAGGGCGATACGTCTGTGCTTAATAACCCGTATATGCTCTCCGTCGTGGGTGCACGCAAGGCAAGCAGAGAGGGGCGGGTTATTGCACGGCGCTGGAGCCGATACTGCTCCGAGAGGGGTGTAACCATTGTCAGTGGCATGGCCTACGGTATTGATGCAGCTGCGCATGGCGGAGCTCTGGAAGGTGATGCGGGCACGGTTGCCGTACTGGGGTCCGGACTGAAAGCTGTGACAGGCGAGTCACAACAGAGGCAGCTTAAGGCGATTGCCGGGCATGGCTGCGTAATCAGCCAGTATCTGCCGGATGTCGAAGCGCGCCCTGAACAGTTCCCGCAGCGAAACCGGGTTATTGCAGGATTGTCTCAGGCCACACTCGTGGTTGAAGCAACAATCAAATCAGGTTCGATGATTACGGCGGGGCAGGCGGCCGGTTACGGGCGGGAGGTTTTTGCAGTGCCGGGCTCCGTGCTCAATGATGCGCATGCCGGTTGCCATCAGCTGATCCGGGATGGCGCAATCCTGGCGGGCTCTGCAGGGGAGCTGTTGCAGCATCTTGGATGGATGCAGAAGAGGAGTGGCGTGCACGCAGTCTACACTCCCGCTAATGAAGAAGAGGCGAAAATTATGCATGCCCTGCAGCAGGAGATCATGCATCTGGATGCGCTCTCAGAGGCTTGCGGCTTGACCGTGCCCCAACTTTCGCCAAGCTTGCTCGCGCTTGAACTGCAGGGTGTGATCGAACGATTGCCCGGCAGCCGGTATACTCTTGGAGGCAAAAACTAATGAGCGCAGTCGTAGTGGTGGAATCTCCCGCCAAGTCAAAAACCATCGAAAAGTATCTTGGAAAAGATTACAAGGTTCTGGCTTCCTACGGGCATGTTCGCGCCTTCCCGAAAAAAGATGGCTCTGTAGATACCGAGCATGACTTTGCACTCAAGTATGCTGTTATTGAAGATAAAGAGAAGCGGATTGCGGCCATTGAAAAAGCGATGAAAAAGGCCGATGAGCTTATTCTGGCAAGCGATCTGGATCGTGAGGGGGAGGCGATCGCCTGGCATGTTGCCGATGAGCTGAAGAAGCGCGGTGCTCTGGAAGGCAAGAGCGTTCAGCGCATCACATTTCATGAGATCACCAAAAAAGCAATTTTAGAAGCCATGGCCAATCCGCTGGAGATCAATATGCAGCTGGTGGATGCCCAGCAGGCAAGAAGTGCGCTCGACTATCTGGTGGGCTTTACACTGTCGCCACTGCTCTGGCGAAAAATCCGCAGCGGCCTGTCGGCAGGCCGCGTCCAGTCCGTTGCACTGCGCCTGATCTGCGAACGGGAACAGCATATTCGTGATTTCAGGCCAAAAGAGTTCTGGACCATTGAGGCCGGCTGTTCCGTGGCGGCTGGAAAACTTGATACCCAGCTCTATGCGATGGACTCCGAAAAGCTGGACAAATTTGCCATCACCGATGGTGCCAAAGCCAAATCCGTTGCCCGGCAAGTAGAGGCTGCCACATTCAGGGTGGCCGATGTACAGAAGAAGCAGGCCAGGCAACAGCCTGCAGCACCATTTATCACCTCCACGCTACAGATGGAGGCTGCAAGAAAACTGGGCTTTACCGCACGCAAGGCGATGCAGATTGCACAACGGCTCTATGAGGGCATTGATATTGACGGAGAGCCTGTCGGTCTGATCACCTATATGCGTACGGACTCTGTCTCTCTGGCTGCGGAAGCGGTCGATGAGATGCGTGACTATATCGGTAATCATATGGGTGCAGATTACCTGCCGGCCAGGCCGCGCGTATTTAAGAATAAAAGTAAAAATGCTCAGGAGGCGCATGAAGCGATTCGTCCGACAGCCATTTCACGCACACCCGAATCGATGAAATCATCGCTGGATCCGGACCAGTGGAAACTCTATACGCTGATCTGGAAACGGGCGCTTGCTTCCCAGATGGCGCCTGCCCTTCTGGATCAGGTGCGTGCGGACATTGAGTCGGAGCATCACACACTGCGGGCCACAGGCTCGGTGCTGGCCTTCCCGGGCTTCCGGAAGCTCTATATCGAGGGCACGGATGCGCCGGCCAAAGATGATAAAGATCGCCTGCTGCCACCGCTTGAGGTGGGTGATGCCGTCAGGGTTGAGCAGGCTGAGGCAAAGCAGCATTTTACCGAACCCAAACCGCGATTCACCGAGGCATCACTGGTTAAGGAGCTTGAGAGCCATGGCATCGGCCGCCCTTCCACCTACGCCTCCATCCTTAATGTTCTGCGCGAACGTAATTATGCTGAAATGGAGAAGAAACAGTTTGTGCCCACCGATGTCGGTGAGTGGGTCAGTAAATTTCTTGTCGACAAAGTTGGCCAGATTATGGATACAAGTTTTACAGCTTCAGTAGAAGACAAACTGGATGCCATTGCCCGTGGCGAAGTTGAGTGGAAGCCCGTGCTGCGTGAGTTCTGGAAGTCGTTCAAGGCCGATGTGGACAAGGCAGCTGTTGCTGAGCGTCCGGTAGAAACGACTGGTGAGAAGTGCCCTGAATGTGGAAGGCCGATGGTCATCAAGCTGGGTAAATATGGAAAGTTCCTTGCCTGTACCGGATATCCTGAATGTAAAGTAGCCCAGCCTTTGAATGGCAACGGTGAGCAGCCGGAGCCGGAACTCTCTGATGAGAAGTGTGACAAGTGCGGTGCACCGATGGCCATCAAGCTGGGCAAATATGGAAAGTTTCTCGGCTGTTCGGCCTATCCGGCCTGCAAAAACATCCAGCCGCTGGAGAAGCCCAAAGATACCGGCATCAAGTGCCCTGATTGCGGCAAGGGAACATTTCTGGAAAAGAAGTCCCGGCGCGGCAAAATCTTCTACTCATGTTCACAGTATCCCAAGTGCAAACGTGCGCTCTGGAACAAACCGATCGACAGACCATGCCCTGAGTGCGGTGCTCCGTTTGTGACCGAGAAGGTAACCAAAAGGCACGGCACCGAGCATGTCTGCGCTTCAGAGACGTGCAGCTGGAAGGAGCAGGTTGAGCCTGACGAGGCAAGCTGAACCGGTTTGGGCCTGATCTTTCGACAGGGCACGATGGCTGACCTTGAGCAGGTTTACCGGCTCAACAGCACTACGTTTGCAGAGAGATGGTCGCATGACGGGCTGAAGAGAGCGCTGGAAGATGGTTATGCCCTGCTGCTCTGCATGGATGAAAAGCTGCTGGCCGGTTACCTGCTCAGCCATGATGTGCTTGATGAAGTGCATATCATGCAGATTATCGTTGCTCCCGCCTGCCGCCGCCAGGGCATTGCCGAGCAGTTAAGCCGGATGCTGCTGGCTGCCAGACCGGGCAGAACGGTGCTGCTGGAAGTCAGGGCATCCAATGCTGCGGCGCAACAGCTTTATGCCAAACTGGGATTTGTCCGTTCGGGTATCCGCAAGGGCTACTATGTATCTCAACAGGATGATGGCATACGCGAAGATGCCATACTGATGCACTACCGGTCTGCTGTCGGCAGTACGGAAAAAACCACTTAAGCCGGCAGCTGCGCCTGATTCAAGGCATGCCTGCCGTATGCGGTTAAGCCTTATTTTCAAAGGGTTTTGGTGCAGTTGTCTTGACACCCACGGGGGGTGAACCTATGGTCCTGAATCTCTGAATAATGCCGTGTGAGATTACTGACATCATGAAAATGACCGGTGCTGAAATATTTGTTGAATGTCTGAAGCGTGAAAACGTTGATACCATTTTTGGCTATCCCGGCGGCGCCGTGCTGCATATCTATGATGCCATTTTCAATCAGAGTCATATCAAACATTATCTGGTTCGCCATGAGCAGGGTGCGCTGCACGCGGCCAATGGCTATGCGCGTGTTTCCGGCAAATGCGGTGTAGCACTGGTTACCTCCGGTCCGGGTGCAACCAATGCCGTTACCGGCCTTGCCGACTCGCTGGCAGACTCCGTTCCTACGGTCTGCTTCTCCGGACAGGTTCCATCCACCCTGATCGGTAATGATGCTTTTCAGGAAGCTGATGTTGTCGGTATTACCCGTTCTGCAACCAAACATAACTTTCTTGTAAAACGGGTTGAGGATCTGGCGCTGATTATCCGTCAGGCATTCCATATCGCGACAACAGGGCGCCCCGGCCCGGTACTGGTTGATATCCCGAAGGATATCAGTGGTGAAGAGTGCGAATTTGTCTGGCCCGAGAAAGTGAATATGCGCTCCTATCAGCCGGTGACGCACGGGCATCCGGGGCAGATCAAGCGTGCTGTCAGGTCAATGCTCACGGCAAAGCGCCCCGTGCTTTATACCGGTGGCGGTGTTATCAACTCTCATGGCGCTGCTGCATTGTTGCGCGAGCTCTCCCATACGCTGAATGCGCCGGTAACCAACACACTGATGGGGCTGGGAGGCATGCCACATGATGACGGGCACTTTGTCGGTATGCTGGGGATGCATGGCACCTTTGAGGCGAATATGGCTGTCTCCCACTGCGATCTGCTGATTGCCGTTGGTGCACGCTTTGATGACCGCGTAACCGGCAGGCTGGATGCCTTTGCACCGGATGCACAGGTGATTCACATTGATGTCGACCCTTCATCGATTTCAAAAAATATCCATGCACATCTTCCTATTGTGGGCGATGTGGGGGTTGTGCTCAGGCAGTTGCTTGAGGAGATTGCCCGCCGGAACGGCACACCTGACGCCGAAGCGTTAAAGCTCTGGTGGGAGCAGATCAACGAGTGGCGCAAGAAAGATTCGCTTGGCTTTGATCAGCCGAAAGATGGCCCGATCAAGCCGCAGACAGTCATTCGTGCAGTGCATGAAAAGACAAAAGGTAATGCCATTGTAGCCACAGATGTTGGCCAGCATCAGATGTGGGTGGCGCAGCACTACGGCTTCAACAGACCCCATCGCTGGTTGACCAGCGGCGGTTTGGGGACCATGGGCTATGGCCTGCCCGCAGGTATTGGTGCGCAGGTTGCCAGGCCGGATGATAAGGTTGTGATCTTTTCCGGTGATTCATCGATACAGATGTGCAGCCAGGAATTTTCGACCGCCTTTCAGTATAATCTGCCTGTTGTCGTTGTGATTCTGAACAATGGTTATATGGGTATGGTCCGGCAGTGGCAGGAGATGTTCTACGAGTCCCGCTACTCACACTCCTATTTTGACTCCCTGCCCGATTTCGTGAAGCTGGCCGAGGCTTACGGCGGTGTTGGTATTCGTGTGGACAGACTGGATGAGCTTGATGCGGCCCTGGACAGGGCGCTTAATATTGATGAGCACTTTGTGATTGTTGATGTGGCGATATCCAAAGAGGAGAATGTTTTTCCGATGGTGCCGGCCGGGGCCGCCCTGAATGAGATGGTGTTGTCATGAGGCATACCATTACCATTCTGGTTGAAAATGAGTTCGGTGTACTGACCCGGGTTGCGGGCCTCTTTTCGGCACGAGGCTATAATATCGAGAGCCTGAATGTTGCCCCTACCATGGATGAAACGGTGAGTCGCATGACGCTGGTAACCAGTGGCGATGAGCGTGTCATTGAGCAGATCAAGAAGCAGCTCAACAAGCTGATTCCTGTGATCAAGGTTGAGGATATCTCTCATCTGGTCCATATCGAGCGCGAGATGCTGCTGGTTAAAGTTGCCTCCAACCCGGACAACCGTTTAGAGCTGGTCAGGCTGGCTGATAAAGCCCGGGCCAAGGTTGTGGATAGTGTATACATCCATTATCTGACTCTGGAGCTGACCGGTGCTGCCGGGAAGCTGGATGATTTTATCGCGCAGCTGGAGCCGTTCGGAATTATTGAGATTACCCGAACCGGTTCTGTCGGCATGCGCCGTGGTGCTGAAGGCTTCGTCGTTTAGACGCTTGTTTCAATCGGTCTCGGAGCATTGATTCAGGCCATCCATGGCCTTCACCCTACGGGCGGCTTGTAGCCGTCCAATCGGCATCCTGCCTTATTGCCTGCCCTCGGCCTTTGACGCATTTGAAAATTACGATTTCCAAATACTTGCTAAAGCCGCACAAGGTGAATTGCCTAAGGGCAAGAGAAGGTGCCCTGGGGTACATCCATGTGCGGAATGGCGTTTAGACAGTTCCTCTGTCCATCCTTCTTGACGTGATAGGGAATCCAAGAGTTCATCCGGCGATCATCAATCCACCCATGGATGGGTGGCGAATCCGACAGGATTCGTAAGCAGGGCGGATTTCGCAAAATTCGACCTGCGTTCAAGGACAAAAGCAGGACAAATCGGCAGGAAAGCCGATTTGGACGGTCTTGCCACCCGGAGGGTGAGGGGCATGGATGCCCCGAATCACGCTTTTATCCGTATCTAATAGTTCCTCCCAAGCCATTCCAGTGCTGCAGCAACGGTAATAAATGAGCCGAGAACCAGAAAGGTTCCATCCGGGGAGAGGGCCAGCTCCTGTTGCAGGGCCTCTGCAACGTTCGGGTAGTCGGCATCAGTGATGATACGCCGGGCGACTGAAGCGAACAGCGGAAGGCTATCGGCAAGACTGCGATCCTCACGGGTAAAGATAAAAACGGCATCGAGATTCAAACCTTTGAGTGTCGGCAATAGTGCTTCGACGGCATGGCGATTGTGAGCAGCATCAAGCCATATGGTTGCCTCGTCATAGTGTACCTTCTGGAGCCTGCCCGGAACCACGGTCGATTTGATCGCCTGTTTCAGACGATCCATTGACCCGTCAACCAGACCCTCTTCGATAAGGCGTTTTGCCGCATGCAAAGCAAGAGCAGCATTCTGGAACTGGTGATTCCCCGGCATGGACAGCGATAGCGATTCATCGGGTTCGATAACGTCCAATTCGGGTGCTCGCTGCTTTAGGATTGGCATTACGACATCCGACTGAGCGGCACTCAGAACCATTGAACATCCTTCGGCAACATAGGCTTTCTCAGCTGCAACAGATTCGATGGTGTCACCAAGCCAGTTCTGATGATCAAGGCCGATGGGCGTAATAAGGGCCATGTCGGCGTCAACGGCCGTGGTGGCATCCAGTCTAGCCCCAACGCCGGCTTCAAGAATTTCAACATCAACCTGGCTGTCGCTGAAACATTTCAGCGCCAGTGCAGTTGCGGCCTCAAAGTATGAGGCACCCGCCTTCAGTGCGGCAGGCATGACATGCTGCATCAGCGCATGAAGTATTGTATCGGAAACGGGAGTGCCATTGATGCGAATACGCTCATTGAAATGGCGGATATGTGGCGAAGTGTAAAGCCCGACTCGCAGGCCGCATGCCTGCAGTGCAGCGGAGAGCATAAAGGCGGTGGAGCCTTTACCGTTGGTTCCTGCAATACGGATACGAAGCTTCGGGCGCCTGATAGCAAGCGGCTGAATCAGCTCCCGCATGCGCTGGTGGCCGGGCCTGTAATCACGGTCCGCTGATGGCTGGCCCAACCGGGTCAGCCATGCCTCTACCTCAACAGGTTTATGCTCGGGAAGGTACACGCTGGCTGTTCGTGCAGGCCCTGCTCAGCGAAAAAGATCAGACGGCCTGCCGGTAGGCACGCTGCATCAGATGTTCAAAAAGTACTTTGAGATGATCCGGAAGTTTTCGACGGCTTACCACATCGTCAATCAGTCCATGCTCCAGCAAAAACTCAGAGCGCTGGAATCCCTGTGGCAGTTTTTCGCCCACCGTCTCCTGAATGACGCGGGGTCCGGCGAAACCGATCAATGCCTTTGGTTCTGCAAGAATCACATCGCCAAGCCAGGCAACAGATGCCGATACACCGCCCATGGTCGGATCAGTCAAAAGACAGATAAATGGAAGTCTGGCTTCATGGAGCCGGTTGGCGACAGAGGATGTTTTTGCCATCTGCATCAGGGAGAGAATACCCTCCTGCATACGGGCGCCGCCGGATGCGGTAATCAGCAGATACGGACAGCGGCGATCAATGGCCCGCTCCATACCCCGGACAATCTTTTCGCCTGCCACTGAGCCCATACTCCCGCCCATATAGGAGAAATCGAAAATGGAGACGGAAGTTGTCTGTCCCCTGATATCGCCCAGATAGTTGCGGACCGCATCGCCATGCCCGGCCTTCTTGTCGGCCTCCCTGATGCGGTCTTTGTAACGCTTTTTGTCTTTGAAATTCAGTGAGTCCACCGATTTGAGGTCGGTGTCGTGCTCTTCGTAGCTCTCCGGATCAAAAAGAAAAGCGGTACGCTTGTCTGCTTCAACACGGAAGTGATAATCACATTTTGGACAGACCATCATCGAACGCATCAACTCTTTGTGGTAAAGCGTTTCAGCACAGCCGGGACATTTCAGCCACATTCCTTCCGGTGTGGAGGAGCTATCGGATGAGGAGAGGATGCTTTTGGGACTCTCTATTAAACGTGTAAGCCAGCTCATGGTTTCTCTCTCCTTTATCTTTAAACAAGCAGTTCGTCTACCTGCGTCAGCATGCGGAGGTGCGGAATACTCTCAGCCTCAACTTCAGCGGCCATGACATTCAGGGTTTCAGGCTTCATGTGATACAGATAGACCGGAATTTTTCCATATTTATCAAGCTTTCGCAGCTCCTGAGCCATCCCCTTTGCTGTCAGATGGCCGCTGATATCGGCAAGATGCTGAAAGGCGTTCGGGAAAGAGCAGTCGATAATAATACCTTTAAGATTGGGTTGTGCGTTGGCGACTTCCCAAATCCTGTCTGTCGGGCCGGTATCGGCAGAGTAGATAAACTGGGTATCTCCCTGATCCAGCAGGAAGCCTGTGCAGGGAACGGGATGGTTCACTGCAATGGCTGTAATTTTCAGGCCATCTATCTCAACAGGTTTCTCCGGCTCAATGGCATGCATTGTCAGCGTCGGATTTTTTTTGCTCGGCAGACAGGTGAAATCGGGCCAGATAAGGTTGTTGAGAAAATGTTTTTTCAGGATATCCAGATTCTCCTGAAGACTATGAATGGTGATGCTCCTGCTGTTGTCTCCACCCATCCGTTTCAGCGAGCGGTTATCTGCCAGAAATGCGATATCCTTGATGTGATCCAGATGCGTATGAGAGAGGAAGATATGATTCACAGCGCCCTGTTCTTTCAGGGTCAGAGCCTCTGTAGGAGAGCCCGAATCAAGAAGAATTGTTTTATTCACCAGAAACGATGTCAGGTGAAAGCCGAGCAGTTGGCCGCCATAACAGCCGAGCACTTTGATTCTCATGCGGCGGTCCTTTTAACGGCGTTACGCATGGCGGAGGCAGCCTCTCCCAGCGCAGTCACCATCGCATTACGGTCGTCACGGTGCTGTGGAATCTGGGAGACAAAGTGGCTGCCGACAACCACGCCATCTGAAAACGCAGCAACCTTTGCGGCCTGTTCAGCGGTTTTAACGCCAAAGCCGACACAGATCGGAAGCTTCGAAAATGAACGGATTCTCTCTACCTGTTGCTCAACAGCAGCAGCCTCGCCCATCTCGGCACCGGTAATTCCTGTCAGTGACACATAGTAAATAAAGCCGCTGGCAGCCTCAGATGCAAGCTTTATTCGTTCATCCGATGAGGTGGGTGAGAGCAGCAAAACGCGATGCAGGCCGTTTTTTTTCAGCGCCTGGTCACAAATGTCGCCCTCTTCAGGTGGAATGTCGACAATAAGAACACCATCGACGCCTGCATCGGCAGCCTGTTTAGAGAAGTTTTCAAAGCCCAGGGCATAGGGAACATTGGCATACCCCATCAGTACGACAGCCGTATCCGGACAGGCGCTGTTGACCTTTGCTGCCAGAGCAAAGACATCTTTGATTGAGGCGCCTGCCTCCAGCGCACGTTCGCTGGCAGCCTGAATCACCGGACCATCAGCCATCGGGTCGGAGAAAGGCATGCCGATCTCCAGAATGTCTACGTGACCTGCCAGTGTCAGCAGCAGTTTTTCCGAGGTTGCGACATCAGGGTCGCCTGCGGTCAGATAACCCACCAGGGCACTGCGGCCTTCAGCACGGCAGCGGGCGAAACACTCTGCTATACGGTCGCGGCTCATGCCTGGCCTGCCTCGATCTCATCGTGCAGCAGGTTGAACACAGTGTTCATATCCTTATCCCCGCGCCCGGAGAGATTGATCAGAACAGTCTGCCCGGGATTCATTTCGGCTGCCATGCGCATGCCCGATGCCAGTGCATGGCTCGATTCAAGTGCCGGGATGATGCCTTCACTGCGGGTCAGTATCCTGAAGGCCTCCAGCGCTTCATCGTCAGTCGCTGTATCCAGTTCCAGGCGGCCATCCTCCAGCATCGCAGCCAGTTCAGGGCCAACACCCGGATAGTCCAGGCCTGCCGAAATGCTGTGGGTTCCCTGAACCTGCCCCTCATCATTTTCAAGCAGGTAGGTAAGATTACCGTGCAGGATGCCCGGCCTTCCGGCGGCCAGTGAAGCGGCGTGCTCTCCACTCTCAAGGCCGAGCCCGGCAGCCTCTACGGCAACCAGGCGAACGTTGTCATCCCTGAACGGATGCAGCAGCCCCATTGCATTGGAGCCGCCACCGACACATGCGACCGCAACATCAGGCAGCTTGCCTGTCTGTGCCAGACACTGCGCCCTGGCCTCCTGGCCGATAACGATATGAAACTGGCGCACCATCAGCGGGTAGGGGTGAGGCCCGGCTACGGTACCGATGATGTAAAAGGTATCTTCGCAGCTGGCTACCCAGTCACGCAGCGCCTCGTTCAGTGCATCCTTCAGCGTGGCGCTGCCTGAATCGACAGGGATCACGTTGGCGCCCAGCAGCTTCATGCGGAACACATTGGGCGCCTGGCGTTCGGTATCTTCACGGCCCATATAGACATCGCACTGCATGCCGAACATGGCAGCCACTGTTGCCGTTGCAACACCGTGCTGGCCGGCACCGGTCTCGGCGATCACCCGTTTTTTACCCATGCGGTGGGCCAGTAGTCCCTGGCCGATAGTGTTGTTTATCTTGTGTGCGCCGGTATGGGTCAGATCTTCACGCTTCAGGTAGATCTGGGCGCCGCCCACCTCTTTCGAGAGACGCTCGGCGTGATAGAGCGGCGTAGCACGGCCAACATAGTTTCTCAGCAGATGGAAGCGTTCCTGATGAAACTTCTCATCTTTCCACGCTTCGTAAAAAGCCTCTTCCAGTTTCTTCAGCGGACCCATCAGGGTCTCGGCGGCAAAGCGGCCGCCAAAACGACCGAAATGGCCGTTGATATCAGGTGGATGTGAGATATCCAGACTGTAAACAGAGTCGATCACTGTGCTATCCATGCTGCTCGGCAATTCCTTGTGACTTTGATCAGAAACTGTTCACGCGGGTGACAAATTCACGCAGTTTCGCATCATCCTTGATGCCGGGTGAGGTTTCAACGCCCGAGGATACATCCAGTGCAAACCATTGGCGAACTGAAAGTGCCGCTTCGACATTACCCGCATTCAGGCCGCCGGCCAGAATAAGCGGATAGTCGTGCTCAAAATTTTTCAGCAGCGTCCAGTCAAATGATGTTCCTGTACCGCCGTATACCCCTTTTGGTGCCTTGGTATCGAGCAGTACAGCACACGGATATGACTGGGCACGTTTCAGGTCTTCCTTACTGCTGACAGGAACGGCCTTCAGCACCCTGCGCTGCTGAGCCATGCAGAACTCGGGAGATTCATCGCCATGCAGCTGCACAACGCTCAGCGGGCAGTGTTCAAGCACCTCGTCGATTTCATCCTGTTTTGGATTTACAAACAGTCCGACAGCGGAAACAAAAGGGGGAAGCTGGCGAATAATTTTTGCCGCCTGCATGGGCGATATATAACGGGGGCTTCCGGGGTAGAAGACAAAACCGACGGCATCAACACCGAGGCGTGATGCGGTCAGGGCATCCTGAAGCCGGGTGATACCGCATACCTTGATGCGTGTGTGGTGTTTCTCGATCATCAGCCGAGTTTAGGGGAGTTTCATCAGCCGGGCAATGGTACGGAAAGCGGAAGGGGTGTCTGTGTTGTCAGTCCCTCACCTCTGCTCAGGGTTAGCACATTTGTAAACATCAAAGGATTGCTCGCCGGCACTGATCTCTGACACCGGCACCACTGTGTCACCACCCATACTGCTGGCACTGTTCCGTGCCATGGTCTCAAGTTCCCGTTTGATTTTTTTCTCACTGCGTTTGACAAAGGCAACCTTCGCCAGCACAGAGACGGTTGTTTTGCCGATTTTTTTACAGCTCGTGACCTGACCGGCATTAAGAACCCGGATCTGTTCCCCTTGCGGTGTCGGTTTCACCCATGTGCAGCCTGAAGCCAATAGTGTGATTGAAAGAAATGTTAAGAACAGTCCCGGTTTCATTTCATATCTCCTGCCGTCAAATATAGGATTAAAGCCAGCTTCACCGCCATCCCTGCCAATGTCTCACCGGAATCTGTCCGGGCCGGAGGTAGCGTGGATGCTTTATCCACCATATTCGGATTGCTGTATATTTTTTCATTGCAGAGGTTTCGCTACCTTCAACTGGCAGTATACGACACGATATGCAGTCATGCAAAAAACAGGGGGGGGTGTCTGCTTGCCGGCGATCAGTTGATAACGATGCCTGGCCGCCGGGCAATCTCCTTAAGCCAGCACCGGAAACAGCCCCTTGATTCCGTTGGCAATAAACTCAATGGCAATCGCAGCCAGTATGAGCCCCATGATGCGGGTAAATATGTTGATTCCCGTGGCGCTGATGCGTTCAGAGATCCATGGTGACAGGTACAATATCCCCCAGATAATGAGGCTCAGCAGGATGATGCCCAGCGCGATAATCGCATAGTGGCCAGCTTCACTGGATTTATGAGCCGCAAGAATCACGGTACTGATAGCACCCGGCCCGGCCAGCAGAGGCATGGCAAGCGGTACGATGGCGACGGACTCTTTCTCTATTGATTCATCCGCCTCTTCATCGGTCTGCCTGATCGGACTTTTATTTGCATGCAGCATGGCGATGGCCATCAGCAGGATCAGAATGCCTGCCCCGACTCTGAATGAGTCAATCGTGATGCCAAAAAACTGCAGCATCAGATCGCCGAAAAAGAGTGCCATAAGCAGGATAACGGCCACACCGAAGGGTACCATGTTAATCGTTTTCCGGCGCTGGAACTTGCTCTCATCGGCTGTCATGCTGATAAAAAGCGGAATGACTGCCAGCGGGTTCACGATCGCCAGCAAGCCGACAAACATTTTGGTGAATTCCGCATAATCAATCATGCATATCTCCTGTTTTCCGGCTCAACTCTGACCACACATTGCTTTGCCGTTCAATGCCATGATGCCTGATGCATCAAATTCAGCTTGTTGCCAGGGTTTCGTCTGTTATCTCTGTCCCGTTCGAAAACAGTATAGACATGAAGTGTGATCGTGCAAAACAGACAGCATAAGCCTGTGAATGTGAAAAAACAGCGGATACAGAAAAGGATGCGTTAATTTACGTAGCCATTTAGGCTTCGGCGGATGAACAGTGTGATGCAGACCTATGCCCGTTTCCCGATTACGCTTGTCCGGGGTGAAGGGGCGCGCGTATTTGACAGCGAAGAGAAGGCATATCTCGATTTTGTTTCCGGCATTGCTGTGAACACGCTGGGGCATGCCCACCCGGCACTGGTTGAGGCGATCAGTGCGCAGGCAAGAACCATGCTTCACTGCTCAAACCTCTACCATATTCCGAATCAGATCAGGCTTGCAGAAAGGCTTACCACACTTTGCGGACTGGAGCGGGCCTTTTTCTGTAACTCCGGTGCGGAAGCCAATGAGGCTGCGATCAAGCTGGCACGCAAGTATTTTTATGATCAGGGCTCATCACGGCGCACCGTAATCAGTGCCACGCAATCCTTTCATGGCCGCCTGCTCTCTACCCTGACGGCTACCGGGCAGGATAAGGTAAAGGTCGGTTTCGACCCGCTGCCACCCGGATTTCTGCATGTCCCGTTGAATGATATTGAGGCGCTGAAGTCCGCAGTCAACGGGCAGACGGCAGCTATTCTGCTGGAGCCATTGCAGGGCGAAGGCGGTGTGAATCTTGCTGAGCCGGATTATCTGCAGGCGGTACGCAGGCTTTGCGATGAACACGGGATTCTGCTTATTTTTGATGAAGTACAGACCGGAGTCGGCAGGTGCGGAACCATGTTTGCCTTTGAGCAGGCATCTGTCAGGCCGGATATTCTCACTCTTGCCAAAGGGTTGGGAGGCGGCGTGCCTGTCGGCACCATGCTGGCCAGTGAAACGGTGGCTGCATCGTTTGGCCCGGGAACCCATGGTTCGACATTTGGCGGTAATCCGCTCTCATGTGCGGCGGCACTGGCGGTGCTTGACACCATTGAAAAGGAGCGGCTGCTTCAGAATGTGGATGCGCAGAGTGCCCGGATCAGGAATCACCTTGCACAGTCGGTTTCCCGGCACAGCTTTGTCGATGAGGTGCGTGGCAGGGGGCTGCTGCTCGGGCTGGCCTGTTCAATCCCGATTGCGCCAGTTGTAGCAGCATGCATGGAGAAGGGGTTGCTGGTGCTGTTAGCCGGCCCCAATGTTGTGCGGTTGCTGCCTCCCCTGAATGTCTCTGCCGATGAGGTGGATGAGGCGATGGAAATTCTGCAGGGAGTTCTACAGGAGGTGGAGAGATGAGACATTTTCTAACACTGCTGGATTTGACATCGGATGAATCCCGGGCGCTGCTGACGCGTGCTGCCGAATTAAAGGCGATGCAGAAGCGCGGCGAAGTTCACCACACGCTGGCGGGCAAGACGCTGGGGATGATTTTCGATAAAGCGAGCACGCGTACCCGTATCTCTTTTGAAGTGGGGATGTACCAGCTTGGCGGGCATGCACTTTTTCTGCACTCCGGGACAACACAGCTCGGACGGGGCGAACCGGTCGAGGATTCGGCACGCGTACTCTCCCGTATGGTTGATGGCGTGATGATCCGCACCTATGGCCATGAAATGGTGCAGCGGTTTGCTGCTCATTCATCCGTACCGGTAATTAATGCACTGACCGATCTGACTCATCCATGCCAGATTCTGGCTGATATTTTCACCTTTGAAGAGAAGCGTGGAAATATTGCCGGAAAAACCGTGGCCTGGATTGGTGACGGTAACAACATGACCCATTCGTGGATTAACGGCGCTGTAGCTTTCGGATACAAGCTGAAGTTCGCATGCCCTGACGCCTATGCGCCTGATACGGGCCTTCTGCAGGCCGCGCGTGATCTGGGTGCTGATGTCACTATCAGTCCCGACCCTTTTGAAGCAGCTCATGAGGCTGATCTGGTGACTACTGACGTGTGGGCTTCGATGGGTCAGGAAAAGGAGCAGAGCGAGCGCGAAAAGGCGTTTACAGGATATCAGGTCAACGATCGCGTGATGGCTTTCGCCAAACCGGATGCACTGTTTATGCACTGCCTGCCGGCACATCGCGGTGAAGAGGTTTCAGCCAGCGTTATCGATGGGCCGCAGTCTGTGGTCTGGGACGAGGCGGAGAACCGGCTGCATGTTCAGAAGGCGCTGCTTGAATTTCTGATGCGATAGTTGCGGGGCATTGCGTTGTCACAGTCAGCACATAAACTGCGCACCCGTTCTGCTGGATATGAATAAGAGCATCCATGCCCTTATTCATTAACACAAAGACAAAAGTGTCATTTTGTCTTTGTTCACACAAGATTGCAGGATAGCAATCTTGCACGGGCTTACCGCCCGAAGAGGGCCATACATGGATGTATGGTATAAAAGCCATGCACAGGATGTGTCCGGCTTTGGCGCCCCTCCATGGGTCGTGAAGATGCGTTGAAAGTTCATCGCATGCTTAAATCAATTTAATTGAGGTCACGCGATGGCTAATTCAAAGGTCAACAAAATTGTTCTTGCCTATTCAGGCGGGCTGGACACTTCCATCATTCTGAAATGGCTGCAGGACACCTACCACTGCGAAGTGGTGACCTTCACCGCTGATATCGGCCAGGGTGAAGAGGTCGAGGATGCCAGGGCAAAGGCGAAGGCGGGCAATGCGTCAGCCATCTATATCGAGGATCTGACCGAAGAGTATGTCCGCGACTACGTTTTTCCGATGTTCCGGGCCAATGCTATTTATGAGGGCGAGTATCTTCTCGGCACATCGATTGCCCGTCCGCTGATCGCCAGACGTATGATCGAAATTGCCAATGCCGAGGGCGCCGACGCGGTCTCCCATGGCGCGACCGGCAAGGGTAACGATCAGGTACGTTTCGAGCTCGGATTTTACGGTCTCAAGCCGGATGTTAAGGTCATTGCGCCGTGGCGAGAGTGGGATCTCAACTCCCGTGAACAGATGCTGGCCTATGCCGAAAAACACGGCATTCCGGTCGAGCGCAAGCGCGAAGGCTCCCGGTCGCCCTACTCCATGGACGCCAACCTGCTGCATATCTCTTACGAAGGTTACGATCTTGAAGACCCATGGAGTGAGCCCGGCAGGGATATGTGGCGCTGGAGTGTTTCGCCTGAGGATGCGCCGGATGAGGCCGAGTATGTTGATCTGACTTATCAGGGCGGCGATATCACGGCGGTGAATGGCGTGGCAATGTCTCCGGCAAATGTGCTGCGGGAGCTGAACCGTCTGGGCGGCAAGCATGGCATTGGCCGTATCGATATTGTTGAGAACCGTTACGTCGGCATGAAATCGCGCGGCTGCTACGAGACGCCGGGTGGTACGATCATGCTGAAAGCGCATCGCGCCATCGAGTCGCTGACACTTGATCGTGAAGTGGCACACCTGAAAGATGAACTGATGCCCCGCTATGCCAAGCTGATTTATAATGGTTACTGGTTTGCACCGGAGTGCCGTTTGCTGCAGACGATGATTGACGCCTCTCAGGCGGCGGTCAATGGCGTGGTTCGCCTGAAGCTCTATAAGGGTAGTACGATGGTGGTCGGGCGCAAGTCGGAGCAGTCGCTGTTCAGCGAAAGCCTCTGTACGTTTGAGGATGATGCAGGGGCTTATAATCAGAAGGATGCAGAGGGCTTTATCAAGCTCAATGCACTGCGCCTGCGACTGGCTGCGCTGGCAGGTAAGTAAGAGGGCAGATGATGCACGCCAATCCGCCGATTATCGGGCTGCGCATCACATTGAGGCCAGACAGTGCCGATGAGATGAGGCGGCTTATGCCGTTTTTCTCCTGCCAGGGCACGCAGGGTGTGATGCGATGAGGTACAGTGCTGAAGAGAAGTTACTTCACTTTATGATAGGTGGCGGCATGCTCTTCGAACTGATTATCGAGAACTGGATGCAGCGTCCGAAGCCGGATGAAACAGCCACGGCGCTACAGACGCTGTTTTTCGGCGCGCATGAATTTGTCGGCGTATCGCTGCTGGCGATTATTATTATGCGATTTCTGTTAATGGCAGGAGACCGGCAGGCTTTCCTGCGGCTGTTTCCATGGCTGTATGCAGGCGGGCGCCAGGGCCTTTTATGTGAGTTGAAACAGGCTCCGTCCGAGTGGCTCTCCGGGAACCTGAAGGATACAGGGGAACAGAATTTCCTGGCCGGAGGTGTGCACGGGCTGGGGCTGTTGCTGGCACTGGGATTGGGGGTGACCGGCGTGATTATATTCACGCAGATCTCTCCGCCAGGCACGATGAGTGCTCTGGGCCTTAAGGCTGTAAAAGTTCATGAAATACTGGGAACCCTGCTGTGGGTGTTCCTCATCGCACATATCAGCATGGCAATCTACCATCAAATACTCGGCCACCGCGCTTTGCAGCATATCTTCTGGAGAGAGGATTAATAGAGGCATGCAGATGCCGCTTCTCTTCAAGGCACTGGGTGATCCTGTTCGTCTGCGCCTGTTCTGTCTGCTGGCGCTTAAGGGAGAGCAGTGTGTTTGCCATCTTACCAGGGCATTGCGCCTGCCTCAGAGTACGATTTCACGCCACCTCGGCGTGTTACGCAGTTCCGGACTGGTCACCGCCAGGCGCGATGGCAAATGGATGCATTATCAGCCTGCTGATGATGTGCCTGAGGAGTTGACCAGGCTTCTGGCCCGCTCGCATGAGACCAGTGTGCAGGCCGGGCAGGATATGGAGCGGATGAACGCATCGCCTGACTGTTGAAGAGAGAGGCCGGTGCCCGGTTTTATCATGAAAGCAGTCCGGGTTGCTGTCGAGCAACCCTGTTTTACAGTTTGGTGTTGTCATATAAGGGCTGAAAACCGGTAAAACAGGCCCTGTTGTGAAATGCCGGAATAGTCATGTTCCGGCAGGTTGAATTGATCGCATACAGGAATTAATTTCATTTACATATCCGGATATGTGGATATGATTCCCCTCTGTCCAGGAGGAGTATATGTCCGATTCAGCACCGATGGGTCCGTTTGCCCGCTATCTTACTGTCTGGGTATTTCTCTGCATTGTTGCAGGCATCAGCCTCGGATACCTGTTTCCATCCGCCTTTTATGCCCTCGGCGGCATGGAGGTTGCACAGATCAATCTTCCTGTTGCCATACTGATCTGGGCGATGATCCTGCCGATGCTGCTGAAGATCGACTACTCTGCCCTGCACGAGGTGTGGGATCACCGGCGCGGAGTCGGTGTGACGCTGGCCATTAACTGGCTGGTTAAGCCATTCTCCATGGCCCTGTTGGGCTATCTGTTTCTTCGGCTCCTGTTTGCAGACTGGCTGGACCCCACACAGATCGACTCCTATATCGCCGGCCTGATTCTGCTGGCCGCAGCACCATGCACCGCGATGGTATTTGTCTGGTCCCGGCTTACCGGCGGTCACCCGCAGTTCACTCTTTCTCAGGTGGCGCTGAACGATGTCATCATGATCTTTGCCTTTGCTCCGATTGTCGGACTGCTGCTCGGTGTCGCATCGATCACTGTTCCGTGGGATACGCTGTTTCTATCCGTACTGCTCTACATCGTGATTCCGGTAGCAGTGGCCTATCTGTTACGCAAGGTGTTGCTGGCAAGAGAGATGCTGGATGATGTGCTGCATGCCATGGACCCTCTCTCCATGGCTGCACTGCTGGTGACGGTGGTGTTGCTGTTCGGTTTTCAGGGTGAGCAGATTCTGGCACAGCCGCTGGTGATTCTGCTGCTGGCTGTTCCAATCACGATTCAGGTCTATTTTAACTCCATGCTGGCCTATTGGCTGAACAGAAAACTGAAGGTGGCGCACTGTGTAGCAGGCCCATCGGCTTTGATTGGAGCGTCAAACTTTTTTGAACTGGCTGTAGCTGCTGCGATTGCCCTGTTCGGCTTTGAGTCCGGTGCTGCGCTGGCAACCGTTGTGGGCGTTCTGGTCGAGGTGCCGGTGATGCTCTCGGTTGTTGCTATCGTGAACCGGAGCAGAATGTGGTACGAAAGAGGTCTCGTATGAAACAGAAGGTTTTATTTCTTTGCACAGGCAACTCCTGTCGCTCACAAATGGCGGAAGGGTGGCTGAAACATCTGGGCGGAGATCGCTTTGAGGTCTTTTCCGCAGGCATCGTTGCGCACGGCAAAAATCCGCGCGCCATTGCCGTAATGAAAGAGGCCGGTGTGGATATCAGTAATCAGCAATCCGAACAACTGGACCCGGCGATTCTGGACAAGCTTGATCTGCTGGTTACCGTATGCGGCAATGCCGATGAGACCTGTCCGGTTGTTCCGGCCCGCTGCGAAAAACAGCACTGGCCGTTTGATGATCCGGCAAAAGCAACGGGTTCAGAAGCTGAAATCATGGCCGAATTTGCCCGGGTACGGGATCAGATACGTCTCCGTATTGAACAGTTCGTTAATCAACAGGGATTAAAAATCAACACTCTTTAGTTGATATTGTTAACTAAAAATTAATAATGCTTCATATGTGATACAGGCCACAACTGCATGCTATAATGCCGCCGCAATATGTGCCGCGTTTTGAGGCGCCTTACTCTCTGGTGCCGAATTATGAACAGGAATTTAAACACCAATGGAAAAGGAGACAGACCAATGCGTAAGTCATGGTTGAATTTACTGGCTGGTATTATGGTTACCGTTGCTCTGGGGCAGACGGCGATCGCCCGAACAGAGCAGAAGGTTCCCGAGCCGATCTACCCGGTTCAGGTCATGCTTGAAGATGGAAAGCGTGAGACAGTTTATCCATCTGTCGCAGGCGATTTTATTGTTTATGGCCAACGGGCAAAAAATGAGTTCAGCGTAATCCGCGTGTCAAAGAATGACCTGCATGCCCAGGGCCGTTCCATCGCCCCGGAACAGCCGCATGAAGCGATCCGGTACGGCGTGGCCATCGAAAATGGCGCCGTCGGCTATGTCAGCAATCGCATGGGCCCGATCTCGGCCTGGATGCGGCAGGCCGAAGGTGACGGGCATATTGCCATCGGCAATATCAGCACATTTACCGGAGCACTGATGCCTGCCAACCTGAAGGCATCCCTGGATGGAACAGTGTGGGTCTTTGACTCTTCGCTTGAAAAGACACGCCGCGCCCGTGTGCTGGATGATTTCGGAGATGGCTTCAAGCAGGATGAACTGATCGGTCAGCACTGGCGCATGTATCACTCCGATGCGTGGCGTTACAAGCAGGGGTACTACGCTACAAAAACAGGGACAAGGAATGAGTTTCAGGCCCCGGCACTGTTTCTTTTCGACCGCAGCTCCAGTCAGCTGATGATGATTCCCAATGCCTTTAACGGTGCCATTTCACCGGATGCCAAACGGGTTGTATTTGTCCGGGAGAACAAGGGCAATTACGATCTGTGGATGCAGGACATTAACGGCAAGAATCTGGTGCAGCTGACAACCAGCGAGTTCGGTGATTTTGAACCGGTATTCAGCCCTGATGGCAACAGAATCGCTTTTGTCTCCAACCGCGACACCAAAGGCAATGTTCGTGAGACCTCGATCTATGTTATGGATCTGCAAAGTGGCAGGATTGAGCGTGTGACCAATGCGCTTGACGCCACCGATGGCGGCCCGGCATGGCTGGACAGGCGTACCATTATTTTTCATTCCAATCGTGACCCCAAAAAGCCTCAGGCGAGTGATGGTGCTGAGTGGAATCTATGGCAGGTGGAGCTGAAATGAATATGATTAAATTACTTGCCGCTGTTTTCACACTGCTGGCACTCACACCTGCTGCACAGGCGGAAGATTTTCTCGACTGGCTGAAGTCGTCGACACAGAGCAAGCAGTCACAGCAGGCCGGTCACCCTGCCGACCAGGCGGAGCTGCTTACGCTGGAGCCGAAAGAGTCCGAGATGTATCCGCAGATTTCCGGCGATGGCCGGCATCTGATCGTAACGGTCAGTCAGGGCAGGGAGGGCTGGATTTCAAGACGTGCGGTGGAAAATGGAGATCCGCTAAACGTGGTGACCGATGATGTCAGGGCTCTGGACTCTGCCCGCTGGCATGGCGATTCAGTAACCTTCTTCTCGGAACGTGCCGGAGGCCTGGGACTCTGGGTCCGCTCTCCGGATGGTCAGGGCGTGGTTCGTCGGGCCAAAGAGCTGAACGGCCAGTTCACACAGTCGCTGCTGCTTGCAGATGGCAGTGTCATTGCCGTTCGTCTGGAGGCAACCGGCAGGAAAAAAAGCAGCTTTCAGCGCAAGTATGATGATTTTGAGAACTGGAATGTGCCCGGTTTCAGAACAGAAATTGTGCATATCAGTGAGCATGGAAGAGAGAAGGTCTTAAGCCAGGGAACCAACCCGGCACTGTCACCGGACGGGGCATGGCTGGCCTTTTCAATGCCGGTCGGACGCAGTCATCATCTTTATATGATGCGCGTCGATGGCTCCGATCTTACCCAGTTAACCGATGAACGCAGTATTGATGTGCAGCCGACCTGGAGTGCCGATGGCAGATGGATCGTGTTCACTTCCAACCGTGCGCTGGCAGATATGCGAAAGCCTGCGAATAATAACTGGGATATCTGGGCGATTGATCGCGATGGCAGAAACCTGTCTCAGCTGACCATGGATGCTGCCCGTGATGGCGCACCTGCGGTCGGTGCAAATGGCCGCGTATATTTTCACTCGGACCGCAAGATCAGCAAAGAGATGAAAGATATGCGTCAGGTCAAAGGGAGTACCGGAGCATTCCATATCTGGTCTCTGCCTTTGCCAAAACTGAACTGATTAATCTCTGATTTGAGGTAACGGGCGGTGATGATTCACCGCCCGTTACTGTTTCTGTTCAATAACCGTGTTGAGCCGTTGCGAGAAGGCCGGGTTGGTGCTGCTTAACGGCAGCCGGACGAAGAACTCGGCACCCTCTCCCACCTTGCTCTGCACACTGATCTCACCTTTATGTGCCTCAACGATACGTTTGCAGATGGCCAGACCCAGTCCTGCGCCACCACCCTCTGTCCGGGCTCTGGCTTCATCAGCGCGGTAGAAGCGGTCAAAAAGACGCGCCTGATGCGCTTCGGAGATACCCGGACCTTCATCCTTAATCCGGATGACAGCAGTGTCGTTTTCAGCATGTGCGGAGAGAGATACGGTAGAGTGCTCCGGGGCATACTTGAAGGCGTTATTGAGCAGGTTGAAAATGACCCGTTCGATATGCCCCCCGTCACCCATCACTTCAAGATTGTCCTGAACATCCATGCCCAGATTGATGTGGTTCTCGGCAAAGAGAATCAGGTGATGCTGTGCCACCTCCTGCAGCAGCAGTGAGAGGTCAACCGGTTCCTGGGCAAGCTCCAGCAGCCCCGCATCGGCGCGTGCCAGTGTGAGCAGGTCATTTACGATACGCTGCATGCGCTCGATAATGTCCAGATGCTGCTTTAGCAGATGTCTGTAGTCCTCTTCACTGCGCGGATGCCTTAGTGCAACCTCAACCTCTCCCTTGAGGATGGTGAGTGGAATGCGCAACTCGTGGGAGGCATCTGCAGTAAAGCGCTTCTGTGCCATAAAGCTGGACTCAAGGTCTGCAAACATTTTATTCAGCGATGTTACCAGATCATAGATCTCCTTATCCTGAACATCGGATTGCAGGCGGCGGCTCAGATCGCCTGCTGCAACAGCGCGGGCCGTTGATGTGATCTCATTGATTGGCTTTAAGGCCCTGCGGGCCATGATATAGCCAACAACACCACTGATCAGCATGGAGAACAGTCCCAGAACGCCCCCCAGCAGGTATAGCCACTTAAAGAAGCCCTGAATCTCACTGGTGCTGCGGCCAAGCAGCAGAACGGCAACAACGTGTCCGGCCCGGTAAACCGGCATGGCAACGACACGGATATTATCCTTTCTCAGCAGTGAACGGGTAGAAACAAAGATGGTGGATTCACCCTTCATGGCACTGCCGAGAGCCTTGCTGATCTCATTGCCGCCTTTGCCGATCAGGGTGCTGTTGCTGGCAAACTGGACAATACCGTTGGAGGCGACCAGTTGCACGGAGCCATGAAAATGTCTGGAGAATTCGTTCAGGTGGAAGGACCAGTAGCGATAGCTGGAGTGCTCCAGCTCGTAAACCACACCCTGCGCCTGCTCATACAGGCGCTCATCCACCTCGTCATAGACCTGTTTGGAGAGAATGAAGTAGATCAGGATGCCGGCAATGATCAGGATGGTGAGTTCCACCACAATATAAAGGGTTGCCAGACGTCCGCGGAATGTATGAAAGATATTCGAGCGGATTCGGTTCAGCATGGAGTGCGAATTAAGTGAGGGCAGAAGCGTATTCCGGCAGGGTCAGGAGAGCGGGGCGTCGTCGCTCAGGATATAACCCTGTCCGCGCAGGGTATGAATCAGTGCAGGTTCGAAACCCTTATCGATTTTTGTACGCAGATGGCTGACATAGACATCAATAACATTGCTTTCAGGATCGAAATTCATATCCCAGACATGCTCGCCGATCAGGGTGCGTGAAAGTACCTTTTTCGGGTTGCGAAGAAGATATTCAAGCAGCGCGTACTCTTTGGTGGTCAAACGAATAGCCTTGCCGGACCGGGTCACCCGCCGGCTCATCGGGTCAAGCTCAAGGTCTGCGATTTTCAGCGTTGGTGTTTTGGTCTCCGACTGGCGGCGCAACAGTGCACGCACACGGGCCAGCAGCTCTTCAAAGGCAAAGGGCTTGGCCAGATAGTCATCTGCGCCTGCATCCAGGCCTCTCACCTTATCCTCGACACTGTCGCGGGCGGTCAGCATCAGAACCGGTGTGATAATGCCGTGTTCGCGGATCTCCTTGCAGACCTGCAGGCCATTCTTCTTTGGCAGCATCAGATCGAGAATGATCAGATCATAATCATTCACTTCAGCCAGAAAGCCTCCGTCTTCGCCATCATAGGAGACATCGACAGCGTGCCCCTCCTCCTTCAACCCTTTCTGGATGAACTGGGCAACGCGTTCTTCATCTTCAACGACCAGAATCTTCATGTGGCCCAGTGTAGCAGCAAGATGTCTGTTTCGTGAAGTAGCGTTGTATCTTTTCTATACTGTTGTGCACAGGCAGTATGATGCAGGGGGTGTGACATGCACTATAAACTGTTGGAGAAGAGGCCTCTGTACCGGGGTTTCTTCAAGCTGGATGCCTGTTCGGTCGACCATGAATGCTACGCAGGGGGCAATCAGACCATTGTCCGTGAACATCTCGAGCGGGGGGATGCTGCTGCCGTGCTGCTCTACGACCGGGCTTCAGATGAAGTGCTGCTGATTGAGCAGTTTCGTATCGGCCCGGCCATGCGGCATGAGGATGCATGGCTGGTTGAGATTGCGGCGGGCATGATCGATGCCGGGGAGAAGCCGGAGGATACGGCACGGCGTGAGGCTGTTGAAGAGACCGGCTTTGAGCCTTATGAGCTTCACCATCTGGGCAGGTACTACTCAACGCCCGGCGGATCATCAGAGCGAATCGACCTCTATCTCGGGCTCGTTGATCGAAACAGCCCTGCCGGAGATGGCGGTGGCATGACACATGAGCATGAAGATATCCGCCCCTTCTGGGTTAGCCGTGAGCAGGCCATGGCGTGGCTGATGAGTGGCAGGATCGATTCCGGAGCGCCGATGCTTGCACTGCTTCTCTCTTTTGGTGTGAAAGGAAAGCTGTCAGAAATCTAGGCAGTTGAGTTGCCTGACGGCAAGGACCTCTCCGGTAATTTCAGAATAAGGGTCAGGTCTTGTTTCGAGGAATAAGGGTCAGGTCTTGTTTCGCGCATTTCTAATGGTATGGTGTTGGGATGGCAAGACCATTACGCATTGAGTTTGAAGGGGCCGTTTACCATGTAACGTCACGTGGGAATGCACGCGATGATATTTACTTAGCCGATGGTGATCGCGAGATGTTCCTGGATACACTGGCACATGTCGTGGAGCGATTTGGCTGGATTTGCCATGCGTACTGCCTGATGGGCAACCATTACCACCTGATGATCGAAACACCGCAGGCGAATCTTAGCCGTGGAATGCGGCAGTTGAATGGCATCTATACCCAGCGGTTCAATCGTAAGCATCAACGAGTCGGACATGTTTTTCAGGGTCGGTTCAAGTCCATCGTTGTAGACAAGGATGCCTACCTGCTCGAACTTAGCCGGTATATCGTAAGAAATCCTGTCGCCGCCGGAATGGTGGCTGATGTGACGGACTGGGTGTGGAGCAGTTATCGGGCAACGGCTGGAGAAGTTCCTTCCCCAAAATTCATCAATGTTGACTGGCTTCTGTCACAATTTGGCGGAACGAAGGCCAAGGCCAAAGCTGCCTATGTCAGTTTTGTGCGTAAGGAAGAAACTGGAAGTCCATGGGAAGAATTAAATGGCCCGGATATTCTTGGCAACGATGAATTTCGTGGCGGCTTGCAGCAACAGAAGACAGCTTCTGAGCGGGAAATTCCTAAACGAAAGAGAATCCTGAGACATCTTCCATTAAACGAAATTGCATCAGCAGAAAAAGACGAAAGCATCTGGATACGCGAGGCCTACCGGGAGCATGGCTACACCATGCAGGCGATTGCAGAGTATGCCGGATTGCACCATTCTACGGTGAGCAGGCTGATCACAAAGGGGGATGGGGATGCGCGAAACAAGACCTGACCCCGACTCTACTGCATGTTCCAGAGATGGCGGGTAGCAGCAGGCTTTAATCTCGGGCCAGAATAGCCCTGGTGATTGCCTCGATCTCTGCGCCATCTCCCGGATTGGAAGAGATGTGCAATGGAATGCCTTCCGGCAGGCAGGGTTCCAGGGCGCGTCGTGCCTGCTCCGGTGGGCTGCTTTGATCGGTTGCGTTGATCACGATGTAGTCGGGAAAACACTTCATACTCACAAGCTGTTGCAGGGTGAGCAGCGCATGATTGATGCAGCCAAGCCGGGCACCGATAACCAGCATCACTTCACAATCCTTCAGATCCGCAAGCCAGTTACTGACAAGGTAGCGCCCGTTCAACGGCACCATCACTCCTCCGACACCTTCGATCAGGCAGATATCGGCCTCACTGCTTCGGGTACTGCACCAGTTGATCAGTGTTGCAGGGTCAATCGTTTTCCCCTCTTCTGCTGCCGCCAGGCATGGCGCTGCAGGCATGGCGAAGCTGTAGAGGTTGATACGTTCAGGGCTGGATATGTTCTGGGCCCGCATCAGTGCTGTCACATCCTCATTGATCCGGCCTTCAGTGCCACAGGCCACCGGCTTGATGGCCAGGGCGTGCTGTTTCTGTCTGAGAAGCGAGTCAACGAGTCTGGATGTCAGGTAGGTTTTTCCCGCGCCGGTATCGGTTGCAGTAACGAAAATCTTCCTGCCCATATCTTAAGTGGCCCTGTCCGGCTGTATCGGAATGACACGCCCGGCGGGCCGGTAGCCTGCCTCTTTGTGCCACGCCTGTGCATAGAGCACTTCGAAGGTGGCGTGAATGCGTCCGCCCTCCGAGCTGTGCCTTGCGCTATAGATCGCTTCAAGCTGTTTGAGCAGCGCCCGGCCATAGAGACCTGAAGGGCGATTCCGGATAGCGGCGGATGAAGCGCCGATATTTTTAAGCTCACGAACCAGTGCCATGGTGTCCGGATAGGTCAGCGTGAAGAGATCGGTGTCTGTTACAGGAAGTTCTACGGCAAGTGTCATCAGTGAGTCACCAAGCGAGGTGACATCCGGAAACGGCAGCACCAGTCCGGCACGCTCACTGGCTATCTCGGCCAGCGACTGCCTGAGCTCAGCAAGGGTGCGGCGACCGAAAGTTGAAAAGAGCACCAGTCCGCCGGGGGCAAGTACCCGGCGCATCTCCTGCATCATCAGGATGGGGTCAGTGACCCACTGCATGGTAAGGCTGGAGCAGACAAGATCGAAAGCGCCGTCAGCGAACGGGAGCAGGCAGCCATCGGAGACAACATGGTGCCGCTTTCCATGCCAGGGCATGCGCCTGCTGTGGCCACGGCTTGTGCTCCTTACCATGCTGTCGGAGAGGTCAAGTGCAGTGATATCCGCCTTTTTGAAGCGCTGGCAGAGCAGGCGCGTGAAGTAGCCGGTGCCGCAGCCGATATCGAGAATGCGGCGGGGGTTGATTTTGGTGAATTCAATATGCTGCAGCAGTCTGTCGGCTACTTCCCGCTGCAATACAGCATGCTCATCATAGGTTCCTGCAGCACCGGAAAAGGCACGCCTGACCTGTGAACTGCTAATGTGGGTTGTCTTCATATCGTGTGACACCATGCCTCCAGGGCCTCATTGAAAATTTCGGTCTGTGACAGAAAAGGAGCATGACCGCAATGCATGATCGGATGCCAGCTGCTGTTTGGCAGGCTCCGGGCAAGCTGCCGGCCGGCTCTGCAGGGAACAACCGCATCCTTCTCGCCATGCATCACCAGTGCCGGCTGCATAATCTGGCTCAACTGCCGACGCAGGTCGAGCTGCTCCAGCTGCTCAAGGCCTCTTCTCAGTCCCGCCTCAGTAGCGGGATTGGCTCTGTCAAAGGCTATGCGTGCAATGTCGTTGCAGGCCTGCCGGGAGATTCCATCACCCTGAAACATCAGCGCAAAGAAGCGGCGCATGGTCTTTTCGGCATTGGTTTCTATGCCGCTTTTGAATGTCTGCAGCAGTTCGTTGCTGCAGCCATGCTTCCATCCATTTTTCATACAGAAACACGGGGTTGTCGAGACCAGCGCCAGTGCCGCCACTTTTTCAGGGAATTTTATGGCCAGCTGCATGGCAATCATCCCGCCCAGTGACCAGCCGATAATGATGCATGGTGACTCAGGCAGTTGTCCGGCGATGGCTTTGATCCAGTCGGATGCATCCGGTGTGCCGCCATGGCCGGGCAGGTTCAGAAAGGTGGCATCCGGAAAAACATCCCGCTGCCTCTGCCAGATCTGTCCGGACTGGCCCCAGCCATGCAGGAAGACTACGGGCAGCCTCATGCAAGGCTCTCCAGAGCTTCGACCAGCTGTGTAATCTCATGAAGGCTGTGTGCGGCAGAAAGCGTAATGCGGAGCCTTGCACTCCCTTCAGGCACGGTCGGCGGGCGAATGGCAGGAACAAAAAAGCCGAGTTTTTTTAACTGGCCGGCCATGGCCAGTGCCCGCTCATCTTTACCGGCAACAAGCGGCTGAATCGGAGTTTTTGATGGCATCAGGGGCAGCCCCGATGCCTGTTCCCGGAACAGTGCAAGGTTCCCATGCAGCTTTTCAAGCAGCGATCCCTGGCGAATCAGATCCAGCGCAGCCAGTGCTGCGGCTGGAAGGGCGGCAGGCAGGGCTGTGGAGTAGATCAGTGTCCGCATATGCTGGCGCAGACCCTCGATCATTCCGCTCGAGCCAAGGATGAATGCGCCGTAAGATCCGAAAGCCTTGCCCAGCGTGCCGACCTCGATCAGTCGGGGGTTGCCGGCGATACCGGTTGCAGCGGTCAGGCCGCGCCCTTCAGGGCCGACGGTGCCGGTGCCATGGGCATCATCAATGATAAGAAGGGTATCGGATGTTTCGGCCAGATGCATCAGCCGGTTCAGATCTGCACAGTCGCCATCCATGCTGAAAACGCCGTCGCAGACAATGATCCGGCGCTCAGCCGGGTGCTTCTGCAGCAGCGTTTCAAGCTGGTTCATATCGAGATGGCTGAAGCGATGGCAGCGGGCGCCACTGAGCCGTGCACCATCGACCAGAGAGGCGTGATTCAGCCTGTCGGCAAAAATGTGTGTATGCCGGTCGGCCAGCGCCTGCAGCAGGCCGATATTGGCCAGCATCCCGGAGCCGAGCAGGAGGCAATCCTCAAACCCCTTCCATTCGGCCAGCCTGCTCTCCAGTTGATGAAACAGTGGATCGTCACCTGAGATAAGGCGTGATGCGCCGCTGCCAAGCCCGTGTTCTGCAATGCTGTTGCAGGCCGCCTGCATCACGGCAGGGTGTGTTGCCAGCCCCAGATAGTCATTGGATGCAAAGTTGAGCATCCGCTTTCCATCGGCCTCTATATATATGCCATGCCGTTGCGAGCGCAGCAGGTGCCGCCTTCGTGAAGAGGGAGTCGGTTTGAACCAATTGCGGCTGTCTGACATTTGCGCCATGCTCTTTGGTATGAGAGTGCTGTCAACCAGAGCCCCTTGTTGGGTAAACCAGTGCCGGCGGAAGCTGTTTCCTCCGGGCTGTCTTTTCTGCCACCAGCCCCTGCAGCAGGAGTCGCACTGCTGCCGCGACTGTCTTGAAAAGATCGAGACTCTGGGCCCTTCATATTGCTGCATCTGCGGCATGGCAATGGCAGAATCCATCGCTCCGGGGCCATGTGGAAAGTGCCTTGCCACACCGCCTGCACAGGTGGAAACCGTGAGCCTGTTTGCCTACAGGGGAGGGGTACGGGAAGCACTGCTGCGCTGGAAGCTTGGCAGTGATGACGCAGCCGTTCACTGGCTGTTAAGCGTAGCAGAGAGAAGACTGACAGAGCTTTTTAAACCCGAAGACCTGCTGCTGCCGGTGCCCATGCCGCTTTCCCGTATGCGGAAAAGTGGGCAGCATCATGCCGCCGACCTCTGCCGGATGATTGCCCGGATTACCGGTTCAGCGTGGGAGTGGAGGATTTTGAGGCGCAGGGGCGTGCAGGCACGACAATCTGCTCTCTCAGGCGTTGCACGAAGAATAAATCTTCGTAAGAGTTTTTACGTTGATGAAGATTGCCTGCAATCGGGCCGGTTGCAGAAGAGCATGGCTGGCAGGCTCTGGGTTGTGGATGATATAGTGACAACCGGCGCCACGCTTCACCATGCGGCAAAGGCCTTAAGGCCGCTTAAGCAGCCCGTGTATGCCTTTTCACTGGCACGGACACTGCTGCACAAACAGGAGAGATGATGGCAACAATTGAACTCTATTCAGGGGCGCACTGCCCCTACTGCGTGAGAGCCAAAAGCCTGCTGAAACAGCGTGGCATGGATTTTGTCGAGTATGATGTACGGGCTGAGCCTGAGAAGAGAGAGGAGATGCTGCAGCGTTCCAACGGTGCCCGTACAATCCCCCAGATATTCATTAATGGCCGGCATGTCGGCGGTTGTGATGATCTCTACGCACTGGACAAAAAAGGCGAACTGGAAAAGTGGGTGGCTAATGCGTAAATTCCCTGCCCATGTGTAATCCGGAAGAGCTGCTTGCAAACAACCATCGCTGGGCCGCAAAGCGCCTGGCCGAAGATCCGGCCTATTTCGATCATCTGTCAGAGCAGACGAGTCCAAATTATATGTGGATCGGCTGCTCCGATTCGCGTGTGCCGGCCAATGAAATTATCGGCCTGAAGCCCGGGCAGGTGTTTGTGCACCGAAACGTGGGCAACCAGGTGCACCATACCGACCTGAACTGCCTGTCGGCTGCACAGTACGCGGTCGATGTGCTGGGTGTTAAGCATATCATTATCACCGGCCACTATGATTGCGGCGGCGTTCGTGCAGCGATGGAAGGGCAGCATCACGGCATTGTCGATAACTGGATTCGCAGTATTCGCGACACCTACATGCTGCATGAGGAGCATCTGGATGCGATGGATGAAGTGCGTCAGATGGCAAGGCTGTGTGAGCTCAACGTGATCCGCCAGGTGGACAATATCTGCCACACCCGCATTGTGCAGAATGCATGGGAGCGTGGTAATGCGCTCTCGGTGCACGGCTGGATCTACAGTGTTAAGGACGGGTTACTGCACGATCTCAATGTGACCAAAAGCTCACCGAACGATGTGGCGCCGCTCTATCGCGTCACCGGCACCGAAACCAGCTCCTGGCCGGTCGCCAGCTGAATTAAGTCGTTAAAGGGCTCTGACCCCTTTAACTGTGACCCCTTTAACTGGGCGTGTATCCTGCTGGAAAAATAGCGGTTGAAGTTATGATTTCTCTTTTAATAAAGCTGCGTTGCGCAGCTTTAGCGGTGTATATTGAGAATGTAAAAAGGGAACTGTTTCGAATCACAACTTCCTCCCTTAGTTATCCAATATAGATGGGGAGAATTGAAGTCGCAACCGCGCTGTTTATGATTTGAGGTGCAGGGCGATCCTTACCCACGCATCGTAATCGAGCTGCTCCGGGCGTTTGCCGGGATCAATCTCAATGGCTGCCCAGTCATCGGCGGTGAGCTGGCCTTTGAAATTGTTGTTGATGGTTTTGCGACGATGGGCAAAACCCTGACGTACGGTTTTTTGTAAGCTGTCGTAACTGCAAGCGGGTGTTCTGCCGTGCGGCGTGAACAGAAGTACGACGGAGTGTACTTTCGGTGGCGGTGCGAATGCGCCGGGTGGAAGCAGCAGCAGCCGCTTCACACGGTAGTGGTGGCGTGCCAGCACACTCAGGCCGCCATACACCTTGCTGCCGGGGTCGGCCATGATCCGGTCACCAACCTCGCGCTGGTACATCAATACCATGCCGCCGGATAGCGGATAACCTGCAAGCTGTGCAGTGAGCGGGCCGCTGATGTTGTAGGGGAGATTTCCGGCAATCCATGCCGGCTTCACTCTGCTGACTGTATCCTCCAGAACTTTCAGAACATCGCCATGCACCACAGAGAGATGGTTCCGGGTTCGGGCAACCTCTGACCAGTGCGTGGCAAAGCGGTCATCTTTCTCAATGACAGTCAGCGACCCTGCCCGGTCAAGAAGGGCCTCTGTAATAGCACCGGGCCCGGGGCCGATTTCAATAACAGAGCTGCCTTCCGGAATGGCTCCGGCTATGAGGCTGATGGCACGCCTGTCTTTAAGGAAATGCTGGCCTAATGCCTTATTGGCGAACTGTTTTTGCTTCTCTGGCATGGCCGAACCATAACTCCGACAAGCCGGATAGCGAGTTTTCCTTGCTATGAGGGCTATTTTTCCTACACTTCGCGCCCCATTTTGGTGCATTTTTAATGCTTGACGGAGGGTGATATGATTGGTTCAACACGCTGTCTGATTGCAGGCAACTGGAAGATGAACGGCCTGCTCTCCGAAGCAGAGGAGTTCATTGCAGAGCTGCGGGAGAACCCGGCGCCGGAGCATATTGAACTTGCACTGATGCCACCGTATACGCTGCTTCATCCGATGAACAAGCCGCTGGCTGAGAAGGGTGTGGTTCTGGGGGCCCAGAATGTGTATTTCGAGGACAAAGGTGCTTTTACCGGCTCTATCTGTCCCCGTATGTTGCGTGATGCCAACTGTCATTATGTGATTCTTGGCCACTCCGAGCGCCGCAGTATTATCGGTGAGTCGAATGCACAGATCCGCAGCAAACTCAATGCAGCCTGGCTGCATGGGCTTGAGCCGATCCTCTGCATTGGTGAAACGCTGGAACAGCGTGAAAAGGGCGTTACCAATCATGTGCTGGCTGAGCAGCTGGCAGTATTGAAGGGTGCGCCGAAAGATAAACCGCTGACGGTTGCCTATGAGCCGGTCTGGGCGATTGGTACGGGCAAGACGGCAACGCCGGAGATGGTGGTTGAGACGCATGCCTTTGTGCATGAAGAGTTAAAGCGTCTGGGTAAGGATTGCCGCGTGCTTTATGGCGGCAGTGTGAATCCGGGCAATGCCAAAGAGCTGATGGCCTGTGAAGGTGTTGAAGGCGCATTGGTTGGAGGAGCGAGCCTTAACGCCGACTCCTTTATGCAGATTGTTGAAGCTGCTGCTGAAGTAGCAGGCTGAGGAGAGTCTTAATGACTACTATGTTGATTGTATTTCATGTTCTTGTTGGCCTGCTGCTGATCGGTGTTGTGCTGATTCAGCGCGGCCAGGGTGCTGATATGGGGGTCTCTTTTGGTGGCGGCGGGGCCCAGACGCTGTTTGGCAGCCGTGGTTCCGGTTCATTCCTCGGGAAACTGACCGGCGGTCTGGCGGCCACATTTATGGTGACCAGCCTGACGCTGGCATTCTTTTCACAGCAGGATGCCGGTTCAATTGCCGAACGCACTGTTACCCAGCCTGTTCAGACAGAAGGGGCGCCTGCAACAGAGCCTGCTGGTGGATTTGATCCGAAGGCGTTGAAGAGCAATGCGGGCGAGGATGGTCTTCCACCCGCTGAATAATTGACTCGCAAAAGGCTATCCTGCCTTTTGCTTGGGTCGCCGGAAGAAAAGCGCGGTTTTCTCCCGGCTTACGAATCCTGAAGGATTCGCCCGCCATCCCTGGCGGGGTTTATCGTTTTCCAGATGCGCACATTGTTGTGCGAATTTGGTCTGACCACCCAGGATGGGTGGCTTTAGTGAGCCATTGAAAACCACGCTTTTCAATGGCGTTAGAGGACGAGGGAAGGAAGCCCGAGACCGTATATAACAAGCGCCGGAGTGGTGAAATTGGTAGACACGCTACCTTGAGGGGGTAGTGGGGCAACCCGTGCTGGTTCGAGTCCAGTCTCCGGTACCATTTGAATGTTCGTAGAGAACCGAAAAAGCCTGTTTTCCCTTGTGGAGGCAGGCTTTTTTCTTTCTTCTCAGACCTGTTATATTGTATCTGGCTGACTCAGCCCTCTCCGGTTTATGGCCTGTATAAATTGATACCGGTCAATGTGTGTGCGGGCGCTATCGGGGTTAATTCGGATCCGGTCCGGTGAAAACCCGGTGAAATTTTTAACACTACGATTTACCATAACACATACAGATATCCGGACAGTGCCAGTTACCGCCTTGCAAACAGGCAAGCGGTGGGCAGGCTGTGCCGGAGTGAAAATAACAGGAGATTTTTGATGGCATTGATTAACAGCACTTTTACCAGACAGCACAGGCAGTGTGATGCCATGTTTGCTGATGCTGAGGCTGCCGCTGCAGCCGGTAACTGGCAGCAGGCCGAACAGGATTTTTCAGCGTTTGCTGCGGCGATGGAGTGCCATCTTGGCAATGAGGAAGAGATTCTGTTTCCTGCTTTTGAGGAGAGGACAGGGATGAGCGCAGGGCCGACCATGGTCATGCGGGACGAACATGTGCAGATCCGCGGTCTGATCGACGAGATGAAGCGCGATATTGAAGAGCAGGATACGGACCATTATCTTGGTATTTCGGAAACGCTGCTGATTCTGATGCAGCAGCACAATACCAAAGAGGAGCAGATGCTCTACGTCATGTGCGACAGGGCACTTGGCTCTGATCAGGCCGATCAGGTGCTTGGCAAGATGAAAGATATCGGCTGACCGGTGACAGAAAAGCGGACAGTGGATGTCAGGGAGCTTGCGTGCCCTGAGCCGGCGGAGGTGGTGCTGGAAGCCGTGGATACACTTGCAGACGGCCAGTACCTGGAGGTCATCCATAATCAGGAACCAAAGCTGATTTACCCGCACCTGCAAAAGCGCGGTTTTGCTTTTCTGGTGCAAAAAGACGATGAGCCGGTTGTCAGGGTACTGATCTGGCGGCAGCAGGACAGAGAGGCCAGGGCTGCTGTAGATGCGGCGGTCAGCGGATTGCTGTGAGCGTAGCTGCTTATTCCGGACTTTCACTCGATCAGGCGCCACCGCTGTCAGTGCCGCTGCGTTTTTTCCTGACTGCACCTTTGTTCGGCATCGCCGCCTCTGTGCTGATGCTGGTCAGCGGGCCGGAGATGTTCACCGGCCGCTGGTCACCGTCGATGTTTGCCCTGACCCATCTGATTACGCTCGGCTTTATCTCCATGGTGATGATCGGTGCCGTGCAGCAGCTGCTGCCGGTTCTGGTCGGTGCACCGGTAAAAAAGCCGGTTTTAATCGGCACGATTCTGCATGGCCTGATGATGCTCGGCGTACCGCTGCTGGTTACCGGTTTTTTGCTTGAGCAGCAGTGGCTGCTGTCTGCCGCGTTCCTGATACTGGCTGTCTGTTTCACGCTGTTTCTGGCGGTGACCCTCTATTGCCTGTTCACTGCCGAATCGAAATCGGATTCGGTAACAGCCATGCGCCTGTCCGTGATCTCCCTGGCCATTGCCGTGGCTGTCGGCATCTGTGCCGGATCGGGCCTTACGGCTGATGCGGCCGGGTTTGCCTGGGCTGCCGGAGTTGTCTGGGGCGATATCCATCTGGGCTGGGCACTGTTCGGCTGGGTCGGGCTGATGTTTATCGGTGTCGGCTTTCAGGTTGTGCCGATGTTTCAGTTAACGCCGGCTTACCCGAAGGCCGTCATGCACAGGCTGCCAGGCGTCATCTTCGGCCTGCTGCTTATCTGTTCGTTCACTGTATTGACCCGGCCGGAGCTTGCTGCATGGCTGATGACCGTCGTGGTTTTCTGTTTTGTGCTGTTTGCAGTGGTCACCCTGTCACTGCAGAGCCGGCGTCGTCGCCGCACTCCCGATGTGACGCTGGATTACTGGCGACTCGGCATGGCTTCGATCCTTGCCGCCGCACTGCTCTGGCTGATCAGGTTGCTGCTGCCAGACCCGACGCTCTCCCCGGCCCTGGAACTGGCGACAGGCATTATCGTTCTGGTCGGAGTTATGATCTCGCTGATTATCGGCATGATTTATAAAATTGTACCGTTTTTGCTGTGGTTTCACCTGCAGAGCAGGCTTGATGAGTATGTGAAACTGCCAACCATGAAACAGATGCTTCCCGACCATCCGGCCCGGCGGCAGCTGCGTCTGCACACGGCTGCCCTGCTGTTTCTGACCGCAACTGCAATATGGCCTTCGGGCTGGACGCTTTACCCTGCCGCACTGCTTTTTGCCGTTTCCTCACTGCTGCTGTGGCTGAATATTTTTAACGCTCTGAAACATTACAGAAACAGTTGTGCCATGCTTGATGGTCTTGGCAATATGGACGGGTAATCTGCTGCTACCGCTACAGGAGTAAGGTTTAACAGCGTTTTTATCCAGTCAGTCGAATGTGATGCTGATTGAATGCTGCAGGATAACGTCAGGGATTCAATATTTCGGTAATGGCATGCAGCAGCTCCTGCCGCTCAAAAGGCTTTTCGAATATCCGGTCCGCACCAAGATGCTCAGCCTGATTGAGAAATCGCAGGCCATCGTTTCTGCCGCCGCCGGAGACGGCAATAATCTTCACATCAGGGTACTTCCGTTTCATCGCAATGATGGTTTCGATACCCTCCTGCTCCGGCATAAAGATATCCGTGATGATCAGGTCGGCCGGCTGCTGCCGGTACAGATATTCTCCCTGCCTGCCATCGGCTGCCTCCACAACCGTATGGCCGGCACGCTCCAGCATCTGCCGCACCATTTTCCGGAATTGAACTTCATCATCGATAATCAGAATCTTTCCCATAAAGTCCTCCGTCCGGAACGCGGGCCATAACGATCGAATGTTCCACTACTCTCCATGGCTACTTATCCATGGCCGGCAGGTAAATATGAAAGCTGCTGCCATTGCCCGGGGTGCTCTCTACAGTGATAAAGCCGCTATGGCCTTTGACAATGCCATGCACAATGGCAAGGCCGAGCCCGGTGCCTTCGCCAACGCCTTTGGTGGTGAAAAATGGCTCAAAGATTCGTGCCATGGTCTCTTTTTCCATGCCGCCACCGCTGTCGCTGACCGTCAGCTTCAGGAACGGGCCAACTGCAACCGCATGCTGTGCTGCCAGCCGCTCATCTACCTTCACCCTGGCCAGTTCTATGCCGATTTCGCCTTTCCGGTCGCCAATTGCATCACCGGCATTGATGCCGAGATTCATCAGCACCTGACTGATCTGGCCGGCATTGGCCAGTACGGGCTCCTTTCCACCATGGAGACTGGTATGGATACGGATGGTTGCCGGTAGCGAGGCGCGCAGCATCGTGACTGATTCCCTGATGGCTTCTGCAAGCTGCAACTGTTGACGATTGTTGCCATTGGGGCGGCTGAAATCCATAAGCTCCCTGATCAGGCTTTTGGCCCGATTCCCGGCCTGCATGATCTCTTCAAGGTTCTCCCTCAGCTGGATATCCGGCGGAATATCATCCCGCATCATGTCGCCATAGCCGAGAATAACGCCGAGCAGACTGTTAAAATCATGGGCGATACCGCCGGCCAGCTGGCCGACCGCCTCCATCTTCTGGCTCTGCAGCAGCTGCTGTTCAAGACTTCTGAGATCGGTGATGTCCGTGCCATAGGCATAAACAACACCCTGCTCCCTGATGGGCTGGTAGGTGAACAGGAAAGTTCTGTTGCAGCACCGGCACTCCATCTGCACCGGCTTCGATCTTTTCAGCAGCTGTTCGAAATCCGGGGCTGAATCGACAAGAGAGGCCCAGCTTTTGCCAACCAGAGCATCTGTGTCGTGCAACTCAATGGCCGCATCGTTTGCCAGCAGTATCTTTCCATCCCCGCCCAGTTTCAGCACAGGTGCGGGATTGCACTCTGTGAACCGGGCCATGTCCAAGATGGCCAGTTCGGCCTGATGGCGCTCACGCATCTCCTGCCTGAGTTTTTTGTTTGCCCTGACAAGCTCGCCGGTGCGCTCATCCACCAGCTTTTGCAGCGACTCCCTGTGGCTTGCCAGCTCCATCTCCATAAGTTTTCGCTCGTTGATATCCTCGTGCTGGAGTACAATCTTGTTAGCCGGACTTCCTGCCTCAGACATGGGGAAGGCTAATGCGCGAACCCAATGTGGCTGCACTCTCTTAAGGTCCGGTTGGCTTTCACGGGGATCAAACAAAATGGCAGGAATTTCCACCGACTCACCGGCGAACGCCCGCTCAAGATATTGCGTAATGCCTTTGGAACGTAATTGCTCATCCTCAAATATATTGAAATTATCAAGCGTTTCCAGATCAGCGCCCCAGAGATTTTCCCAGGCTTTATTTACCATCAGGGTGCGGCCGTCGTGAGAAATTACCTGCATGCTAAGAGGGGATCGTTCAAAGATGGTGCGAAATCTGGTTTCACTTTGTCGAAGTGCTTCTTCAGCCTGCTTGAGAATTGTGATATCCCGGCATGAATAGAGTGTCGTGCCGCCCTGGATATCCACACGCTTGGCTGAAATCAGCAGATGATGTTCGATGCCCTCCTTGTCCTTAACTGGCCAGTCGCTGTTTTCCAGCATTTCACCATCCTTCAGCCTGCTGCGGTCTACTGGCTCGCCTCCGAACAGCGGGCCGATATTCCTTATCTCTTTCACCTCTTCGGGGGAGTAGCCGAAGATGCCCTGTGAGTTCGGGCATATAAACGTAAATGCACCTTTATCATCAGTGATGAATACGGCATCGGAGAGGTTACTGAGGGTAAGCCGATGCAGCTGTTCGGACTCCTGCAGCAGTATTTCGGTCTCTTTCAGGGCCTTTATTTTGCTGCGGATGCGCTGAACCATGGGCCGGAAGATCAACAGCACCAGCAGCAGCAGGATTAACAGGGTGGAGAGCATCAGGCCCAGTTGCAGGTTTTGCAGATGGTCGATATTTTCTTCACTCTCTTCCTGGTACTGGCCGACCAGCATCTTCAGCCTGGCCAGCAGGGCTCCCTCGACAGCAGCGCCGAGATAACGCAGATGCTCATTGTCGTGAGTTATTTCTGGCTCCGGCAACGATGCCAGGGCCCTGGCCCTGGCCACAAACGCCTGAATCTGACTATCCAGGGAGTCGGGGCCATCAAAGTAGATAGAACGGATATCATCCGAGAAGCTGCCCGGCAGGTTCATGGCCCGGTTGCCATCAACCAGATGCCGGTGGGACTGTTGCAGACGATCAGCGGCAGCAAGCAGATCAAGCCTGGCAGCCTCAACCATGTCAGACGGATATGCGTGCTCTGACCGTTGTACCAGCCTGTAGCCAGACATGACTACCCGGTTCGCCAGCATGCGCTGGCGGCCACTGGAGTTGATCTGGGCGGCCGATGTTGCCTCCGCTTTTGTGTATCCCTGCAGGATAATATAGGAACCGATCGCAACAGCCGCCAGCATGCATGTCGCCAGCAGATAACTGACGGTGATCGCTTTGAGAAAGGGTTCGCTGCCCTCCCGCTTCCCTGTGCTGACGTCCCCGGTCATGGCGCCTGCTCTGACAGATAGCCCGGTGCTCCTGGCAGGCAGGACAGGCAGCGCTTTGCCACCGGCGGGCTATTCACCGCGTTATCACGCAGGCAGGCGGAGGCGTCACCGGATCTGACATGGCAGCGGCGGAGGTGAAGCGTTGAACTGTCTGCTCATGGTCGAGCTCTCATAGTCGAATCTTCATGGTCAAATCCGGGCCTCCGGACCACTGATTATTTATGGGTAAGAAGCAGGGTACATCAATCTGGCCGGTCATTTCAAGTTTTTACACAGCCCCTGCCATGATGAAACAGGGCAGCGGGGTTATGCTGCTCCTTCTCCTGTATGGCTTAATTGTGAACGCCCCGGCAGGGCCTGAAAGCCTGTAAAAAGGCGGTTTTTTTCTTGCCGCGTCACATTATATACCTAGAGTGGCATCGGTTTCGCCAGTTGTGCGCATTTTTTCCCGATGATTGGATCCATTGATTTTCTCTACGGGTTTATGATCGGCACCCCGGGCGAAGTCCGAATCCGATGGATTTGAGTTTTGATATTTTTAGGATGATTTATATATGAATATTTATGTTGGAAACCTCTCTTTCCGTACTGACGACGAAGAGCTGCGCGAACTTTTCGCGGAGTTCGGCAATGTTACCAGTGCAAAAGTGGTCATGGACCGCGAAACTGACCGTAGCCGCGGCTTCGGTTTTGTTGAGATGTCCAGTGATGACGAAGGGAAAGCCGCTATTGAAGCGCTGGATGGTGCCGAAGTCGGCGGACGTAACCTGCGCGTGAATGAGGCCAAGCCTCGTGAGCGCCGTTTCTAGGCAAGGGTGTTCCTGTAGATAAATAATAAGCCGGCCTCCGGCTGGTTTTTTTCAATACGCAAAAGGCCCGTACCACTCTCCGGCAGGCGGCTTATAGCCGCCCACAACAGGAGAGTCGCTCTGTTTGTGCCATGCCCGAAACATGGCGCAGATGAATCTGCGTCATGAAACGGCTCTCCTCACTGCTATCCCGCATAATGATTGATGTATGCGTAATGAGCGTTATACAACAGTAAATTATTTCACATTCAGTTGCATTGGAGATGAACGCTGCTTATGCCTCTTCATCATTCCCGCGAAAGCCGGAAATCTATCTTTCTGCATACTTTAATGGCTGCCGGGTCGGGGCCCGGCATGACGAATGCCAAACAAGAGTGAACCACGAAGGCATGAAGAAAAAAATATTCAGGAGATTGTCATTCCCGACTTGATCGGGAATCCATGGATGCCGGGTTGAAGCCCGGCATGACGCCGTGTTACTGCTTTCCCTGTTCAGGGCACTCCCGCTTTCCGGTGCTCTAAAGCCCTCTGAATCAGCTCTCCTGCTGATCTGTCCGCCTGTGCTTACGCCCTGTATATGTTGATCTGTGTCCGGCCTTCCGCACACCACGGCCGCCTGGCTTTTTTGCAGGCAGAGGCAGTGTGATATTGTCACTGATCTTCAAGTCAGGATTTGCCATGCTCGCAGGGCTTTAGTATGAGTAATTAAATCGGAGGCGTATAATGAAAAAGATACCAGTCAGAAACATGCTGTTTGCTCTGGCCGCTACTGTGGCCCTGGGCATTGTTCCGGCACAGGCGGACGATGAGACGACCTATGGCCGGGAGTTGATGACAGAGCAGGAGAGAGCGGAGCATCGCCAGAAGATGCGCTCACTTGAAGGTGAAGAGAGGGAGGCTTATCGTAAGGAGCAGCACGAGAGAATGGAGAAGCGTGCCGAGGAGCGGGGCACGAAGATTCCGGATGAACCGGCAGAGCGGGGTCAGGGAATGCGCCAGGGCATGGGTGGCGGCCAGCAGGGCCAGGGTATGGGCGGCGGTCGAGGTGGCCAGGGCATGGGGCAACGCGGCAGGTAGTTTTCAGCATGGAGTAGAGCGCGAAAGGCCGGGCGGGGCGCTTCCTCACCCGGCTTTTTACTGTGTGAGGAGCGAGCATGAGCAAGATACTGATCTCTGCATGCCTGATGGGTGAAAATGTTCGCTTTGATGGCAAAAGCTGCAAAAAGAGCTCAGAAATCCTTAAAAAATGGCAAAACAGTGGCCGTCTGGTCATGCTTTGTCCTGAAGTTGCAGGCGGTCTCCCTGTGCCCCGCCCGGCTGCCGAAATTCAGTCCGATGGCCGTGTTATCACTGTCGAAGACGGGGATGTAACGGCTGCTTTCGAGCAGGGAGCACAGAAGGCTCTGAATCTCTGCCGGGAACATCATATTCATGTCGCCATTTTGAAAGAGGGGAGCCCCTCCTGCGGAAGTTCACTGATTAATGACGGGAACTTTTCGCATACAAGGATTCCCGGGCAGGGCGTCACCACACAGCTGCTGGAAGATAATGGTATTACTGTATTCAGCGAACATGAACTGGATCAGGCAGAGGCATATCTCAGATCCATTGTATGATTGTGCCGGGTCGAAAGCACTCTCCGGCTGCGGATAACATTGATGTTCTGTTCAGGCATAGCTGCATCTTTTCTGTAAACCGTTAGCTTGCGGCGATGCAGAAAATATTGATTCATTTTGGCGAGCTTGCGCTCAAGGGAAAAAACCGGAGCGCTTTCGAGCGGCAGATGGCGGAAAACCTGAGACGCCTGCTTAAGCCGAAGAAGGTGTTTCGTCAGCATGGCCGTATGCTGCTGGATATGGAAGAGGTGACAGAGGAGAAACTCACACTGCTTGCGCTGATCCCCGGTATCCGAAATTTTGCCCCGGTCTACGTGGCCGAGCCGAATCTGGATTCAATGCGTGAAGTGGCGAAACAGGCCGTGACTGAGACTTTCGGTGATGTAACAGGCCGCCGGTTCCGGTTGCAGGGCCGGCGCAGCGACAAGCGCTTTCCGCTAACCAGCCCCGAGATCAATCTGGAGGTGGGCGGTTACCTGAAACATGAACTGAATCTTGAAGTGAATCTCGACAACCCTGAGATCACCGTGCATGTCGAAGTCACTACGGATGAGGTCTATATCTATACCGACAAACGCAACGGTATCGGTGGCCTGCCGGTGGGCTCATCCGGCAGGGGCGTGGTGCTCTTTTCCGGCGGTATCGATTCACCGGTAGCAGCCTATACGATGATGAAGCGCGGCATGGAGGTGGTGCTGGTTCATCTCTATAACAGCACCATCAATCGTGACTTCTCCAAGATTCATGATCTGGCCAGACAGTTGTCAAAGTATCAGGGGCGCACACAGCTGATCATGATCGATCTGGAGGAGTTCCAGCGTCATGCCATTGCCATGGTTCCCGACAGGTACCGGATGATTATCTACAAGCGGCAGATGATCCGCTCGGCAGGGCTGGTGGCCGAAGAGGTGAAGGCGCACGCACTGGTGACCGGTGACTCACTCGGGCAGGTGGCAAGCCAGACGCTTGAAAACATTAATGCGATCTATGATGTCAGCCCTCTGCCGCTGCTCTCGCCACTGATCGGCTTTGATAAGGAGGAGATTATTCAGGTTGCCAGAAAGATTGGCACCTATGAAATTTCCATTGAGGAGTATTGCGATATCTGCTCGTACCTGATTGCCAAACACCCGGAAACACGCGGCAGGAAGGATGAGGTTGCGAAATTCGAGGCACTGCTGCCTCTGCAGGGGCTTGAGTGCCCGAGGCAAGAGGTGTTCTTCTACGCAGGCGAAGAGGCACGCAAGAGCCGGACATCGTGAAGAGGGTTCGCCACAGAGGCATATGGTGAATTCGGCCTTTGGCCGAAGAGAGGATGCCCCGGGGTACGAAGAGTACGAAGGGATGATGTACTTATTGTAACGGTCATCAATGGCTATGTCTGATTTCAGGCTTCAATCGTGATGGCTGCGTAACAGGCTGTCATTGCACCCATGGGCGGACTTTGTTGCAAGTGCCTCAGTTATGGTCTGCTGCCAGAGCAGGAGACGTAAGGTGATCCCGGATGCGTCAGGTCGTGGTATGCAGTGACTGACGCAGGCCCTGCAGGATCATCTGGACGCCGATGGTGCCGGTCAGCAGGGCGGCGGCGCGGCCGGAGATGTCGATATAGCGCTCCAGCAGCTCGACGTTGCGTACCCTGATGATATCGAAGGCCTGTTTCAGGGCAACCAGCATGCCCACCGTTAACAGAAGCGAGAGAACAACTACGGCCATTGCCAGCGGGTAGCTGAGCGAATTGCCGGCGATGACGCTGGCGCTGATGGTGCCCGGTCCGATCATGAACGGCATGGCGATGGAGCCGGAGATATGGGCGGGATTACCTCCGCGCATCTTTTTTATGGCTTCGCTGCCGGTAAAAAGCATCTGCAACGCGATCAGAAAAATCACTGTGCCGCCGAAGATCAGAAATGCCGAAAACTCTACCTGCAACACGCGGGTAAAGATCGCCTCCCCGCCCCAGGCGAAGAGCAGGAAGACCGTGCCGCTGATCATGGCGGCCCGGGCCAGCACTTTGAGGAAGATGCGTGGCTCCAGATCCTGGATAAGATCGAGCAGATAAATGCTCATCAGAAAAGGATTGAACAGCACCAGAAACAGTGCCAGCGATTTCAGGAATGGGTCCATGATTGTCCGTTACTAGGAAATTGGCCGCTCTATGTCAAATCGTAATTCCGGCGACACAATATTTAACTGCCTGCACTTTTCCCGGGTCCGGCACAAGCTTCCCCGTCAAGAGGAGAGAATAAAAGCCTGGGACCACCGCTGAAAGTAGCCATTCGGAAGTCCCGATCAAATGAGCCCTTCGGCTGCGGCTTTGGGATCATCTGCATTGAGGATGGCGCCGATGACTGCGACAGGAAAACCTTTCAACTGTTTCCGGTTGCCTCTGTTGATGCCGCCCAGTGCGATCACGGGCAGAAAGGCACCTGCGGCCATCTCCCTGAACTGTTTAATCCCCAGATGCGGCTGGCCTGGATGGCTCTGCGTGGGAAATACGGGCGCGAGAAAAGCGAAATCGGCTCCAAAGCGCTGTGCGAAACCCAGTTCGGTCTCATTGTGGCAGGAAGCGGAGACGGTCATCGCCTCCCTGTCCAGCCAGTTGCGAATGCCGGGGATCTGATTCATCTCCAGTGAGGAAACATGTACGCCATCCGCACTTACGGCTTTAGCTATGTCGGCCTGGGTGTGGATAATCAGTTTTGCCTGATGGATACCGGTGAGTTCACGAAGGGTTGAGGCAAAGGCCAGCAGGCGTGCCGAATCCATCTGCTTCTCACGTACCAGCACAGTATCGACGCCTCCGGCCAGTGCTTCGCTGACAACCTCAAAAAAGCGCTCCTGCGACAGCCGCTGGCTATCCGTGATCAGGGTGAGCTTCGGAATGTTTGCACTCAGAATCACTGCTGTCGCACTTAAGTTGGTTTGTCATGCCCGGCTTCGACTGCATGGACGCAGGAGGCAGAGCAACGCATGGAGCAGTTGCCGAGATCGGATATCCATAAAAACGTTGAAAAGAATGGATTCCTGCCTGCGCGGGAATGACGGACAGGGCCCGGGTAGAATTCATGTCTCAACGAAGCCAAACATAACGGAACTAATTGTTTTGCAATGCTCACAGGGCACTCGGCACACATTATCCGGGACAGCAGCGACTCAGAACTTTTTAATCACCCACATCGGAGGGCTAGGACGCTTGTAGTCGCCGGGAAGTCGCCTCTCAAATACGCCATCACCATCATTGTCGTAGAGGTAGTAGGCGGGGAATCCGCCGGCCGGCTGAACACGGACCATATAGACCTGTCCATTGATCGAGTGTTCAGTGACCTCTGCGCCATCCTCGCGTGTGTAGGCGCGGACCTCGGCTCCTCCTTCGACCGCTTCCGGTGCGGAGAGATCCTCATTCAGGTTCGGAGCAGTCTCACCGCTTACTGTTCCGGTTGCGGATTCACCTTTATGGATCGTCGTGGGAGGAGGCATCACATCATCTTTGGCTTGTGAAACCGTAGTGACGGCTGCAAACAGTACGGTGGCAGCCAGAGGGAGAAGGAGAGTTCTTTTCATAGCGGGATTATAGCGCAAAAGCAGACGAATGCACATAAGGTGGCAAGTCAGCGGCGTCCGCTTCGCACCCGCCGCAGCAGAACCAGACATGAACCGCCGCCGGTATCAGGCCTGGGGATGGCTGCAAGTACACTGGAGGCAAACGGACCCGACCTGAGCCACTGGTAAGTGGCCTCTTTCAATACCGGCCTTCCCTGCGAGTGGAGACCACGGCCATGAACAATGCAGATCACCCGGGTTTTCCCGGACAGAGCTTCTGCAAAGAGCCGCTCCAACCCTGACAATGCTTCATCGCGGTTCATGCCATGCAGATCGATTTCAAGTCCGATGGCGGGCTTTCCCGCTGCCAGCTGTTTCAGTTTTTCACGTGAGATACCGCTGTTGACCAGTGTCCAGGGCTCTTCAACGGATTCGGGGGCAGAATGCCTGGCAGCAGGCAACTGTTCGGGCAGTCGGTTGCGGCGCCCGGTGCGCTCTGTCCGTTCAGGTTTGGGCTTTTCAACGGTGATTTTATCCGAAGCTGCAATGGGGCGAACAGCACCCATTGCCCTGGAGAACAGTTCGTCATCATCCATTGGCTGTCCCGGTCAGATACACTCGCTCTTTTCAGGACGGTTCAGGAGCCGGGAGACTGCCTGGTCAGGCCTGATCTTCTCTTCAAGAACGGAGCGGACAATTTCCGAGATGGGCATTTCGATGCCGTGTCGTGCAGCAAGCTTACAGGCTGCAATGGCAGTTTTTTCACCTTCCACCACCTGCCCGACATGAGTGCGCGCATCGGCAACGCTCATTCCGTTTGCCAGAGCTATGCCCATTTTCCGGTTGCGCGAGAGTTCGCCGGTACATGTCAGTACAAGGTCACCCAGCCCTGACAGTCCGCTCATGGTTTCGGGCCTGCCGCCACAGACAACGGCAAGTCTTGATATCTCCGCGATGCCCCGTGTGATCAGCGCGGCAATGGCGCTATGTCCGAGGTTCAGGCCGGATGCAATACCTGCAGCAATGGCGATAACATTTTTCAGTGCGCCACCCAGGGCAACGCCGGCCAGATCGGTACTGGTATAGATTCTGAATGCAGGATCATCAAAGAGTCCGGCACACCGGCGGGCAAACGTCAGATCGGCAGCAGCCATGGTGATGGCGGTCGGCAGCCCCTCTGCACTGTCTCTGGCAAACGAGGGGCCCGAGAGCAGTGCGGTGCGCTCTATACCGACATGGCGAATCAGCAGTTCGTCAACCCGCTCCAGTGAATCCGGATTAAGCCCTTTGCAGGCAGCAATCACAGGGGTGGATGAACCGGATATGTTGCTGAGTACCGAATCTGCGGCAGAGCATGGCACCGCCAGCACGGTTGCAGCAGTCCCGGCCAGTGCCTCATCGTAATCTGCGGTAACACTGAGGCTTTCGGGGAAAGTGATGCCGGGAAGAAAAAGAGTGTTCTGGCGCTTCTTCTGCATCTCTCCGGCTAAAGCATCATTTCTTTCAAACAGGCGGACTTCACGGCCACAGCGTGATAACACCATGGCCAGTGCGGTTCCCCATGAGCCTGCGCCCAAAACAGCTACCGGTGTTCGCTTCATCGCTCTCTCCGTGCCCGGCCTGCAAGCAGCAGCAGGCAGGCCACAACAATTGATGGCAGGTCACCCCACTTCTGATACGGCGTGACTGCATCTGAAAGACGATATGTACCTTTTACCACGCTCTGCGTCCACCATGGAGCTGTTGCCGTGATGGACCCATCCGGAGCAATAATGGCCGAAACACCGGTGTTGGCAGCGCGAAGCAGATAACGCCCCGTCTCGATCGCACGCACCCTTGCCGCCTGAAGATGCTGCCAGGCAGCCGGACTCCGGCCATACCAGGCATCGTTGGTGACAACGACGAGAACCTGAGCCCCCTGCGCCACGCGTGCCCGTGCCTCCTCAGGAAAGATGGACTCATAACAGATCAGGGAACCGAAAACCGTGTCACCGTCCGTCAGCACGCCTCCATTCTCAGCCGGCCGGAAATCGGCGATGCCGGGAACAAGTGTGTGCAGCCATGGCAGCCAGGCGGGCACATATTCACCGAAGGGAACAAGATGGTGTTTGCCGGTAAAATCGCGGCCGGATGCTCCGGGCAGCTGAATAAAGAGGCCGTTCTGTGCAACAGGCAGCTCTCCCGGTTTCTCCGCCGCCACTTTCAGCCCGCCAAAGAGGAGCGGTCTGTTCCATATCGTGACCCTGTTTGTCAGCCACCGGTCCCAGCCGGGAGCCTGGGAGAGAAAGAGGGGAACCGCAGCTTCAGGCCAGATAAGAATATCGCTTTCGTCAGCAGCAGAGGTGGAGAGGGTGTCGTAGCGATGCATCGTCTCTTCAAGAAAGGCACGATCCCACTTCACATCCTGGGAAATATTGCCCTGAATCAGCGCTGCCGTTCGGGCCTCCCCCTCAATCCGGGCAGGTTGAGGCGCAAACCAGATGAGCGCAACGGAGAGCAGCAGGCCTGCGAGTGCGGCAGGGCCTGCTTTTCGGTGGCTGAAGGCTGCCAGAGAGATGCCGATCAGGGCAGGTATTGCGGCTGCACCGTAGACGCCGACGACCGATGCCCAGCTAGCTGCAGGCGTATCCAGAATCAGGTTGCCAAGCGATGTCCACGGGAGTCCTGTAAAGAGGTGGCCGCGCAGCCACTCAAGCAGAACTGCCGATGCGGGGAATAGCAGAATGATCCGGCTGCTGCTGTCAGAGGTCCTGCCTGAGGCTCTGACTGCCAGCCATCCCCAGATGGCCGGAAAGAGTGCCATTACCACTCCGACCAGTGCCACGCAGCCATAGGCAACCGGATAGGCCAGACCGCCGTAGAGATGAAAGGTGTCTGCCAGCCACCATGAGCCAAGGCCGAACCAGCCAAGGCCGAACAGATAACTGATGGTAAACGGATGTTCGGAATTAAGCAGCAACCAGCCCCAGACAGAGAGGGCAATAAGGGCTAACCAGTTGTGGTCATAGGGGGAGAAGGTGAACTGCATGGCTCCACCGCAAAGCAGCGCCAGAACGGCTTGATACGGTTTAATGCCCTTCTCCCCCCGGTGAAGCAGCATGACTTAGCCCGGGTTCTCTTCCGGTACGATCAGAACCTGTATAACCCGCCTGGGGTCAGCCTCCTGTACATGGATACCCAGTCCGGCAACGGTGATCTGTTCGCCCGGAACGGGAATCCGGCCAAGTTCGGTTATGATCAGGCCGCCCACGGTATCAAAGTCACCTTCGGGCAATTCATGGCCAATCAGCTCCTCAAGGTCTTCAACATGCATGCGCGCCTGCACCTCCAGTGCACCGCTTTCGGTTCGCTGGTACTCGGCATCCTCTGTTGTTTCACCTCGCTCATCCATCGAGCCGATAATCTCTCCAAGCAGATCGGTGATCGTTACCAGGCCGGCGGTTCCGCCATACTCATCCAGTACAATCGCCATATGGCTGTCTGCACGCATCTCCGAAAGCAGACCGGATACCCGTTGCAGCTCCGATACTTTCAGGCATGGACGAATCAGGTCATTCAGTGCTGGTGATTCATTTCGAACCCGCGCGGTAAAGAGATCCCAGACATGGACCACACCCAGAACCCGGTCCAGATCGCCATCAATCACCGGCAGACGGGTCACGTGGCTTTCGCTCATGATCTTCTCCACTTCGGAGAGCGTCATGTGCACTTCCACCGCTTTGATCTCTGAACGCGGGATCATCACTTCTCGAACCCGCATCTCGTGGAACTCCACCATACTCTCCATCTGATGGCGTTGTTCATCCGACTGAATGGCCTCTGCCTTACCGATCAGAGCAAGCAGCTCATCCTCGCTTCGGCCGGGTCTGAGATGGTCCAGAAGTTTCTGGCGAAGCCACGTCTGAAAACGTTTAGACATGCGTCTCATCCTTATAAAGTTCATCGGGGTAGGGGTTGTGCAGGCCAAGCTTCTGCATGGCGCTGCACTCCATTTTCTGCATCAGTTCCGCTTCACTCTCCGTCATGTGATCATACCCCAGCAGATGCAGGGTAGCATGAACAATCAGGTGAAGCATATGATCAGCTGAGGGAAGAGAGAGCCTCTCTGCCTCCCTGAGCGTAAAAGGAGTTGCCAGAATCATATCGCCGAGCGACTCATCGGGGTCGAACTCCGGCCCTGCCTGCATCGGAAAGGAGAGAATGTCGGTAACACTCTCCTGACCGCGCCATCGGCTGTTAAGCTCCTTAACCGTGGCGTTATCCGCAAAGCGTATGCAGAGCTGAGGTGTCCCGGCCATGCCGGCTTCAGAGCAGGCAGCCGCTACAGCCCTGCAGATGGAGGCATCATCAGGCAGCGGCTCTTCGATGCCCTCGTCCACAATAATATCAACCATCTTCACGCTTCTCATACGCAGCAACAATCTTCTCCACCAGCCGATGTCTGACGACATCCTTGCCGGTCAGGCGGCAGATGCCGACATCCTCAACACCTTCGAGCACCTGCAGTGCATGCAGCAGACCACTGTGGTGATGCTGCGGCAGGTCAACCTGCGTACTGTCACCGGTCACCACCATCTTTGATCCGAAACCGAGCCGGGTCAGGAACATCTTCATCTGTGCCCTGGTGGTATTTTGTGCCTCATCAAGAATGATAAATGCGTCATTGAGCGTGCGCCCACGCATATAGGCCAGCGGTGCGATTTCAATACGCCCCTGCTCCATCAGTGCATTCATCTTCTCAACACCGACCATATCGGTCAGTGCGTCAAACAGCGGCCGTAGATAGGGGTCTACCTTCTGTTGCAGATCTCCCGGCAGAAAACCGAGGCGCTCACCGGCTTCAACGGCCGGACGTGTCAGGATAATGCGTTCAACTTCATGCGAATTAAGTGCAACCACGGCAGCGGCTACGGCCAGATAGGTCTTGCCCGAACCGGCAGGGCCGATGGAGAGCGTTAATGTGTTATCATGGATATCACGAAGATACTGACGCTGATTTGCAGTTTTTCCCTGAATACGGCGGCGGCCGGCAATCAGCACACTCTCCGTGCCTCTGCTGCGTTCATCCTCCGGTAGCTGGTCATCAGCCAGGATGGCTGCAACATCAATCCGGGTCAGTGAACCGCTCTCCAGCTGCCGGGCGATCCGGCGCACTGCGTCCCCGGCCCGGGAGGCGTGTTCCCCTTCAATGCTCCACTGTCCCGGCTTACCGAGAAAACGGACATGAAAATATTTTTCAATCTGTTTGATGGTCCGGCTGTCTGGTCCGCAGAGCGCGGCAAGCATTGACGGCCCCATGGATGAGAGGTCGATCGTTTCCATTTCAGACTCCCGCGCAGATGCTGTGCGTGCTATGCAACGCAGAGCTCTCCACGCAGGGATTGCCCGTAAGCTGCAGTGATTTTTACCGGCACAATCCGGCCAGCCTGTCCTGGCTGGCCACGGAAGTGAACAATCTTGAAGTCAGGTGTGCGCCCCTGCATGTCGCCGGCTTTTTTGCCCTCTTTTTCAACCAGAACATCCACTGTTTTGCCGACCTGTCGTTCGGTTGCCGCTCTGGACTGTTCGCGTATCAGGTCAAGCAGGGTCTGCAGGCGGGCATCTTTCACATTCTCAGGAATATCATCCTCGATTTTGGCTGCGGGTGTCCCCGGCCGTGGCGAATATTTGAAACAGTAGGAGGAGTCGTAACCCACGCGCCTGACCAGATCGATCGTGTCGGCAAAATCTTCATCGGTTTCACCGGGATAGCCGACAATAAAATCTGAAGAGAGTGCCAGCTCAGGGCAGTGCTCACGTAGCTCGTCGATCATACGGAAGTAGTCGTCACGTGAGTGACCACGATGCATCTCCTTCAGTATCCGGTCCGAGCCACTCTGCACAGGCAGATGAAGAAACGGCATCAACTGTGGCAGCTCCCCGAATGCAACGGCCAGTTCGCGTGTCATCTCTACCGGATGGCTGGTGATAAAACGCAGGCGTTTCAGGCCTTCGAGCTCTGCAACTGCATAGAGCAGCATGGTGAAATCCCATTCGTCACCGTCCGGCCCCTCGCCTCTGTAGCCGTTCACATTCTGTCCCAGCAGGTTGATCTCAACCGCGCCCCCGGAGAGAAGTGCTCTGCACTCAGCCAGCACATCGCTCACAGGCCTGGATAGTTCGGGCCCGCGGGTGTAGGGAACAACACAGAATGTGCAGAATTTGTCACACCCCTCCATGATAGTGACAGAGCCGGAGACACCCTGAACTCCCGGCACCGGCAGGTGGTCAAACTTTTCAATCTCCGGCATCTCCGTCGCAGTCAGATGTACGCGGTCACGGCGAATCTGTTTCACCATTTCGGGCAGGTTATGGTAGGTCTGCGGACCAAACACGATATCAACGTAAGGGGCGCGTTGCTGAATACGTTCGCCCTCCTGCTGGGCAACACAGCCGCCGACGCCAATGATCAGATCAGGCCTTCTGTTCTTGATCTTCCGATAGCGGCCCAGTTCGGAGTAGACCTTATCCTCGGCTTTTTCACGTACCGAGCAGGTGTTCATCAGGATGACATCGGCATCTTCGGCCGTTGCGACAAGGCGCAGACCGTAGGCCTCCTTCATCAGGTCAGCCATGCGTGATGAGTCATACTCATTCATCTGGCAGCCGTAGGTTTTGATGTAAAGCCCGTCCAGAGCTTTTCCGGAGTGCGGTTTATTGGTTTCAGTTAACATGGAAAGCGCAATGCTAGCTTAAACAGTTCAACAGCAACAAGCAGTAGCTTCTGCCTGTGATGTTCAGGCGATCTGCTCCATATCCACGGCAACAATGCGGGAGACGCCCGCCTCCGGCATGGAGACACCAACCAGACGGTCTGCTTTCTGCATGGTGATCTTGTTGTGTGATATGGCGAGGAACTGAACCCGGTCTGCCAGCTCCCTGAGCATGTCGTTGTAGCGGCCGACATTGGCATCATCCAGCGGTGCATCCACCTCGTCGAGTATACAGAACGGGGCAGGCTTGATCTGGAAAATTGAAAAGACCAGCGCGACTGCTGTCAGCGCCTTTTCACCACCGGAGAGAAGACCGATATCACCCAGGCGTTTCCCGGGCGGCTGTGCGACCACGCTGACACCGGCGGTCAACACATCTTCAGAATCAAGCCGCAGTTCGGCCCGTCCGCCACCGAAAAGACGCGGGAACGTCTCCCTGAAAATACGGTTGGTCTGTTCAAACACATCGAGAAAACGCTGACGCATGGTGCGGTCAATGCGTGAGATTGTATCTGTCAGTGTTTTCAGGCTGGCCTCCAGATCATCGGACTGCTCGCTCAGGAATACCTCGCGCTCAGAGGCTTGCTGGAATTCATCAATGGCCAGCAAATTAACGGGCCCGAAGCGGCTCAGACGCTCCTCCAGTTCACGGGCCCGCTGCACAACCTGCTCAGCATCTTCTGCATCAGCTGATTCATCCAGCGAGCTGACCAGCTCCCGGGCGGTTTTTTTAAAGCGCTGCCTGATCTCCTCTTCAATATCCTGAATACGTGCCTGCTCGGTAGCCAGCTGGATCTCGATTTTCTGCCGGGCCTCATTACTCTGCTGTCTGCCTGTACGGGCTTCACGTTCCGTGCGTTCACAGGCATGGGACTTCTGTTGCAGCTCATGGCCCATCTGGCGGATGCTGTTCAGGGCCTGATGGGCTGCCTCAACTGCGTCCGATGCAGTGCGAAGCTCTCTGTCCAGCCCTGCATGCGCTGCAGCAGCAGTGAGCTCTTCATCTGTACGGACAAGCTGGGCACGATCCTGGCTGACCCGCTCATTGAGCTGCCCGATCTCCCGGGTGATTCTCTGTTCTTCCCGCTGAAGGTTTTCAACAGCCTGCTGATGCAGTGCCAGTGCCTGATTGGCGGAAGCCAGCTCGCTTCTTGCCTGGTGAAGGATCTGTTCACAACGCTGCTGCTCCGCGGTCTGGGCATCAAGGCGCTCTTTTGCATCCAGCTGCTGCTGCTGATCCGTGCCGGAGACGCCGTCACGCTGCTCCTGCCAGTGCAGGATATCTTTTCCAATCTCCTCATTTTCCCGGGTCAGGTGGGCAATCCGGTCATTTAGCGACGCCAGCCCCTCCTGCAGACGCTTTAAATCGGCCTGAGCTGATCGCAGGCTACTCTCCGACTCAGTAGCAGCAAGGTGCGCTTTCTGCCAGTTCTGCTGCTGCAGTGTCAGTGCATCTTCCGACTTCTGGACAGCATCTTCGCCCGCCTGTAGCGACTGCTCTGCTTTTTTCAGTTCGGCTTCGCATTCGCGCTGGCGCCGCTGCAGCATCAGACGTCTGGCTGTGTGATTCCGGGCCGGAGGGATCAGCCATCCGTCGGGTTCAAGTCTCCAGCCATCCCGACTGACAAGAGGGCGTTGCCCGGAGAGCTTGCTGTTAAAAATATCTTCACAGAACTGAATGTGGGAGAAGAGATTGAAAAGCGGGTGTTCAGCGGTCAGGCCAATGGAGAGAGCCAGACTTGCATCTGCACTCTCCTGCTTGACGAGGCCTGCAGCAAACATCGCAATCGGTGCATCCCTGGCTTCAATGCACAGCTCCTGCCATTCGGAAAGATCCGGATTGGCGGGCAGACTTACATCGGCTGCCCTGCCTCTGAGCGCTGCCGCTACGGCCAGTTCCAGCCCCTCGGGAACCTGCAGGGATTCATCGATCCAGATTGCACCTCTGGAGCGCATCTGCTCACGCAGTCTGTCCGGCACATCCTGATGCGCCAGCTGTGCTGCAAGCTCCTGGGATTCACCACGCAGCAGACGCACCCTCTGCTCACTTTCTGCACGTTGGCCCATCGCCGCTTCGCGCTCTTTCCGGCACCTGTCCAGCCGTACCCGGGCATCTTCCAGTGCAGTTGTTGCTTCTAAAGCCCGCCGCTCGCAACCGGTCGAGGAGTCGCGCGCCTCGATGATGGCAGTTTCACCTCTCTGTAGCTGGTTGCACGCCTCTTCAAACTGACCCTGCACGATCCGGTGGCGCTGTTCGAGCCGCTCCAGAGTACTGCTGGCCTGCTGGCGACGCTTCTCCCGGTTTTCAAACTCACTGCGCAGACGCTCAAATTCGGCCAGCAGCTGATCCCGCTTTTCACGTGCTTCGGCAAAATGCTCTTCAGCTGCCGCGACTTTTTCGGTTGTCTCGGCCCTGACTTTCTGCAGGCGCGAGTCATCGCTGGATTTCATCTGCTGCTGCAGACGTTCTGTCTCTCCGGTGAGCATCTCTGTCCGTCGCTGCATCTCTTCGATGCGCTGCGTAAGGCCGCCCTTGCGCTCAGCCAGCAGTCTGCGCTCACCAGCCATACGCTCAGCCTGCTGCTGCAGTGTCGCACGCTGCTGCTCTGCGGCACGAAGGCTGTCCTGCCTGGACTGGGCCTCTGTCTCGTGGGCAATGAGTGCCTCCCGGGCTTTGCTCAGTGCTGCTTCAGCCTCACTGTGGTGCCGGGCTTTCTCCGCCTCCTGCTTCTGTTTTTCAGCCAGCGTAAACCGGATGGCATCCATCTGCCGTCCAAGCTGACGGTAGCGAATACCAAAGCTGTGTGCCTGCAGCTGTTCACACTCCTCCTGCAGGGCCTTGAAACGCTCGGCACGGGATGCCTGCTGGCGCAGCGAGCGGCACTGGGAACGCACCTCCTCCAGAAGATCGGTAACACGTTCCAGATTTTGCCGGGTCGAGTTCATCTTCAGTTCCGATTCCCGACGGCGTGAGCGGTACTTCATGACGCCGGCGGCCTCTTCAAAAAGCGCGCGGCGCTCTTCCGGCCTGGCGGTAATCATACGGGAGATTGAGCCCTGCTCCACAATGGCATAGGCGCGGGTGGAGATGCCGGTATCCAGGAAAATATCGATAATATCCTTGATGCGAACCATCTTGCCGTTAATGAATCCGTCCGAGCCGCCATCGCGGGTCAGCCGGCGACGGATTCTGATCTCTTCCATTTCATGGTAGGGGCTGGGTAGCTGACCCCTGGCTACGGCGAAGGTGAGTTCAACATCACAAAGGGCGACCGGCGGACGTGTTTCGGAGCCCTGAAAGATCAGGTCATCCATCACGCCGCCGCGCAGGTGTTTGGCCGAGTGTTCGCCGAGCACCCAGCGAATGGCATCCACGATGTTGGATTTGCCACAGCCGTTTGGTCCGACGATCGATGTAATGCCGTCGCCGAACTCGATTTTTGTCGGGTCTACAAAGGATTTGAAGCCGGCCAGTTCCAGTCGTTTCAGTCTCACGCCGCTGCCTTCATGCCTTTGCTTTATTGAAGTGGTTCATCATCAGGAGGCTTACAATACATGAGGTAAGGCTTGATGCCACTATCATGTACAACACAATCAGCTGTGCGGATGCCGCAGCCATCGGCGGGCTGCCGGCAAGGATCATGCCGACAAAAATGCCCGGCATATGAACCAGTCCCACAACTTTCAAGGTATCAACGGTCGGGATCATGGCAGCGCGGATTCCTCCGCCCGCAACGCCGCCGGATTGCATGCGCTCAAACATGATGGAAACGGCATTCATGCCATTGGCGGCAATCATGCTGCCGAGCGGGATCAGCGTGCGGGTATCGGCATCAATGGCGCCTGTAAAGGCCAGCCACGGCAGTGTGACGGCACATCCGCAGGCAAGACCTGTGGAACTGGAGAGCCAAGCATTGTTACCTGAGTGATAACCGGCACTGTTATGACCGGCCAGAACACAGAAACCAAGAACAATCAGAATCTGTGCAACACGTGACTCGATATCGAAAATCCAGTGCAGTACCAGAGCCAGAACCAGCAGTTGAGCCAATCCGCGCAGTGAGGCAGTAATCATGGCTCTGGAGAGGCCCAGGCTCTCGCGTCTGGCCCACAGGGCAGCCCCTGCCAGCAGCAGCCATGCAGCCATCAGCGGGATCAGTGTGTCGACTATGTTTTCAGGCACAGGCTGGTTTCAAGCGTTACAGACGTGAAACATCTGCCAGCTGCAGGAAGAGTCCGCGCAGCCGGGAGAGCAGAGCCAGACGGTTGTTACGAACAGCCCTGTCTTCCGCCATCACCATCACATCATCAAAGAAGGTATCAACCGGTTCACGCAGCCCTGCCAGCACCTCCAGCCGGGCTTCAGGATCATCCGGGAAGCTGGACTCGGCTTTTTCAAGCGCTGCAAACAGCGCTTTCTCGGCAGTTTCGGCAAACAGAGTCACATTCACATCAGCGGTGACCTGCTCCGACTTTTTCAGGATGTTGGCAATGCGCTTGTTGGCTGCTGCAACGGCCTGTCCCGTCTCAGAATCGGCAAATCCTTTCAGAAGCAGGGCAACTTCAAGATGCCTGTAAACCGGGCGCTCTGTCGTGGTGGCCATGGCGGCATCAATGGAGCTGCGGGTCAGGCCGAAATGATCTGCCATGCCCATCAGTCGTTCCATGATGAACTCGTGAACCTGAGCGATGGTCCTGTCATTGATGGTGACGGTAACGCGCTGCTGATTCCACTGTTTGGCAGCTTCGTGAATGACCTGATCCAGCGTCATGTCGACCGGCATTCCGGCATCAGCCAGCAGGCGGATCAGGCCAATAGCTGCCCGGCGCAGGCCGAACGGATCAGCACTGGCGGTCGGTATGCGGCCCAGATGGAAATAGCCGAGCAGTTTGTCGATACGTTCGGCAATCGCGATGGCACGGGCCTCTGCTGTTTCGGGGAGTGCATCTTCCGCCCCGGCAGGCCGGTAGTGCTCGGCAATGGCCTGAGCGACATTGGCAGATTCACCTTCCAGTTTCGCGTAGATACCACCCATATACCCCTGCAGTTCCGGGAATTCATAGACCAGACCCGTTGTCAGGTCTGATTTGCACAGGTAAGCGGCACGTTGCGCCGCATCGGCATCAGCACCGATATGCCTGGCGTTATCGAGTACGAAGGCACGCATGCGGCGCACCTGATCGCTGATCATGCCGAGCCCTTCCTGGAAGGTGACGTTGTTGAGTTTTTCAACCCGCTCATCCAGTGACTCGGACGGATCCCTGTCATAGTAGAAAGCCGCATCAGCCAGGCGGGCATTGACCACACGGGCGTTTCCCTCGGCAACTTTTGCAGGCTCTTTCGATTCAATGTTCGCCACGGCAATAAATCTGTTGGAGATGCTGTCAGCTTTGTCGTGGGTGATAAAGCAGCGCTGGTGTGCTTTTAGCGTGATGCGGATCGCCTCTTCCGGCAGGCGCAGATAGTCGCTGCTGAATTCACAGAGTACCGGTACCGGCCATTCGGTCAGATCGGCAACCTCTTCGACCAGATCACTGTCAATGACCACCTCCAGCCCTGCAGCCTGGCAAAGCGCCTGCATGGCCCGGTTGATGTGCGCGATACGATCATCACGGTTTGCCATCACTTTCTGCCCGGCCAGCCATGCGATCGGATCATTAATATCCAGCTCACCGTTGCAGCCGGCAATACGGTGGCCGCAGCTCTCTTTGCCGCTTTTCACACCTGCAAACTCAAATGGAATAACCTCATCACCGAGGCGGGCTACAATCCAGCGAACAGGGCGGATAAAGGCATCGTCACGGGCATTGCCATCATTCCACTTCATCTGTTTGGGGCTTGGAAGCCTGCGCAGGATTTCAGGCAGCGCTTCGGCCAGAACATCCACAGCCTTGCGGCCTTCGCGATGCACGGTGGCTTTCATGTAGCGATCCTTGCCGTCACCCTTATCCTCAAGGGTGAAATCATTCACTGTCAGGCCTGACTTTCTGGCAAAGCCTTCAGCTGCTTTGGTCGGGTTGCCATCACTGTCGAATGCCACCTTCTCCGGGGGCCCCCAGATCACTTCATCTCTGTCAGATTGTCTGACATGACAGGTAGTTGCATGAACCAGAAGTCTGCGCGGGGATACGGTCCATGACAGATTTTTCGGATCAAAGTCATTGCTGTTCAGCAGCGTATCGAGCTTGCAGAAAAGCTCATTACCCAGGTCGACAGAGACGCCTGCCGGGATCTCTTCAACACCGATTTCAATTAGAAGCGGAGCCGTGTCACTCATTGTCCACCCCCGCATAGGCACGAGCCACGGTTCTGGCCAGTCCTCGAACCCGGCCGATAAAGCGCTGGCGCTCGGCCACCGAGATCGCCCCCCGGGCATCGAGCAGGTTAAAGGCGTGCGATGCCTTCATCACCTCCTCGTAGGCAGGCAGTGTCAGATTCTTTTCAGTCAGGCGCCTGCATTCTCCTTCGGCATGGTCGAACTGTCTGTGCAGTGCATCGGTATCGGCCTCATCGAAGTTGTAGGTTGAGAACTCCACTTCGTTGCGGTGGAAGACGTCGCCATAGGTCACTCTTCTGCCATCAGGCGTCTCCACCCAGGTCAGGTCGTAGATGTTGTCCACACCCTGCAGATACATCGCCAGACGCTCCAGACCGTAAGTGATTTCACCCGGTGTTCTGGTCAACTCCACGCTGCCCACCTGCTGGAAGTAGGTGAACTGGGTGATCTCCATGCCGTTCAGCCATACTTCCCAGCCAAGGCCCCATGCACCCAGCGTCGGAGACTCCCAGTCATCTTCAACAAAGCGGATATCGTGAATGGCGGTATCAATGCCGATTTCATTCAGGGACTGCAGGTAGAGATCGAGAATATTTTCAGGCGCCGGTTTCAGGATTACCTGAAACTGATAGTAGTGCTGTAGCCGGTTCGGGTTTTCACCATAGCGCCCGTCAGTAGGCCTGCGGCAAGGCTGCACATAGGCTGTGCGCCAGCTGTCATCGTCCAGTACGCGCAGAAATGTGGCCGGATGAAACGTACCGGCACCCATCGAGCAGTCATAAGGCTGCTGAATCACGCAGCCCTGTCTGGCCCAGAATTGTTGTAGTGTAAGAATAAGATCCTGAAAGGTCACTGTCTGTCATGCTCCCGAACACTTTGGTGGAAGCCTAGCTTCGCTTGCCCCTCTTCGCTAGAAATCTGTGAAAAGAGCAGGTATTCTCAAACGCCGGGCAGGCGTGATGTGACTCACGGAACGGGCTTGACGGCATATATAGCGTCGCGTTTTTATTGACGTGCTACCTGTCTGGAAGGAGATGGATATGGAGATTGATTTCGAGTGGCTTGAAGATCATGTTTTTCACCGGCAGCTGGATGCGGGTGAGCAGAATGTATTGGCTCAATCCATACACGTTTCTGAGTTTAACAAGGGCGATGTGCTGATTGAGGAGGGTGAACATAGTGACGGTCTCTATCTTCTCTATTCGGGCCGTGCCGGGGTGCTGCGCGACAGCCATGGAGAAAAGGTCCGGGTTAGTGAAGTGGGAGAAGGCGCACAGCTGGGTGACATGGCAATTTTTGATGATGAGCCCTCCAGTGCTACGATAACAGCACTCGGTGCATGTGTTGCATACAAGCTTTCGCGTCAGGCACTGGGAAATCTGATGGCTGACCATCCTGATATGACCAGGGATATTATGATGAACACCATCCGGCAGCTGGCAAAAATTATTCGTGGCATGAACAGTACCAATGCTTATACGCAGCAATATATTTATGGCCGCAGAGTTTGAGTTTTTTCTGATCGGACCGGACGGAAAAGGCCCTGCATCGCAGGGCCTTTCCAATTATTGGTCAGGACCGGTTTTCTCGGCTACTCTTTTGAAATTCAGATGGACTGAAGGGGGCTTGCAATGAATCACCGCTATTTTCAACCCGATCAGTGGCTGGGAGCTGCCCGTAATGCTCTGAAACCGCGCGTATTAACAACCATGGCGCTGTCAATCTCTGTTGCTGTAGTAATCTACGGCCTCTTCAGTGTGGATGGCGAGCTGACCTTTGGAGCCATTCTTTTCCATTTCATTGGTGGTATAGCAGCACTGCTCTCCCTGCTGTTTGGCCTGACTGCGCTTGCCCATCAGCTTCTTTGTCAGATTCAGGGCGCGTTTGTTCCCAATACAATCGAAGCGGCCAGGTTTGCCTGGGGCAGGGTGCAATCGATTTTGATGCTGCCGGTTTGGGGTGCCGGCCTGCTGCTGGCGCTGGTTCTTGCGGAGATGGTGGTGCTGGCGCTGGCGAATATACCGGGCCTTGGTGTGGTCTGGCTGGCGTTGATTGGCGTGCCGCTGCTGCTTCTGAACAGTGTGGTGGCCATCGGATTGGTGCTGGCGTTGTTTAATATCGCGGCCCGCGTGGCGATTGCCAATGCGAATGCGACATCCTTGAAGAGCGATCTGTGGAGGCTGATTAAAGAGCGCCTGCCCGAGCTGCTGATCTATAACCTGGGCGGGCTGCTTGTCTCTCTGTTTATGGCAGCGCTGGTGCTTTCGCCGCTCTGGCTGGGTGCGGAGGTCACGCTCGGGCTGGTCGATTATGCTGCGCATGATCCGCTTATGCGTGCTTATGAGGGCACAGGCTTCTGGGGCGGAGTTGCGTATCTGGTCGGGCTGGTGATGTTCGGGCTGCTGCTTGCTGCTGTTGCCAGTGTGCCGGGCGTGGTGATCACGCAGATGACTCTGCTGGTACATCTGGAGCTGGCGTCAGACCAGCCTGAAGCCAAAGCGAAGCCCGGGACACCGAAACGCAGACGTACGCCAGCCAGAAAGAAAAAAACGGAGAAGCGTGAAGAGCCCGAAGATAAGGACTCTGCCGGAGAAGATGCTGGCGGCTGAATATCTCCCGACATGTCCGAGTCTTCCTGCTGCCTTTTTCAAACAGGTTGATAAGGCTCCGCTTCGTCCTGCCCAGTGGGAGCGCCGCAACGGTGAATATGTCCCGATTACGTATCAGATGTTCGGCAACAGGGTCAGGCATGTCGCATCGGGTCTGATGCGTGCAGGCGTCAAACCGGGGGATCGTGTCGGACTGCTGATGGAGAACCGGCCTGAGTGGGCTGTCATTGATTACGCTATCCTCTCCGTCGGTGCGGTAACCGTGCCGCTCTACTGCTCCTACAGGCCACAGGATATCGCCTATGTGCTGGATGATTCCGGTGCTGCTGTCGTTTTTACCTCCGGCGGCCATCTGTTGCGTGAACTGAAAAAAGCGGCGGATGAGTCGGAAAAAGTAAGGCATATCTATGTTTGTGAAGATGTTGACGACGATGAAGGTGCCCCGGTTCACAACCTTGCCGAGCTGGAAGAGGGCGATATCGATGAAGAGCGGCTGAACAGACGGCTGTCAAAGCTCAACCGTGACCAGCTGGCAACACTGGTGTACACCTCCGGCACCACGGCCAACCCCAAAGGAGTGATGCTTACGCACGGCAATATTCTGACCAACCTTGAGGCAGTTCCCGCCGTTATTTCACTGTTGCACGAGGAGTGCATGCTCTCGTTTCTGCCGCTGGCGCATGCGCTGGAGCGAACCGGCAGTCACTTTCTTCCCTACTCCTTCGGCATCTCGGTCGCTTTTGCAGAGCGTCCGGATACCGTCGCCAAAAACCTCGGCGAAGCAAAACCGACCATGATGATTGCCGTTCCGCGCCTGCTTGAAGTGGTGCGCAACAGAATTCTGGCTCAGGTTGCAAAGCAGTCAGCACTTAAACAGAAACTGTTTCACAGCTATTTCAGTCTGGCCGGGAAGGAGAACCCCGGGCCTGTCGCCGGTTTGCTGCTCAAACTTCTGGACAGGCTGGTGGGTGAAAAAATCCGTAATCGTTTTGGCGGCAGGTTGCGCGTGATTGTTTCAGGCGGTGCACCACTCAGTGTTGAAGTGGGGCGGTTTTTCGAGACCCTGGGGCTGCCGGTGCTGGAGGGGTATGGTTTGAGCGAATCTGCACCCCTGCTTACTGTTAATCCGATGCATGACCGTCGTATCGGGACGGTCGGACCTGCGGTCAGGGGAGTTGAAATCAGAATTGCCGATGACGGCGAAATCATCGCCCGCGGCAACAATATTATGTCCGGCTACTGGAAAAACAGCAAGGCGACCAGAGAAGTGCTGATTGGCGGCTGGCTGCATACCGGCGATATCGGGGAGCTTGACGAGGATGGATACCTCAAAATCACGGACCGTAAAAAAGATATGATTGTTAATTCCGGAGGAGAAAACATCGCACCGCAGCGTGTTGAAGGGCTGCTGGCAGCTGAAGCACTGATTGAGCAGGTTGTTGTCTACGGAGATCAGCGCCCCTATCTTGTTGCGATGATCGTTCCCGATCAGGAGGCATGCGTTGTGTGGGCGGAAGGGGCCGGTATGCCCGAATCCGGCTGGAGGGAGCTGGCTGTTTCGGATGTGCTGCGCAGACAGATACAGAAACAGATTCAGCACCATCTGAAACCGCTGAATTCCCATGAGCAGATCAGGCGTATCTATATTCAGACCGAACCTTTCAGTATTGAAAACGGATTGCTGACGCCAACAATGAAGCTCAAACGAAGAGCTGTTTATCAGGAATTTGCGGAAATTTTTGAGTCCCTCTATTAGGCAAAGGTGCCTTTAACTGCCTGTTTTTTTTGACATTGGCAGCCGAACCTTCAAGCATAGGGTTTTTCGTGCCTGTTCAACTATTTATACGGCGGTTGTTAAGGCGGTTTATGAAGGGAGAAGGAGAGATGTTTGCAGCAGGATTTTGCCAGTAGTGCAGGCCAGGAGCGTGTACGACCTTCAGTGGTGAAGGGGCGTGCCTCGTATATGCAGCCGCTTTCGGTGAAGCCGGTGATGCTGGGCGTAGCCGGTTCTGTGGCCGGTCTTTTTATGCTGACCCTGCTGCTGCTGGGTGGCCGGGTTGATGCGAGTGTGCCTGTCACCAGGGAAGAGTGGCTTGAGGTTAAGGTGCCAGCAGAGGTTAAACAGCCGGCTCCGTCACGTGTGGTATTGAAACCCGGCGATGCCGCAATCACGGCCCTGGGCAAGCTCGGCTTCCCTTTTGCCGAAGTGATGCAGATGAGCAAAGCATCCGGGCCGGTCTATTCGTTGCGACAGGTGCGCGCAGGTCAGGCGTTTTCCCGTACGGACAGAGATTCCGTTGTCCATGTCTATTACGAGGTGGATAGTAAACAGCGGCTGCATCTTTTTGCCTCTGAGGGCAAGGGCTGGCAGGCGGAGTTGCAACCGCGTTCGGTTAACAGGCGACAGATGCGTGCATCGGGTGTTGTTCAGGAGTCACTGTTCTCTGCTGCGGTTGGAGCAGGGCTGGATGAACGTACCACCATGAACCTGGTCGATATCTTCAGCTGGGATGTTGATTTTGCCCGTGATCTGCGTGCCGGTGACAGCTTCTCCGTGCTGTATGAAGAGCAGTTCGACGATAGAGGCCGCATGCTCGACACAGTGATTCTTGCCGCCGAGTTTATTAATCAGGGTGAAGCCTATCAGGCAATCAGGCATGAACTGGCCAATGGCAATGTCGAGTACTTTTCACCTGATGGCAGCAGCATGCGTAAAACCTACCTCAAATCACCGGTAAAATTTTCACGCATCTCTTCACGTTTTTCGACAAGTCGTAAACATCCGGTTCTTGGCTACACGCGGGCACATCGGGGTGTTGATTATGCCGCAGTCAGTGGCACACCCATCCGGGCCATCGGTGATGGAACCGTTGTGTTTTCAGCCCGGAAAGGCGGCTATGGCCGGCTTGTGGAGATCCGTCATACCAATTCGGCCCACTCGACTGCTTATGCGCATCTGCGCAGTTATGGCCGTGGCATCAAGCGTGGTGTACGCGTCAAACAGGGGCAGATTATCGGTTATGTAGGCATGAGTGGCCTGGCCACAGGCCCCCATCTCCATTTTGAGTTCCGGGTTCGTGGCAGGGCAGCCAATCCGCTGACTGTTAAACATTCACCTGCCAGGCCGGTGCCTGCTGAAGAGCTGGAAAAATTTCAGCAAGTCACGTCGGTCATGCTTGGCCGCTTGTCGACACCACTGGTTGCCATGGCCTGGGAGTGAGGCGAAGGGGTTGCCCTTGCCCGGAATATCACCACATATCAGGCTGGATGGTATCGATTCAAAAAACGGATGGTTCATTACATGAGTGAAAACAGAGAGGCGTGGCTGGATAAGGCCCGGAAGGTTTTAAACATCGAGATCGAAGCACTCTCTCTGCAGAGAGACTCACTCGGGGACGAGTTTACAGAAGCCGTTGCAGCGATCCTTGAGCTGCAGGGGCGGCTGGTGGTCGTCGGCATGGGCAAATCGGGAATTATTGCCAGAAAGATCGCCGCCACCTTTGCCTCTACCGGAACCCCTGCCTTTTTTGTGCATGCGGCAGAAGCCCAGCATGGTGATCTGGGTATGATTACCCGCCACGATGCAGTTCTGGCGCTCTCCCACAGCGGTGAGACGGATGAGGTCTGCGGGCTATTGCCCACCATCAAGCGTTTGGGGGCAACCCTGATCGCAATCACCGGTAAGCCGGACTCTACACTGGGCCGCTATGCGGATATTGTGCTTGAGGTTCCTGTCACACAGGAGGCCTGCCCGATGAATCTTGCCCCGACGGCTTCAACAACGGCAGCACTGGCGTTGGGAGATGCCCTGGCTGTCGTCACGCTGAAGCAACGGGGATTCAGGGAAGAGGATTTTGCCCGCGTGCATCCGGCCGGAAGTCTGGGCCGCAAACTGATGCGGGTGGCCGATGTGATGCATACAGGCAACGAGCTCCCGCTGGTTGCCGTATCTGCTTCTCTGCGTGATGCGATTGTATCCATGAGCAGGCACAGGCTTGGCATCACCGGTATCTGTGAGGATGGAAAGCTTGTCGGCTGCCTTTCAGACGGTGATCTGAGAAGGGTGATGGAGTCGGGCCATGTTGATCTGGAGGCGAGTGTCAGCGCGCTGATGCATCCGTCGCCACGCACCATTGAGGCGGATCACCTGGCCAGTGAAGCCGTACGCGTGATGGAGGAGCATAAGGTGACAGTGCTTTTTATTACAGACAGCTCTTTTGTGCCGACAGGAGCGGTTCATATGCATGATCTGTTGAAGGCGGGTGTCGCATGAGCCTTTTATATGATGATTTTCCACTGCAGCAGGGCAGGCGGGTCAAAATGCTGATTCTGGATGTTGATGGTGTGATGACCGAGGGCAGGGTTGAAATGGATCACAACGGTGAGGAGTCAAAGGCATTCAGTGTTCGTGATGGTCATGGCATCAAGATGCTGCAGCGTACGGGAATCAAGGTGGCGATTCTGACAGGACGTACCTCCCGCGTGGTTGAGCACAGGGCACGGGATCTTGGCATTGAGCATGTTGTGCAGGGCTCGTTGAGAAAAGCCGACGGATTAAAGCAGTTGTGTGAAGAGGCAGGTATCGCTGCTGATGCGTGCGCTTACATGGGAGATGATGTGGTCGATCTGCCGGCGATGGCAGCCTGTCATCTCACGATGGCTCCGGCTGATGCGGATCGGGGTGTGTTAAAGCGTGTGGACTGGGTCTCCGCATATAGAGGTGGCCGGGGAGCCGTCAGGCAGGCAGCCGAGGGGCTGATTCTGGCTGCAGGCTGCTGGGAGAGGGTGATCACGGAGCCTTACGGATTGACGCCTGAAGATTGCGGCTGGCCAGGAGCCTGAGTTCAATGGGTGTAAGCCATGATGCAGGATAGGCATTGGGCAGTGGTGAAGTGGAGTTCTCTGGGTGTTTCGATCGGCAGTGTGGTTGTGGCAGCCGGACTTCTATGGGTGAACTCCAGGGTTGCAGTTTCAGACAAGCCTCTCCAGACCGGTGTGGAGAGCAGTACGCAGCCAGAGGCAAAGGTTGAAAAGCCGTTGATTGTCGAGCGTAAGGGCGAGCGGATTATCTGGCGTCTGCAGGCTGAGGAGGCAAAGCAGCAGAGTCAGGGCATGCATCTGATCGAACCGCAACTTGAGCTGTTTACCGAAACCGGTGAGGTGATTCCTGTCAGGGGGGCTGAAGCATGGTTTGAGCCAGCCAGGAAAAATATTCATTTTAAGGGTTCGGTTAAGGCCCGGTATCGTGACTGGACACTGTTATGTGATGAGTTGCGTTATGATGGCGGTCAGGATGAGATGGTGGTGCCCGGCAGTTTTAAGGTAAGCAAACCGGATGTGAAGCTGCAGGGAAGAGGCTTGCGTGTAGACCGTAAGACGCAGAAGCTGACAGTTGCACACGATGTCCGGGTTGAAGATGCGACCCCGCGTGAGCTTGGAGGCCGGAGATGATCAGAAGGTTGTGGGTGATCAGTTTAGTGTTGTTTGGCGCCTCTCCGGTTGATGCAGGGCCACTGCGGATCACGTCCGAATCCCTTACGGTTGAGCATGCAGAAAACAGGGCCCAGTTTTCCGGTGCTGTTCATCTGACCCGGGATGACTTTGAGTTACGGTGTGATCGGCTTGTTGCTTTTTACAAGCAGCAGGCCGGAGGCGAGCTTGAGCAGGCAGAGGCCTATGGCAACGTTTCCATGCGACAGGGAGAGAAGCATGGCTCTTCCAATGAGGCTATCTACAAAGAGTCCGAAGGGATTCTGATTTTGATTGGAAAAGCGAAAGTGGAAGGTCCCGAAGGCACGATTCAGAGCGAAAAGATTGTGCACAACATCAATACAACGGAGACCAGTATCCAGCAAGGGGCTGCAGGAGAAAGAGTTCGCCTTACCTTTGAGGCGGAGGGTGACAAGGGTGAAAACGGGCAGGGTTCGGCCCCGGCCGGGAAACCACTTCCATGAGTACGGTACATCATCTCTCTGCCAAAGGGCTGAACAAAAGCTACCGCAGGAAAACCGTCGTTCATGATGTTAACCTGGACGTCTACTCCGGCGAATGCGTGGGGCTGCTGGGCCCTAATGGCGCTGGCAAGACCACCAGCTTCTATATGGTTTGTGGACTGATTCAGGCCGAGCAGGGAGAGGTAACGCTGGATGGAGAGGGTATCACCGATCTGCCTATGCATATGCGGGCCAGGAAGGGGATTGGCTACCTGCCTCAGGAGGCAAGCATTTTCCGTAAGTTGACGGTTCGTGAAAATCTGCTCTCCATTTTTGAGACGCTGGATATGCCGGATGCCCAGATTGAAGAGGAACTCGAAGAGTTGCTGATCGACCTTGGAGTCGAGGGTGTTCAGCACCAGAAGGCCTACACATTGTCCGGAGGGCAGCGCCGCCGTACCGAAATCGCACGGGCGCTGGTAACCAGGCCGAGATTCCTGCTGCTTGATGAACCCTTTGCCGGTGTCGATCCTATCGCGGTCGAGGATATTCAGGCCATCATTGCAGACTTGAGGAGCAAGGGGATAGGTATCCTGATTACAGATCATAATGTTCGCGATACATTAAGTATCTGTGACAGAGCCTACCTGATGAGTGCGGGGGAGATTCTGGTTCAGGGTACAACGGATGAGATTATCAGCCATCCGGATGCCCGGCGTCTCTATCTGGGTGAGAGCTTTACCATGTGACCACTCTCACGGTAACAGAGGAGATGTTAAAGATGATGGAGAGCCGGTACAGGAGGAAACAGTGAGATGCGGACAGGTGGTGGTCAGGTGAAGCAGGTTGTGGTTGCGATGACAGGCGCATCGGGTGCTGCCTACGGATTGCGGCTGATCCAGCGGCTTGCCGCCGCCGGAGTCAGGCAGCATCTGCTCTTCTCCGATGCGGCACGGGTTGTACTGAAGCAGGAGGCAGGATTAAGCCTGCCCGGGAAAACGGAAGAGGTTGCTGCAGCTGTTGCGTCGTATCTTCATATCTCTGATGCACTGCTGCATCATTATCATCAGACAGACTGGTTTTCACCTGCGGCATCGGGTTCTGCAGGCATTCGTCACATGGTGGTGATTCCATGCTCGATGGGCTCACTGGCACGCATTGCCGGAGGGGTGTCGGACAATCTTCTGGAGCGGGCTGCTGATGTGATGCTCAAGGAGCGGGGCCGGCTGATTCTGGTGCCTCGCGAAACACCACTCTCCAGTATTCATCTGGAGCATATGCTCAAATTATCACGTATGGGCGTGGATATGATTCCTGCCATGCCGGGTTTTTATCACCGGCCGGAATCGGTAGATGAACTGGTCAACTTTGTGGTTGATCGGGTTATGGATCATCTGAACATTGATGACGGGGAGGCCCGGCGATGGGGCGGCTGATTGTAGCGGCAGTGGCTGCAATCACGATATCGGGCTGCGCTGTGGTGGGTGCTGTCGGTGGAGCTGCGGTAGACGGTATGGTCTATCTGTTTAAGGGAGAGGAGGAGAGCTTCCCGGTTTCAATGCGCGGTTCGCTTGCCGCCGCGCAACGAGTGCTTAAAAAGTCCGCCTTTCGTGCTAATGTACTGGAGCCCGTCGATGACGGTTATCTGATGGCATTCGGCAACGAAAACCTTGATGGAAAGCTTAGTTTTAAAAAACTGACCGAAAGCCTCACCACGGTTGACGCTAAAGTCAGGAATGGCTTACTGCGCCAGGATTCTGTTGAACGGGCACTGATCAGAGTGTTCCGGGAAGAGGTCAAAAAGGTAAAAAGCCAGGATCGTTTTGATTTCAGAGGCTACAGAAATATTCGGGAAAATCCGGACATAAACGCGAAGAGAGTTGGCTGGTATCTGCCCGGCAACTTTCTTGATGTGAAGCCTCTCAAGGATTCCGAATGGTTGCGTATTAAAATGCCATCGGGCAAATCAGCCTATCTCAAAGGGAGTATTGCCGCATTCACGCGCAAATGAGATGCTTGGCCTGTGACGGAGGCGGAAGATGGCTGTAAATAATGAAGTACTGGATGATATTGCCGAGAAGATCGCAGGTGGCCTGCGCATGCTTGGCGGCGTAAAACAGGAAGCGGAATCGCAGGTGCGCGGCATTGTTGAAGGGGCGCTGGAGCACTTTGATGTTGTCACCCATGAACGTATGCAGGTTCAGGAGGCGATGCTCAACAGGGCGCGCGAAGAGCTTGCTGCACTGGATGCGCGTGTCAAAGAGCTGGAAGAAAAACTGAAAGATCACAAATAGGAAGTTTCAGTTTTGTTAGCTCGTTTGGCTTCAGCCGCACTGCGCGGGCTCGATGCCGAGCCTGTAGATGTTGAGGTAGACCTCTCAAGAGGCCTGCCCTCGTGGTCCATGGTCGGTCTGGCCGAGGCTGCGGTACGTGAGTCCCGTGATCGTGTCCGGGCTGCCCTGCTGAACTCCAACTTCGAATTCCCGCTTCGCCATATCACCGTCAATCTCTCTCCTGCTGACAAGCGTAAGGATGGCTCCTATTTCGACCTGCCCGTTGCCATAGGTCTGCTGATTGCATCCGGCCAGGTGCAGGCCGGTGCAGAACTTCCATTCATGATTGGTGAGCTGGCGCTCGATGGCAGAATTAATGCAGTCAATGGCACTCTTCCGCTAGCACTGTTTGCGCGTGCACAGGGTTTCAAATCCATCATCCTTCCCGAAGGCAATGCAGATGAAGCGGCCGTAGTGGCGGGTATTGAAGTGCTGCCTGCTTCAAGCCTGCTGGCAGTAGCCCGGCACCTTGCAGGCAGGGAGCTGCTGACCCGGTATGAAGCGCAATCGCCTGAAGACGAAGTCCCGGAGAACAGTCCTGACATGGCCGATATTCGTGGCCAGCAGCAGGCTCGCCGTGCCCTGGAGATTGCTGCGGCAGGCTCCCACCATCTGCTGCTCAGTGGACCTCCCGGTGTCGGTAAAAGCATGCTGGCGGAGAGGCTTCCCGGAATTCTTCCGCCCCTGACCGGCCGGCAGAAGCTGGAGGTGGCACGCATCTACAGCATTTCAGGAGAGCGAGGCCGTGCGCCGCTCTCTGCCATGCCGCCCTACCGTGCACCGCACCACTCGGCCTCCGATGTGGCCATGATTGGCGGCGGCAGTGTTCCCAGACCTGGCGAGGTGAGCAAGGCCCACTACGGAACGCTGTTTCTTGATGAGCTGCCGGAATACAAACGGCAGGTGCTGGAGGTGTTGCGCCAGCCGCTGGAGAACGGCCATGTCTGTATCGCGAGAGCTGCCGATACGCTTGAGTTCCCGGCACAGTTTCAGCTGGTGGCTGCGATGAATCCGTGCCCGTGCGGTTATCTGGGCCATCCGACCCGCAACTGCCAGTGCAGCGGCATACAGGTTCGGCGCTATCGGACCCGTATATCCGGTCCGCTTCTGGACCGGTTCGACCTGCGTGTACATGTGCCGCCGGTGGAGAAAGAGGAGCTGATGAGTATGGCGGCAGGCGAATCATCCGCCGCAGTTGCCGTGCGGGTGAGTGCCGCCCGTCAGCGACAGTATGCCCGGCAGGGAGATGGCGTGGTCAATGCAAGGCTGACCCCTTCGCAGCTTGAGGCGTTTGCCATGCCGGATGCAGAGGGGGTAAAATTACTGGATGCAGCGATGTCCCGCTTCAGCCTCTCGGCACGCAGTTACCACCGTATTCTGAAAGTTGCCCGCACCATTGCCGACATTGAAAGTGAAGCAGGCGTCTCCGGCAAACAGATTGCCGAGGCACTTCAGTATCGTGGCGAGGAAGATGACGGGTAAAAATGCACCGGACAAGGCCTTGTATCCGGGTTCTTTTTCCGGATAGATGTCACGACTGACCGGCGCATGTTTAACACGGCTTCGGTTATATTTGTCTATATTGTTAGCAGCTGCGTGCTACCTTTCGTAAGGCGGCGTTTAGTGCACGCGCTGTCAATTCACTTTAGTGACAACAGGAGACCAGCATGAAGTTGGCAATGATCGGTTTGGGTCGCATGGGCGGCAATATGGTAAAGCGTCTGGCGAAAGGCGGGCATGATCTGGTGGCCTATGATGTTTCGGCTGAACCGGGCGCAGCACTGGCAGCCGAGTTTGCCAATGTTGCGGCAGCGGGCACTCTGCAGGAGGTGATTGCCCTGCTGCCTGCGCCACGTTCCATCTGGGTGATGGTTCCGCACCAGTTTGTCGATGCAAGCATTGAGAATTTGCTGCAGGCCGGGCTTGAGGCCGGAGATCTGATTATTGATGGCGGCAACTCCAACTACAGGGACGGGCAGCGCCGGGCAAAAGAGCTGGCTGAAAAAGGTGTTCTGTTTGCCGATTGTGGAACATCCGGTGGCGTCTGGGGCCTGCAAAACGGATATTCGCTGATGATCGGTGGCGAGAAGGCGGCGATCGATATGATTGCACCGGCACTGACCACACTGGCATCCAATAATGGCAAGGGCTGGGGCCACATGGGCCCGGTCGGTTCAGGTCACTTCGTGAAGATGGTCCACAATGGCATTGAGTACGGCATGATGCAGGCGTTCGCCGAAGGCTTTGAGCTGATGAAGGCCAAGGAGGAGTTTGATCTGGATATGCATCAGATATCACGGGTCTGGCAGCATGGTTCCGTGGTCAGTTCATGGCTGCTGGATCTGACCGGTGATGCGCTCGAGCAGGATGGTGATCTTTCAAGCCTGTCAGACTGGATGGATGATTCCGGTGAAGGGCGCTGGACGGTGAATGAATCCATTGATCTGGGTATTCCCGCACCTGTACTGACACTGGCCCTGCAGATGCGTTTCAGAAGCAGGCAGAAAGATGCGTTCGCCGGTAAAATCGTGAATGCACAACGGGCAGGCTTTGGCGGGCATGCAATCAGGCCAACAGGTAAAAAATAGTCATGGCTGATGATAAATTTGCCTCACTGATTGGCAGTGAGCGGCCTGAACCGGCCAACATCGTCATCTTCGGTGCTACGGGCGATTTGACTAAACGTAAGCTGCTTCCCGCGCTGGCACACATGCATCGCTGGAACCTGCTGGGGCCCCATTCTCGCATTATTGGTGTGGCACGTGAGAAGTGGGGCAACAGCCATTGGACAAATTATGTGCATGATCAGCTGCTGCACTATTTTCCGGAGGCGGTACTCAATCCACCGTCATGGCGGCGGATTGCCGAGAAGCTTGAGCTGGTGACGGGCGATCTCTCCGATCCTGCACTGTATCAAAAGCTTACTGATGTGCTGCACGAGTCCGAGGGCAAAAAGAATGCGCTGTTTTATCTGGCAATTCCGCCGTCCTGGTATGAAGTCGTATGCAAAAATCTTCATGATGCGGGCCTGGCCGTTGAATCGGAGGGGTTTCGCCGCATTGTGGTCGAAAAGCCTTTTGGTATGGATTATGTCAGCGCACATGATTTGAACACCAAACTTCAAAGCTATTTTGAAGAGTCTCAGATCTACCGCATTGATCACTACCTTGGCAAAGAGGCGGTACAGAATCTGATGGTGTTCCGGTTCGCCAATTCGGTACTGGAGCCGCTATGGAATCGCAACTTTATCGATCACGTGCAGATTTCAGTTTCTGAATCGCTGGGGATCGGTTACCGCGCCGGATACTATGAAAATTCAGGTGCATTTCGCGATATGATCCAGAGCCACCTGATGCAGGTGATGACACTGGTTGCCATGGAGCCGCCTGTTTCGCTTGATGCGGACGATGTGCGCAATGAAAAAATGAAGGTACTGCGTTCGATGCGGACGATTAAGCCTGAGGATGTAAAAAACATTGCCGTTCGCGCCCAGTATGCCGCAGGCATGATTCACGGCGAAGAGGTTCCTGCCTATCGCGATGAACAGGATGTAGCTGGCGATTCAGTCACGGAAACCTTTGCGGCCGTAAAGTTTTATGTCGATAACTGGCGCTGGCAGGATGTTCCGTTTGTATTGCGAACCGGCAAACGGCTGCCTGATCGTGTGTCTGAAATCTGCATTCGATTCAAACAGCCGCCGCAGAAGCTGTTCCATCTGAATGAAGAGCATGTGCGCAGCAATGAGCTGATTTTCCGTCTGCAACCGGATGAAGGGATGCGCCTGAGCATGACTGCCAAGCAGCCGGGTCTGTCAACTCATCTGCGCGGCGTAAGCCTTGATGCGACCTACGGCGTGGCAGGCTCGGGAATGCCGGAAGCGTATGAAACACTGCTACATGACGTGATGCTGGGTGAGGCGGGACTGTTTTCGCGGGCCGATGAGGTAGAAGAGAGCTGGAAGATTGTGGCTCCGATTCTGGAGGCATGGGCCCAGGAGAAAGATGTCGCAACCTATCCTGCCGGAACCCTGGCCATTCCGGGCATGGATGAACTGCTGCGCGGCTGCTGCGGTAACTGGCGGGATCTGAATCTGACCGATAGCAGTATCCCGGCATGAATATTCACCGCTTTAATGATGCTGCACAGCTTGCAGAAGCCGTGGCTCAGCGTGTGGTTGCGGCTGCATCGGAAGCGATTATGGCCCGTGGGCTGTTCCATTGGGCCCTGGCCGGGGGGACGACACCGCGGCTCTGTTATGAACAGTTGCGTGATGCCGGAATCGATTGGCGTCATGTGCATGTATGGTTTGGCGATGAGCGCTGCCTGCCCGCAGGTGATCACCAGCGCAATGATGTGATGGCAGATGATGCGCTGCTCAGGCATGTGCCGATTCCGGCCGGGCAGATTCATCGCATCAGGGCCGAACTTGGCCCGGAGCGGGGAGCGGAACTGTATGCCACAGCGTTAGCAGAGGTTTCCGATCTGGATCTGGTGCTTCTGGGTATGGGAGAGGATGGCCATACTGCAAGTCTGTTTCCCGGCAGTACAGCCCTGAAGGATCGAAGTCTGGCCGTACCTGTCATAAACTCACCCAAACCACCGGCACAACGGGTTTCAATGGGAAACATGGCACTAAAAGCAGCCCGGTCCCGCATCATTCTTGTCACGGGAGAAGCCAAGCGGAAAGCCTTTGAACGTGTCTGTCACGGCGAGGATCTGCCTGTCAATATTGCCGCCAGTGACTGGTATGTCGCGTTTTAAACAGGTAATACAATAAGGATGGTTTGATGGCGTTTGTAGAAGAGAACTGCAGTTATCTTCGGCCTGCTCTCTTTTAGAAGGGGCGGAGCACATATTTCCCGAGCAGGGTCAGACCAGCCCGTAAAAACAGACAGCCCCGGCATATTTGTGCCGGGGCTGTCTGTTTTTTGTGTGCAGTCGATCCGTCAGACGATGCTTAGCCAGTCGCTGTGGGCGGCACTTCTGCCGTGAACCACATCGAAATACTTCTTCTGCAGCCTTTCGGTGACAGGTCCGCGTGAACCGCAACCGATGCTGCGGCCATCAAGTTCACGGATCGGGGTGACTTCGGCAGCCGTACCGGTGAAGAAGGCTTCATCTGCAACATAAACCTCATCACGGGTGATCCGCTTCTCACGAACCTCGTACCCCTCTTCCTGTGCCAGCTGGATGACTGTGGCACGGGTAATGCCATCGAGTGCGCTGGTCAGTTCCGGTGTGTAGATCACGCCGTTATAAACCATGAAGAAGTTCTCACCGCTCCCCTCGGCAACGAAGCCGTCTACATCCAGCAGCAGCGCTTCGTCGTAACCGTCGCGCAGCGCGTCTGAGAGCGCCAGCATCGAGTTGATATACTGGCCGTTCGCTTTGGCCTTGCACATCGAAATATTGACGTGGTGCCGTGTAAAGGAGGAGGTGCGGATACGGATGCCTTTTTCGAGCGCGTCCTGTCCCAGATATGCACCCCAGTTCCAGGCGGCAACGATCACATGTGTTTTCAGATTGTCGGCGCGCAGCCCCATGCCTTCGGAGCCATAAAATGCCATCGGACGCAGATAGGCCGAGTCCAGATTATTCTCTCTGACCGCTGCCAGCTGTGCAGCATTGATCTCATCTTTGGAAAAAGGCATCTCCATGTTCATGATATGCGCCGAACGGAACAGGCGATCGGTGTGCTCCTGCAAGCGGAAAATGGCTGTACCCTGATCAGCGTAGTAGGCGCGCACACCTTCGAATACACCCATGCCATAATGCAGCGTATGGGTCAGGACATGGACCCTGGCTTCACGCCACTCCACCATCTCCCCGTCAAACCAGATCAGACCATCACGATCAGCAAAATTCATTTTCGTACCTCATTCTATGTGGCTCAGAAGCTCAATAAACAGCTTCCGAATCTCTGTCATGCGCTGTTTCAGTTCAGCGACACTTTTGATCGGCGCATGCCGTCTGAGCGTCTCCCACTCTGAAGCCGTATCATCTGCAGGCAAGCGGCCAACCGATGCCCAGAGATGAACACGAAGTGCGTTCTCCATCCGGCGATAATCAATAAAGGCCTTAACCAGCAGATCGGCCGCATCCCGCCAGATGGCAGGTGCCGAATCTGGAAGTTGTCCGAAGATGCCGGCAGTTCCTTTTTCATCACCGCCGAATGCAAGGCGTGCATACTGCGCAAGGAATTCAATATCGACAAGACCGCCGGGATCCTGCTTCATATTAATCTGGCCTGATTCCCTGCTGGAAAGGTGTTCAACCATCTTCTCCCGCATGGAGATCACCTCGGCTGCCAGCGCTTTTCTGTCCCGCTTCCGGTTAAGAATGGATTCAATCACGATGTCGGCACGACGCCGGTTCTCATCCAGTCCGGCCACGGCTCTTGCCCGGGTCAGTGCCTGATGCTCCCATGCCTGCGCCTCATTGAGCTGATACTCCTCAAAGTTGTTCAGTGTGGTTACCAGTGCGCCCTTGGAACCTGAAGGCCTGAGCCGCGAATCAAACTCGAAACCGGCCCCGAAGGGGGGTTGCAGTGTCAGGTGCTGGATCATACGGCGCCCGATACGCTGTGCCCAGTCGCGCATACTGCGTCCCTTCGGCCCCATCCCGGAAGGATCATCACAGATGAAGAGAAAGACCATATCGAGGTCCGATACCAGCCCCATGCTGCGGCTGCCATGTTTTCCCATGGCTACGGCAACAATCGGAAAATCATCAGGAAGCTCAAACTGGTGCAGCGCCAGCTTCAGCGCAGCCTTCGTGGCTTCATCGGCACTGTCCGAGAGCCAGTTGCCAATCAGTATCGGATCGGCACTGTCATCTGATGCGATTTCGACAGCGCACGTGAGCCGGGCCTGATCGGTCAGCCTTCCCAGTTCGGCAAGAAACTGCTCCTCATCCAGCTTTTCCGGACTGAGGCCCCTGAACTGGCGGAGGATGGTTCTGATCCTTCCGGCACCGCGCTCATCCTCAATCGGCCACTCCAGCCACGACGGGTTTTTCACCAGATGTTCGGCAATGTAACTGCTGGCAGAGAGCATGCTGATCAGCCATTGCAGCACACTCTCGTGGGTTGCCAGCAGATCTATCCATGTGGCGCGGCCGGCAATGTTCTGGAAGAGGGCGGCGAGCTGTTCGACGGCCTGCACGCCATTGGCATCGACACGCCATGCCTCCATGCAGCAGGCAAGAATCTTCTCAACCTGCTGCCGGCTTCGCTCAGGCAGAATGGCACGGTCCAGCTGGTTATCTATCCTGTTCAGGGCGATGCGGGCACGGTTTACCTCCTCTTCATCAAATTTTTCCAGCAGACGGGAGAGTTGCGCAGGTTCTGTTTCCAGCCATGAAATATCCGGTGTCTCACCCGGCTCCACCTCGGCAAACTGGTCTGCAAAGAGATCATGCACCTTTTCTGCGTGGATGCGCATATCGGCCAGCACGTTCTGCGAACCCAGCGCACTGTTCAGATATGCTTCGAAATCGCCGGAAAGTTTATGGGTTTGTGCCCCTTTTCTGCCCTGGATGGCATGTTCAACCCTCCTCCAGAAGCGATAAGCATCATGCAACGCCTCTCTGTCTTCAGGCTGAATAATACCGTGCTGACAAAGCCGGTTCAGCGACTGCATGCTCGGCTGACTGCGAAGTTCCGGATTGCGTCCGCCATGCAGGAGTTGCAGAGACTGAATGAAAAACTCGATCTCACGGATGCCGCCACGACCGCGCTTGACATCAAAACCTTCACCAATCTCATGCAGACCACCCTGTGCATCAATGCGCTGTTTCATTTTTGCCAGCGCCTGAACGGTTGTGTAGTCCAGATAACGGCGATAGATGAACGGACGAATGCCCTCAAGAAATTCCTGCCCCAGCGCAACGTCGCCTGCAACCGGTGCGGCCTTGATCAGCATGGCACGCTCCCATGTCTGCCCGTAATCGCAGTAGTGGTCCAGTGTGGCATCAAGGCTGAGGCAGATGGCTGAGCCATCTCCGCCCGGGCGCAGGCGCATGTCCACCGGCCAGACGATACCGCTGCTGCTGCGCTCACTCATCAGTTTGATAATCATGCGTGAGAGATGCTGATAATACTCCTGCGGTGTAACGGTACGGCGGCCACCCGCTGTTTCACGGCATGTGGTATCCCAGACAAAGAGGATATCGACATCGGAGCCGAGGTTGAGCTCCATACCGCCCAGCTTGCCCAGTCCGATGATCGTGAATCGCCCGTTTTCAATTTCACCAACCTTTGGCCTGATCAGCTCAGTGGCCAGTTTCAGAGATGATTGCAGTAGTCCACCGGCCCAGATGGCCAGATGTCTTGCCGATGTTTTGATGTCGCCATGCAGGCCCATCTCCCACCAGATAATATGACGCATGCCGCGCCGTTTGCAGATGCGCAGTTCGTGCATGGCATCATTCAGATTGTCAAAATGGCCATCCGGCACCCATGGCGGGCTTGCAACGGGAAGCTGTGCATGCTCCAGGGGCTGAAACAGTTCACGGATTTCCCTCTCCGTGGCTGTACGCATCAACTCAACGAATAGCGGTGAAATAGCAGCCAGATGGCGTACGGCATCCTCAAACCGGGGAGCTGATTCTATGGCTTTGCCGATGGCTTCACTGCTCATCCCCCAAGACTAGGTGCAGTGCAGGTGAATTTCGAGCATATCAACGTTTCTCCACAACCACGCGCATGAAAAAGTATTAACAAAAAGGCGGGTGCAAAGCAGTTGCTAAGGGATTAGATTTCGGGCCATGCAACTGATTCTCAGAGGAGGCGGCCAGTGATTCGGGCTGAAAAGCTGACACGCCGGTTTGGTGATACACTGGCGCTGGATAGTACCAATGTGCATATCCGTGAGCATGCCACGACGGTGATTATGGGTGGATCAGGCTCGGGCAAGACGACGCTGCTCCGGCTGCTTGCTGCGCTGGATACGCCGACATCCGGTTCCATCTGGTTTGATGGCGATGACCTTGCGCATGTAAGCCGCAAGCGTCTGTATGAACTCAGGGCCCGTATGGGTATGGTATTCCAGTACTCCGCACTGCTGAATTCCCTGAACGTCTATGATAATGTGGCATTTCCCCTGCATGAGCACACCAGGCTGGATGAATCGGTGATCCGCACAATGGTATCAATGAAGCTTGAGCAGGTGGGTCTGAGAGGCTTTGAACGCCTGATGCCATCCGAGCTCTCCGGTGGCATGGCCAAGCGCGCCGCTTTTGCCCGGGCTCTGGCAATGGATCCTGAAATTGTCTTTTTCGATGAGCCGACCTCCGGACTGGATCCGATCTCTGCCGGTGTCGTTACGACGCTGATTCATGATTTGACGCAGAAAACCAGAATGACTTCAGTAGTTGTGACCCACGATGTGCATGCAGGGCTCTCCATTGCAGATCATGTGGTGCTGCTCTGGCAGGGCAGAATCATCGCGGAGGGAACTTCGGATGAGATTCGCCAGAGCAGTGATGAGCGGGTACGTCAGTTTATTGAGGGCAGGCCTGATGGTCCGATTCCTTTCTCCAGCAGCAAGACCCCCTATATTGATGACCTGCTGGGTGGAGCCACGGAGAGATTCGGATGAGTGAACAGATGGCAGGGGCACATAACGGGTTTGAACGGCTGCTGGGAAGGATTGGCCGCAAATCGCTTGGCGCTGTCGCGTGGCTGGGCGATATGGCATCCATAACAGCCTCTTCACTGGCTCTGCTTTTTGCACCGCCGTGGCAGGGTAAACATTTCGTTCTTCAGCTTTATGCATTGGGTGTCGGCTCATTTGTGATTATTGCCATTACCGGCGCATTTACCGGCATGGTACTTTCACTGCAGGGCTACTACACGCTGGCCAAGTTCGGATCGGAATCCCTGCTCGGTTCAGTGGTGGCGCTCTCTATTATTCGTGAACTGGGGCCGGTTCTGGGAGCCCTGATGCTGGTCGGGCGCGCCGGTTCGAGCATTACAGCCGAAATCGGTATCATGCGGGTAACCGAGCAGCTGGATGCGCTGCAGATGATGGCCGTGAACCCTCAGGCGCGCGTTATTCTGCCCAGAATCGTGGCGACAACGATTGCCCTGCCGCTGCTGGTTTCCATGTTTGATATTATCGGACTGATAGCAGGCTATGTGGTCGGTGTTGAGCTGCTGGGTGTAAACGCAGGCGCATTTACCGGCGAGATGATCGCCAAGGTATTGCCTGAGGATCTGTATGCGGGCTGGACCAAGGCACTGGCCTTCGGCGTGCTGGTGGGGTCGGTTTGCACCTACATCGGTTACCGGGCAGTGCCGACCACAGAGGGTGTGGCCAAAGCGACAACACAGGCGGTTGTGATTGGTTCGGTCGGTATTTTGATGCTGGATTATGTTTTAACTTCATTCTTCCTATAGAGAGAGCGATTATGACTGAGTATAAGAAAATTGAGATGATTGTCGGGGCGTTTGTTCTGGCGGGTATTATCAGCATCAGCTGGATGGCTGTAAAACTTGGCCAGATCGGCGGCATGGGAGCTTCCGGTTATGCGCTGAAAGCGGTCTTTACGGATGCTGGTGGTATGCGTTCGGGAAGCGATGTGATGATGGCAGGTGTGGTTATCGGCCGGGTAGATGAGGTCGTTGTGAATGAAAGGTCGCAAGCCAGGCTTACACTGCTTATTAATGACGGGATTCCCGTGACTTCGGATGCGATTGCCTCGGTTCGTACCAAAGGCATTATTGGTGAACGCTATGTCCGTATCTCACAGGGCGGTGATGATGAACTGCTGCAGGCTGGTGATGAGATTGAGGAGACCGAGTCGGCAATCAATATTGAAGATCTGGTGAGCAAGTACATTTTTTCCTCCGGCGAAAAATAAATTACACCCGGACAGATCACCTGAAGCGGATAAACTGTTGCTGCCGGATTTGACCGGCAGATAAATATTGATGGAGTTCATGATGCTTAGAGTGTTTTCATTTAAATCTTTCATTGCCCTGCTGATGGTCATGTTTATGGCGGGCAGTGCATGGGCCGGTACGGACGATCCGAAGGTTGTGGTTGAGGATGCGGTGAACGGCATTATCCGGGTGCTGGAAGCGCGCCAGGATGCCACCAGACTGACCGAAGCGGACAGGGATAAAATCCGTAAAGTGGTTGCCGGCCGTTTCGATTACAGAGAGATGTCACAGCGCAGTCTTGCGCAGACATGGAATGATATTTCCGAGGCCGAAAAAACAGACTTTACGGAACTGTTCCGTAAGCTGCTTGAGCGCTCTTATGGCAACCGGTTGGCAAGTTTCCGTAATCAGAAGGTCACTTTTGATGATGCCCAGTTCAAGAGAGATAAGGCCCGCGTCATCACAAGCGTGATTGATGTCGAAAAAACGACACCTGTAGAGTATCGTCTGCACCAGACAGCAACAGGCTGGCAGGTGTATGATATCAGAATCGAGGGTGTGAGCCTGGTCAGCAATTTCCGCAAGGATTTCCAGGAGGGGCTCATGCAGAACGGTGGCTTCTCAGGCCTTGTCAAGGCGCTGGAGGAGAAAGTGAAGCAGTTAGAGGAGAAGGACAACGCCTGATCACAGGTTGAAATTGAACGCCATGGCATGGAAAAATATCGCGCTGGCTATAGGCCGGCGCGTCCTTTTTGTGCTGATGGCAGTGGCAACATTGGCAGTGGTGGCTGGCTGGCTGTTTGCACCTGATCTGGAAACAGCGCGTCCGGAGATTGAAACGTTTCTTAAACAGGAACTGGAGCTTAAGGAGCTCAATCTGGGGGAGTTGTCATGGTACTGGGCCGGGAGCCTCGGAGTGAAGGCCGATGCCAGCTCTCTTGCCAACCGCGATGCCTCGGTTGTAGTTCGTGACAGCAGGATCACAGTTCACTTATCAACTATGGAACTCCTGTCGGGGCGCCTTACGCCATCAGGAATACGCTTTAGTGGCGGCACGATTAATCTGGTTATCGATGCGGATCACCAGACCGGTCGCCCGGGTATTCCGGCGCTGGTAACTCTGGATGATACGGAGATTCACTGGCGCTACGGCGAATATTCGGGGCATCTGGAACATTTTACCCTGCTGCTTGATACAGATGATAAACTTCTGCAGGTGAGAATTCCCGGTGCCCGTATGGTTGTTCACATGGGAGACCAAAGGCTTCCGAAACGGGTTGATACAAGCTTCTCGAATCTGGAGTGGCTGCCTGAAGTGTGGCGGGGCCACTTTGACGGCTCCATGGCCGGAGAGGCATCCCTGAAACAGCAGGGCTCGTCGCGCTGGAGTCTTGATTTTGCATTAACTTCCAGCGAAGCATCACCTGTTGTGTTTTCGATTCTTGATACCGGATGGAAATTTGATTCACTGAAGGGCAAATTGCAGTTGAAAAACGGAGCCGGTGAGGCGCTGTTTGAACAGGCAGTGTTCGAGTCCCTTGAGTTACGATCAGGAGAGAGTCTGATTCGCGCCAAAGCTGAGTGGAGAGCCGGGAAATTCATGCTTTCAGCTACCTCACCACACGTTGACATGCCTTTGATCTGGAACGGGCTGAGACCTTTGGACGATGACGAGGCGTGGCATGCATGGCTGGCCAGCATGCATGCCGGCGTTGCTTCCGATGCAACGGCTGCGGTCTCATTTGCATGGGCGGCGCCATGGCAGGCTGTGCCTGCCGGCAGTGAGTGGGATTCACTTCAGTATCAGGTAACTGCTCACGTTGAAGATGCAGATATATCCCTTGGCATTGATCAGGATGCGGTTATTCATACAGAGGCTGATGTCGAGCTTGATCAGGCCGGGCTTAAAGCCATTGTGGTATCAACAGAGTTGCCACATGCAATAGGTATTGCAAAAGGTGGCTTGCACATCTCGTGGGATTCTCTGCTGCTCGAGATTAGCGGAACTTCCGAAGCTGACGCCGGCAGGCTTCATGCCTGGCTGGACCCTGATGAGGCGGCTCAGATAAGCTGGTCCGCGGCCGCAGCGGACACTGAATTCTCTATCAGATGGATACCGGAGGAGGAGCTTCCGCGCAGTGCCATTCTGCATCTGAAACCTCTGACGCCATGGTCGCTGGAAATCAGGGATATCCCCATTGTGGTCTCTTCGGGAGAGGTGGTGTGGCAACTGGATGCGGGCATCCGCTTTAACGAACTGTCATGGGCCACATCGTATCTGAGTGGAACAGGTGACCTGGTTGCTGAAAGAGGAGAGTCAGGGGCATGGGAAATTGTGTCGATGCAGAGCAATGCAGAGGGGCAGCTTTCCCGACTGGCCGGTCATTTTGATCTCCCCATTGAATCTGCAGCGGGCACACTACATACCTCGCTGAAATTTGATGGAGGCTGGCATGGAGATATCGACCTGACACAGGCCTCCTGGTCAAACCTGCTGGGGACAGGGAAGGCAGAGGGAGATCCGTTCAACATCACCTATCAGGGGAAAAGTGGTGAAAAACAGGGAGTCCCGGTTTTTCTCATGGAGCAGATTACATGTCTGGATCAGCTTCTGCGCCTGCGTGGTGACGGTGAGCTATCAGCTGCCGGGCTTCGCCTGAATCTGAAGCGACTGGAGAGCGCATCATTCTCCGGCGGGCTGGCAATTTTTGCGCCATTCGGCTCTGATCCATGGGAACTGGATGTCAATGCCGATTATCTGAACCGGAGCGCTCTACCGGCCACACTGCCCCGCAGCACAGAACTGGATCAGAAATCGTGGGCGCTTCGGGCTGAATTGAAGGAGTTTGTCTGGGATGATGCACATATCGAGGGGGCGACGGTTCGGCTGGCTTCTGCTTTGAACAGCACCGGTGTACTCAAGGCAAAAGTATTGCAGACCGGCACATTGGCATTGAATGATGTTGCCGCTCTCTTTTCAATGCCGGGAGAGGGGAAGATAGATCTGAGATCTTTTGAGGCACGTTTAGATGATCTTCGCCTGAAACTTTCGGCAATCCTTACTCCCGGAAGCCAGTCAGGCATGCTCTGGAAAGGCTTTGCCGAGCTTGAAGGCAACTTTGGCAACATGATGAAGCGGGCAGAGCTGTCGAGTCTGTTTGAAAATGGTGATATGCACCTTCTCTTCTCCGGCCGCGGGGAGTTTTTGCGTGAACAGCCCTGGTGGCAGGGACTGGATGGCCGGCTGCGGTTGCGCGTCGATAATGGACGCCTGATGAAGGGGGGGACGCTGTCAAAATTTCTTGCCGCTATCAGTATTGCTGATCTGCCGGCACTCTTTTTTGGCAGTCGGGAGGATTTGACCAAACCGGGGCTTGGATACAAACGGCTTCAAATGGAGGCTCTGCTGCATGGTAAAAATGTTGAAATTCATCAACTGGCTATGCGCTCCTCGGCGATGGATGTGGCTGGAAAAGGCAGTATGGACATAGAGCAGGCAGTTATTGATCTGACGTTTGTTGTCAGGCCGTTTCAGAACCTTGACGCTCTGCTCTCCAAAGTACCTCTGGTCAGGGATATGTTTGGCGGGGCGGCACACAGCTTCATTCGCAAGGCCTACCGGATGCATGGCCCTGTTGCGGATGCGGAGGTCAGGCAGATATCAACGTCCGAGGCCGGACTGGCAGATCCCGGCATGGTTGAACACTTGCTGAATCTGCCGGAGCAGTGGTTTGGTGAAGGTGATGCTCTGGCCAGATAGTGTCTCTGTGGTTTTGATGGTGCAAAAAAAAATGGAGACCCATATAATGCCCGGAATGCGTTTAATCATGCTTGATACTGAAACTACAGGGCTGTCTCCTCAAAACGGAGATCGCATGGTAGAGATTGGTGCGATTGAAGTAAGCCATCGAAGACTGCATTCCGACCGGACATTTCATTACTATGTTAACCCGCAGCGTGATATCCCTGAGGCGGTGGTGCGAATCCACGGCATTAATAACGCAAAGGTAAAAGATGAACCGACGTTTGAGCAGATTGCAGATGAATTTCTGGAATTTATTCAGGGAGCTACGCTGGTGATTCATAATGCGGCCTTTGATCTGGGCTTTATTATGAATGAGCTGGCACTTTTTGATAAACCCGGGATTGGCCACGTTCCGGTCATCGACACGCTGGAGCTGGCCCGCAAACAGCATCCTCAGCAGAGAAATAATCTGGATGCTCTCTGTGACCGCTATGGCGTGGATCGCGGACACCGCGAACTGCATGGGGCGCTGCTTGATTCCGAACTGCTGGCCGAAGTCTATCTGGGAATGACCGGAGGCAGGCAGTTCTCTCTGGGCATGGATGTTCAGGCAAAGCCGGCTGCAAGCTTTGTTCAGGTATCAAGGGGTGCTCGCAGCCGGGACGAGAAGTCGGAAACGGCGACCATCATGCGGCGGGCTTCGCTGCAGGTGCCGGATGATGATCATGCGGCACATGAGGCCATGCTCAAGCGGATTTACCAGGAGAGTAATGGCCAGCTGATCTGGAAAACAGCGGATTAGGAGTGCTACTTCCTTCGCCCATCCTGCTGATTTGTGCCGGCAATCTTTGCCGAAGTCCCTTTGCGGAAGCTTATATGCGAAAGCAATTTGAGCTGGCCGGCGTAAATGCCGAATGTTTCAGCCGGGGGCTGCTGTCAATGCCGGGGCAGAAGGCCCCGGAACTGGCAGTGAAAATTGCTGAAGAGTTTGGCGTGGATTTGAGCGGTCATATTTCACAGGCACTGCTGGCTCCGGATATGGACAGGGCAGCGCTGGTCATGGTTATGGAACCCGGGCAGCGACAGCATCTCAGCAAAGTCCGGCCTGCGCATATCGGAAAGGTGATGATGCTTTCTCAGCCAAATGGCGGGCAGAAAATATCTGATCCGATGGGAAGAAGTGCCGAGACCTTTCGCAGAGTGTATACTGAAATTACGGGGCATGTTGATGCCTGGATGGCACGCTTTGGGATTCAGTAAGCTTCATATGATCAGGGCGGGTGTAGTTCAATGGCAGAACATCAGCTTCCCAAGCTGATTATGAGGGTTCGATTCCCTTCACCCGCTCCACATTGTGTGGAATGCAATGACAGGAGAATTGATTGACTGATCTGGTCCGTTTCGGTTTTGCCCTCTCCCCCCGTATGCGTTCTTTCATGGAACTGCGTGACGGGTTGCGCTGCCTGGAGCACTCACGGCAGTATAATCAACCCTACGCATGGCTGCTGGCAGCATCAGATGTAAGAACGTCACTGCTTGGTGAACATGGCCGGAAACAGGCTGTGCCGGAACTGGTTGGACTGTTGTCTGCCATGCGAACCCATCTGACACAACTGGCCGAATTGCATCCCGAGTTCAGGGGAAAGCTTCTGGAAGCCTGTGATATGATCGAGAATTATATCGATTCTATGCGTCAGGGGATTCATGATGCTATCGATTTTTTTAATCAGGATGCATTGCTGGGCAACTATTTTAACGCATTGAAGAAGCAGGACCTGCTGGCGCATAAACCATCTCTCTCCCAGAGTTTGAATGTGCTGTGGAGCAGTGCCAGACATAAAGATATTCTCAGCGATTATCTGCATGATCTGCACGCAGCAGTAACTCATCTGGATATCATGCTCAACGATTTTGTCGGCTGGGAGAGCCGGGTGGCGCAATCGGGGTCCGATCAGATCACCCCTGACCGTGGTGCTGTGTATGGGCTACTGGTTGTTGGCCTTGATCTGGCTGCTGCACGGCAGGGGATTGTTCCGGACTGTTCAGGCAACCGGCTGGCCATCCGTGTTCGTTTTCAACAGTGGAAAGCAGGCGAAGCCGCCTTTGATGTCGATTTTGACCAGCCCTATTATGCCATGCTGGTACCTGTAGCATGAAGCGGATTTTTTTCTGCCCGATATGCGGGTCGGAACTCGGCAGAGATGCTCCGGATTTCCCGTTTTGCTGTGAGCGGTGTCGCCTGATTGATCTGGGTAACTGGGCTGATGGCTCCTATGCAATCCCCACTGAGGAGAAGGTCGTGGAAGATGAGGAGCCGAACGGGCGGCTGCATTGAACCGGGCAGTTCTGAAAAAAGATTTCAGGCTTTCTGCCTATCTTCTGATTTCGCTGGCATTGGCCGTGCCCGTTGTGTTCTGGCCTCTCTCCCTGTTTGTCGGTACTGCCCCCGCTGTAGCCGGCACGATTGAAAAAAGCTGGCTGATTGCGGCATGCTTACTGCTTCTTGCGGCAGCGATTTCTGATTCACTCCTTGCCGGTGTGGCATCCCTTCGACAGATGCTGCTGCATACCATCTGGATATTCATCACTGTCGCAGTGGTCTCTCTGGTTCTCAGGGAATCCGAAGGTGCCTATCTGCTTGGTATAATGTTTTCTCTCCACGCATTGCGCTCAGCGGCTCCTCTATGGCGCCATGATTCCGGCTGGTGGTTATGGCCGGCCTGGCTGCGTGACACAGGCATGGCGCTGTCGATTTTTTTCTGGCTTGCGCTCTGGCCCGGATAGAGGGGCCGGTGCAGGAGTTCTGAAACTGCCGGCTGTTTAAGGAAGCGCTGATTAATCAGGCGCTTTTGCACAGGCCACGGATGGCCTGTTAAATCATGCACGTAAGTGCTTGATTTTATGCCACACATCCATGTATGCCACCCTTCGGGCGGAAGCCCGTGCAAGATTGCTGTCCTGCAATCTTGTGAAAGTCAGGGCAAAACCGCGTTTTTGCCCTGACGCTCTGATTTTTGCCAGGATGGCAATAAATCAGCATCTCCTTAATATGCCGTCGGTTTCTCCGGCCACTCGCACTCCTGTTCAATAGGGCACTGATGGCACAGGGGCTTGCGGGCCTTGCATATGTAGCGGCCGTGAAGAATCAGCCAGTGGTGTGCATGTTGCATGAATCTTCCGGGGACTACCTGCATCAGTCTCTTTTCCACTTCCAGCGGCGTTTTTCCCGGCGCCAGACCGGTTCTGTTGCCGACGCGAAAAATATGTGTGTCCACTGCAATGGTTGGCTCGCCAAAGAGGATGTTGAGCAGAACATTGGCGGTCTTCCGGCCGACACCGGGCAGAGCCTCCAGCTCTTTTCGCCTGCCGGGCACTTCACCGCTGTGCCTCTCTATCAGCATCTGGCACGTTGCAAGCAGATGCTTTGCCTTGCTGTTATAGAGCCCAAGTGTGGAGATACAGGCTTTCAGCTGATCCTCACCAAGATCAAGGATCTTCCGAGGTGTATTGGCAATCGGAAAAAGCCTGGCTGTTGCCCTGTTTACACCGATGTCGGTTGACTGTGCGGAGAGCATGACAGCAACAAGCAGTTCAAACGGGGTTGTATAATTGAGCTCGGTTTCCGGCTCCGGGCGGGCACTTTGCAGATGCTCAAACAGCCGGATAACGGTAGATTTGTCCACGGCCTAAACGGTTTGAAAAACTATTTGTTAACCTCTTTCAGGGTCAGGGTGACCTGATTGTCAACAACATCGCCTGCAGGGTTGATGATCTGTTCTACGAGATAGACGGTGTCGAGTTCGATTTTCTCAATCCGGCCATTATTCTTGCCCATGTAGTTGCCGCGGCGAACGGTGTGCCCTTTACCGGACGCATCTTCCACCATGGCAACCTGGTCTTCGCCCATGCTGTAGACTCCGACCAGCTTCAGGGTGCTGAGATCGAAATTTTCCAGCAATTCACGTTCACGATTCTCAAAGCGTGACCGCTGTTCACTCAGTATGGCCTGTCCACGCTGTGCAACCAGGGAGAGATAGGAGGCAAAAGGGTCACGCAGGTTGACAAAGTCGATTTCAGGCGCCTTGACAAGGCTCTGCATGGCATCAGGAACAGCTTCATCAGGAACAGCTTCAGTGGGCGCAGGTGTTTCCGGTTCCAGAGTTACAGCCAGTGCCATGTGGCTGCTGATAATTACGCTAAAGCAGAGAATAAATATGCGCGACATTAAAGCCTCCAAACGCAAGTTAGGCGTAAAAAAGAATCTTTTACACGAGCAGATTAGCAGAAGCTATTGAAATTGCAAGGTTTATGGGGGTGGCCGACTCCAGTCCGGATTATTCACAAATGCTGCCGCGCCCTCATCACGGCGATTTATGAATAGCCCTGGCTAGAATCTGAAAAAGGCACCGGCGTAAGGTCCTGCAAACTGCATATTCATCAGAAGACCGGATGAGTCGATTTCAGTATCCAGATAACGATATCCGCCATAGATCCCGAGTGTTGGGATTGGCGAAAATTCAATCTGGCCGTCCACATCCATAAAGCGGTTTCCGGCATAGCCGACATAACCAATGCGACCGGAGAGGCCGATAAAATCAGCCAGAGCAACCCGGCCACGGGCGCCAATGGTCGGAATCGGAATATTTGCAGAGGCTGTTTGTGACAGTGCCGCACTGCTGATGGATGCCTCTGCCTGAATATATTTTACTGACGCCTCAATCCCCAGTTGCAGTCGAGAGGGAAGATCATCCATATTGACCAGATAGTAGGCGTAGGCAACATCTAATATGCTGGCTTTGAGTTCGCTGGTAATGGCTCCTGAAAAGCTCCGTCCGTTAAAGTTAATGGGTGCAGCCAGTGTGGATGAACCACTGAAGTTAAGGGGCAGATAAGAGAGGGAGAGCCTGCTGTCACCGAGTTGAAGGGCTGCTTCTGCGGTGACATTGTTGCTTCGTTCAAGATTCAGGTCACTGTCCCTGAGCGTAGTTCCGGGCACTCCAGGAGCGGTTGCTGAAGTGCTGCCGGTGGCAGCGAGCGAGGCATATCCCAGTTTGATTGAAACAGCCTCATCGGCATGAGCTGAAAAGGCTTCAACACAGATAAACAGGATGGCCAGATAATATTTTAATGCATGCATAGGTATCTCCTGACTTGAAAGTAGGCGTGAAACTGTAAAAAAACACAACGGCAATCTGTGTTGCCAGTCACTATTGATGGTATGTATCGTTACACTTTGAGGTTATCCTGCCACCATGTTGCCGGGTGTGGATAGTGGCTTGTCTGATGCGTGTGTCTGTTTTGGCGACAGCACTTCTGCCGTCCGGTGTCATATGCCCCATACAAAGAGCGGTTTCATTGAGATGCTCTATGCTTCAGGAACAGTGGAGTATTCAGTCTGCGGCAGTTCAGATGGCAGAGGCAGCCATACTGGCTGCAGTGGTTCCGGAAACAGATGAAGTTGGAAAAATCATGCGTATATTAGGAATTGAGACATCCTGTGATGAGACGGCAGTAGCCATCTTTGAAGGGGACATCGCCAGTGGCAGGGGATCTGTGCTCGCAGAGCGGATTGCATCCCAGATCGAGACGCATGCACGATTTGGTGGTGTGGTTCCGGAAGTGGCGTCCAGAGAGCATTTAAGCGCGCTTCCGGTTATGGTCGAAGAGGTCATGGCAGAAGCCGGGTGTGGCTGGGGAAATATTGACACTGTTGCTGTTACAGCCGGTCCCGGCCTGATGGGAGCACTTCTGGTCGGAACTTCGTATGCACGTGCGCTGGGGGCTGTTAACAACGTTCCTGTTATCCCGGTTCATCATATGGAGGGGCATCTGCTGGCATCGGGACTGTCCGGGCACGGATTGCCCGATTTTCCGTTTATGACGCTGCTGGTTTCCGGTGGTCACACCATGCTGGTGCGGGTGGATGCGATTGGGCACTACCGGATTGCAGGCCAGACCATTGATGATGCAGCCGGTGAGTGTTTTGACAAGTCGGCACGACTGCTTGATCTGCCCTATCCGGGAGGGCCTGAAATTTCAAGGCTGGCTGAGCATGGTGATGCGAAACGGTTCAAACTGCCTCGCCCCATGCTCAACAGGGACAACCTGAACTTCAGTTTCTCCGGTCTGAAAACGGCCGCAATGTATGCGGTAAAAAATCATGGAGTGTTGTCGGATCAGGATCGTGCCGATATGGCCGCTTCTATTGAAACAGCAATATGTGAGGTGCTGGTTAAAAAGAGTTTTATGGCCTGCAGGCAGGAGGGGGTGAAATCTCTGGTTATTGCAGGAGGGGTTGCAGCAAACCGTCGCCTGCGCTCCATGCTGGCCGAAGCATCAGAGAATCCGGGTATAGAAGTCCATTTGCCGCAGGCCAGATACTGTACGGATAATGCAGCAATGATCTGTTATGCAGCATTTCTGAATCAGATGGTCGCCATGCCTGTGCCGGCAGAGTGGGATGTCCAGCCAAGGTGGAAGCTCTCTTCTACGGACCTGCCCTGAGAAAGTTTTCACCGTTGCAGGCCTGTTGGTATAACGCACTATTTCCGGTTTCACCCCATTTCTGACTCTGGATAAACCTGCCGGTTCTGCAGGCCTGTTCCAGTTCACTATTGACCATCTGGGCGAAGAACAGTTCCTGCAGAAGCAGCGGACGCTGCTGGATCGCCAGCGCCTGTTCAATAAAGGGCCGCATTTTTCCGACGGTATCTATTCTGGCAGGGTCGGTTATGAAGTCTCTGGCAGAAGCTTCTATAACATAGGGCATTATACCATTTCGCTGAATCAGTTTTGCTGCAAGTGCTCCCTTGGCCGGGTGATGCTGCTCAAGCGCTCTCCATGTTTCAAAATCTATCCAGGCCCGGGCTGTGCCAAATGCGGCAGTGGACAGCACAACAAAGCAGCCGATCATGAGCAGTGACAAAGCCTTTCCCGGCGCTTTCAACTGTTTCCCTCTCCTGAGCAGCGGAGCCGCGGACCAACCCAGCATGATAGAAAAAAGCAGCACGGGAAAAGGCTCTGTCATGGATATGTTGAAAAGCCCCTGTATCCACAACAGCACAGCACAGCTGAGTGCAGCCCAGCGGATGGAGTGCATATGATGGCGATATAACCAGCACAGCCGTATAAGGAGTGTGGTAATGGTTATCCAGACAACGATTCCGATAACACCTGATTCAGCCATCAGGTGCAACAGGGTGTTGTGAGCGCTGGTAGTGTTCCTGAGCCCGTGATGTTTCGAATCAAGCCATTGCAGTGCCTGGGACTGCCCATCAAGATAGTGGGCGCCGAAGTTGCCTATGCCAACACCAAGTAAGGGATGCTCCTTCCAGATTTCCCATGCACTGGCCCAGAGCACGATCCTGCCGGAAAAACCATAGGTAGCAGAAGTCTCAAACCGCTCCGTTATATTAACATGACCGGATGGATATATTTCGGATATGGTTATGGAGGCTGCACCCCACGCCAGCACGCCAGCCAGAACAAACGGCAGCAGAGACGGGCGTTGATATTTCCAGATCCGGAAAATGAGTGGCAGGATGATAAGGCTCTGTGCCACCCACGTACCGCGTGACATGCTAAGTACAGCCATGTACCAGAAAAAGCATGCCAGACTCCACCAGAGCCAGCCGCGGTTTTTTACCTGCAGCCACTGCCAGACGGCAATGACCCATGCACAGGCAGAAATGATTCCGAACACATTACCGTTGGTGAAAGGCCCACTTATTTTTACCTGCGCATCTGTTGTCAGGGCCCAGAAGCCGAAATGGAGGGCGTCTCCATCATTGCCGCCCAGCCAGACAAACATTCCCAGACCACTCCATATCAGTGCAGAAGTAATGAACACGGCGACTGTTTTTTTTGAGGGGCGATGGCTGCCTGCAGTAAGAAAGGTGATTGCGGAAACTGATAGAAGCATCAGGCCTGCCATCCAGTTTTCGAAATGATTAATATAACCGTCAACATAGAGGATTGACTGTGAGAGAAGAAAACCGGAGAGGAGAAGTATGTAGGGGATCGGCAGCAGGATATTTTTTCGCCTGAAGAAAACAGCGGCCAGAAAGAGGCTGAAACATGCCGGAACGATATAGAAAGGGAGAGGTTGCGGGTTAATCAGGTATGGCGCCAGCAGTGGCGATGCAAAAGCCAGGGCCGCACCGGTGCAGGCTATAAAAGAGCCTTGATGTATTGCTGAACAGGGGCGGGTTGTTTGCAATTTTATTTAACTTAACTGTTGACGGGTTACAGAAGTGACCATGAAGCCAGGTCATCTCCTGAAGTTGATGCGGGCGCATCTGCATCTGTCGTCGGCCCGGTTTTGAGTGAGAATCTTTTTCCGGGTGCATCTGAATCCGCACCAATCAGCCGGTCACCCCCGTCATGTTTACCAACAATGACCAGGGAGGAGGGGTTTGTGGATGTTTTGGAGACGGTGTTAATTTTATCTGAGTAGGAGAGGGTAATCATTGCGGTTCCGCCTCCGGGAAGAGCAACGGATTTGTTGATTAAACCATTGACCTGATCGGCAATGGCTATCGGAGCATATATAAAATATTCAGTGTAGAATGCGGCCTGTACCAGCTCAACGCTGCGGACGGTTGACACACTGGTGCCATTAAAGGCCTTCATTCGATATACACTGAACTGGACCGATGCGATTGCACCGAGAATGCCGAGTATGGCGACAACAATCATCAGCTCGATCAGCGTAAAGCCGGCATTTTTCTCTCTCATTTCGCACTCCTTTGCAATTCCGATATGCGTTGCTTCAGGCCTGCATGGTAGCCTTCAGGCAGCAGCTCAATCATGGCTTGCAGAAAAGCAATTCCTGCAGCATTGCCTTCATCCCTGGCCAGAAACCTCGCCGCAAGATGTACGGCCAGAGGAGGAGCATCCGGCCTGATGCTTGCTTCTTTCATCAGGCTGTAGGCGAGCCTGTTATCCCTGAGTTGATCATAGGTAAGAAACCCGGCAATAAATGGCAGCTCCCAATTGTTTTCAAGCTGCGCAGTGCCCTTTTCAAGCAGCTGCACGGCGAGGTGAGGCATCTTTGCGTCATAGGCCAGCAGTGCCCCGGAAAGTCTGTAGACATCGAAAAATCGGGGGTCCATCTCCTGGGCTCTCTGCAGATAGGCAGCCATGACGGGCCAAAGCCCGGTGCTGCCCTGCCTCTTCTGCTCGAGATTTGCAGCCTGGTAGATCGAAAATACGTGCAGGACATCAAAATCGGATGCCAGACCCCTGACCGGCCCCGCAAGAGCAGTGTCCAGCAGAACGGGAGCAGGGTTCTCCCACAGCTCCGTACCCGTATGGCGGTTGTCCAGTCCGCCTGTACGTGCAACAGACAGACAGGCCAAAAAAATCAGCAGCAGGAGGTATGGGGCGCTATGTTCTGCAAAAGAGTTCACAGGTCCCTTCTTTTAAAGAGAAGCAGTGCCAGAACAAGGGAGATGCCCGCGTATGCCGAATGCTCCAGCGTGTATAGCAGCAGATCCCTGCCATTAATTTCCAGAGAGTGTGCAATTGAAAGAGCGAAATTGCTGCCGTTGAGGTGCGGAAGAAACTGATAAATCACCTCTATCAGCTGACGCAGGAAAACCGGTGTCTGGCTTGCAAGCTCTTCTGTCTGCAGTGCCGCCAATACGGGAGGGAATGCCCATGAAAACAGCATAACAGAAGAGGTAAAAAGCAGGATTTCAGCTGTCCCTGTAGCCCAGGAAAAGAAAAAGACAGCCACACTTATCAGTGACAGGTATTGAAAGAAAATATAAAAAAACATCATCGGTATCATCAATGCAGAAAATCCTGACTGGTAGAGCTCTGCCAGGCTGCCGATGTAAAAATATCCTCCGATGTAAGCGGTAATGGTCAATGCTGCTGCTAAAATAGCAAAAGCGATGGAAAGGCCGCCATATCGCGCCAGAATATAGTGATGGCGTTTCATGGGTGCCGACAGAATGATATAGCAGATACGTTGATCAATATCCTTGGCCAGCAGCGAAGCGGCGATAAAGAGCGTAAAAACCATGGAGGCAAAATGGGCGCCGGAGAGCACCACATCCAGATAAACCTTGCCGATATCAGCCATAAACAGGCTGGCAATAATCACTGCAATGAGAGGAATCAGCAGAGTGCCGCCAACAAGCAGACGGAATACCCTGCTCTGTATAATTTCGATAAGTGTGAAGCGGGAGAGCTCGAAGATTGCCCGGGTACTGTCAGAGCGAAGCATTTCCACTCCAGAATAAGAGCCTCTGCTCCATAAGCTCGGCTTCGGCCATTGAGTGCTCTTTTATCGGCATGGTTTCACGGATTTTACCCCTGGCCATGATGCAGACATGATCACACAGCCGTGCAATGTCTGTGACGATATGGCTGCACATGAACAGCCCGCACCCCCTGTTGTGGTACTGTTTCAGCAACTCAAGTATATGTGCCCGCCCCATCGCATCCAGGCCGCTCATCGGCTCATCCAGAATCATCCAGCCCGGATTGCCGGCCAGGCAATAGGCAATAGCAGTCCGCTGGCACATACCCTTTGAAAAAGTGCGAATCTTTTTTTCCCAGGCTTCCTGTTTCAGGCCGACTGCCGCCAGTAGCGTCCTGGCTGTTTCAATATCGGGCTCACCGCGCATGCGGCAGGCAAATGAGACAACCTGCAAGGCGGTCATATCGACTGGCAGATATGGGTGCTCGGGCAGGAAACTGAGTAGCGATGCGTCCTTCTCTTCGACTTTTCCGCTGCTGGCCCTAACCAGGCCGACGATAATCTTTATCAGCGTGCTTTTCCCCGCTCCGTTGATGCCAAGCAATCCGTATATCTGCTTTCGGTCCAGTGAGTATTCGACATTGCTCAGCACAGGTTCGCCTTGTATGTACTCCTTGGATATATCAATCAGTTCCACTTGCCGTCTCCTCACTTTAGCATCAAAAAAAAGAGGGCAGAGATAAACTCCACCCTCTTCTGAGCATTCAACACAGAGCGTTGCTCCGTGTTACAGGGCAGTTCCTGCAGTAGGACGGTCGGCATCAACGAATGCAGTACCTTCCACACCGGCAGTAGATCTTTCAGTAACCGATGGTGTTATATCCGTAGCCTGGAAAACAAGATTACCACCGGTATGCTTGGAGCCGATACCGTAGTTGCTCGCAGCAGTGGCGCTGTTGCCCACGCCGACACCCTTGGAGTAGTTCCAGTAGTTGGATGTGGCTGCACCACCATAGACAGAGAGCGTAACCTTGCCCGGAGATGTGCCGCCGGTTGCAGCAATGGCTGCCGGATACTTGTAGTTGTCGGTATAAAAGGCTTCAAAGGTGGTCACGCCATTCTTTGCATCAGCAGCTGCTGCCGAGTTGAACGCCTTGATACGGTATGCAGCAAACTGCGGGATCGCAATGGCTGCCAGAATACCGATAATGGCTACCACGATCATCAGTTCGATCAGGGTAAAGCCCTTTTCAGATTTTTTATTGATAAGATTCATCATAATGCAATTACTCCTAGTTGTAATTTTCTATCCATTGGCTCTCCGTTCCATGGTTGGAGATGCCAATAACCGGAGTTACGCAAGGCTGGTGCCAAAAGGAGATGTTGTGTTATAAGGGTTTCAGAGCGCCTGTGACAATAAGTGTCATATCAATCCTGCCTCTAAGCGTCAGGTTTGGCCGGGATTTCCTTGAGATATCTGGTCAGATAGAGGCCCTGCAGTAGCATGAAGCCAAGGGTCAGACCCAGCAGGCCGAACATTTTGAAATCTACCCATGTGTCAGTATCATAATGATAAACAACATAGAGGTTCAGAGAGCCGAGTGCGATAAAGAAGAGCGCCCAGGCGCTATTGAGATTGCGCCAGATGTGCTGCGGTAACTCAAGCTGTGAGCCGAGCATGCGTTGAATGAGTGGCTGTTTGCCGATGAACTGGCTGCCAATGAAGGCCACGCCGAAGAGCCAGTTAATGACACTTGGTTTCCATTTAATAAACATCTCATCCTGCAGCAGCAGGGTTGCACCGCCAAAGAGCGAAACCAGCAGCAGCGTAATGACATGCGACTTCTCAAACCGCCTGTGGATTGCCCAGTATCCCACAGTCTGAACCAGGCATGCAATAATCAGCACAGCCGTAGCCACATAGATATCATACACCTTGTAGGAGATGAAAAAGATCAGCACGGGAAAGAAGTCAAACAGAAATTTCATGGCGCTATGCAATCACAGATGACCCGGCATGTGAAGCCGGTAAAAGAAAAGTGAACCACAGTCCCCCAGGGGAGCCTCTCTCGCTGCGCGATTCACCTTCAGGCACGAAGGAAAAGACAAGAGCCCATCTGCGTTTACTGTGCCGATATACGCACTTCTTTTCCTTTTAAGCTCTTCTCTGTGCCTCTGTGTCTCTGTGGTGAAACTCTTGGCTTATGAAGCGGTGGGAATACCTTGCCGGGCCAGCTCATCGGCGCGTTCATTCTCCGGGTGTCCGGCATGGCCTTTGATCCACTGCCAGGTTACCTGATGTCTGGCAGCCAGTGCATCCAGTTCCTGCCATCGTTCAAGATTGGAGACCGGTTTTTTTCCGGCTGTTTTCCACCCCTTTGCTTTCCAGTTGTGAATCCATTCGCTCATACCCTGCACAACATACTTCGAATCAGAGTGAATGGTGACATTGCAAGGCCTGCTCAATGCCTTGAGTGCTTCAACGGCTGCCTGCAGCTCCATCTGCTGATTGGTGGTTGCCTCTTCACCACCGGAGAGCTCCTTCTCATGTTTTCCCATACGCAGCAGTACGCCCCATCCACCGGGGCCGGGGTTGCCGGAGCAGGCGCCATCGGTAAAGGCGTGAACTTCAGGGAGTTTGCTTGCAGCGGCTGTCATGCGCCAAGGCTATCGCTGAACAGAAGCAATGTCAGGAGATGTTTATCACAAAGACACAGGGGTACGAAGGAAATGAAAAGGACTCATCTGTGTTTATCCGTGTCGAAACAGATGTCTCTTTTCACTTTTAGGCTCTTCTCTGTGCCTTCGTGTCTGAAGGTGAATCACGCAGCGAGAGAGGCTCCCCTGGGGGACTGTGGTTTATTTTGCTTTTTCCACGGTGTCTGAAGCTTGCAGATGTACCGTCCGTGTCGGGAAGGCAAACTCCAGCCCCAGTTTTTCCAATAGTTCCATAATCTGCATATTCACCTCCTGGCGAATCTGCAGGTACTCCTGCCAGTGTGTGGTGCTGGTGAAGTAGTAGAGGAAGATGGAGAGTGACGAATCCTCAAATTCATCAAATTTGACCAGTGAAAACTCCTGATCCACACCGACATGAAATTTCAGAATATTTTCAATGCCTTCGATAGCCTGCTGCATCTTCGCAGGTGCAGTGTTATAGGTGATGCCGATGCGCATCTTCACACGGCGCTTCGGCCTGGCATCAATATTGTCGATAACCATATTGGCCAGGAGTGAATTTGGTACGTTGACCAGAGTTTTATCAAACGTACGAATACGGGTGGAGCGAAAGCCGATCTCCTCAACAACGCCCTCAAATTCCCCGGTCTTGATCCAGTCGCCAATGGTAAACGGGCGATCGACCAGTATCATCACCGAGCCGAATATGTTGGAGACGGTGTCTTTGGCTGCCATCGCCACGGCAATGCCGCCGATACCGAGGGAGGCGACCAGGCCGGTGATGGAGTAGCCCATGTTCTGGGCAACAACCAGCACACCGGTCAAAACAAGAAATATTTTCAGGGTTTTGGAGATAAAGGGAACCAGCTGATCATCCATCGTGGAATGGGTCTGGGCCGCACGGGCTGCAAAGTATGCAGTAAAGCCATCGATCACCCGCCAGAGAAACCAGATGCCCAGAATAATTGAGGTCAGGCGCCCTGCATGATCAGCAAACGGGATCAGGGGAAAGATCTCAACGGGAGGATTCAGGAGGTGAACGGTCACCAGCAGCCCGATGACAAGAATCAGCCAGCTGGCAGGTTTTTCAGCTGCGGCGAGCAGCACATCATCGAGCTCTGTTTCCGTATGTGATGCAATGTGCTGGGTAAAGGCGTGAAAACCGCGCACCACGAGCCGCTGCATTACAATGGTTATGAACAGGACGGCAACAGCCAGCAGCCAGCGAGTAGCCGCTATATCAAGCAGCGTCCAGCTTTGTAAGGAGTTCCATAATTCACCCATGCTCTGTCTCTCTCCTGGCATTGACGGATCATTCCGCAATTTCTATTCTATAACTGTCAGGGATACACTGAATGAACTCAGAGTATCCGTGTAGGCCACGGATGGCCTGCCACAATCCGGCAGGATAGCCGGATTGGACGACAACGTCGCCGCAGGTGAGCGGCAGGACGCTGCGAATCAAAATCAACAACGTAAGTGATTGATTTTGTGAGCAAAGGCAAAACCGCGCTTTTGTCTTTGCGTTCTGAATCAGTGCAGGACGCACTTATTCAGAGCTGCCTTAGAAACAGGAGCATGGAATGAGTAATTCACCTTTGCAAGGCCTGATTGAGGACGAGCACGCCATGCGGCAGCTGATTGGCAGGCGTGTAAACTATCTCGGGCAGGGCTATGAGGTTTGCGATTATGTCCCGGATGAAGATCTGATTATTCTCTCTGCAGACGGGGAGGAAGATCTTCAGGAAGACAGCTATGGCCGGGCAACCCGTACGGTACCGAAGCAGCAGGTGCTTCGTTTCCGTGATGCGGAAGGGCATCCCACCAATATCTGGGAGGAGCTCTCTTTTCTGGACGGCCCACTGCAGGGCTGATCTGTTGTTCACACCCTGTCCGGGGATAGACAGGAATCTGTTCAGCCTGCCCGCGCGCTTATTCGGAACGTCTCCGGACAAATCACCAGCTGGTTGACGGAGCCTCGCTCTCTGTCAGTTCCATCTTCCTCTCTTCGCGCCAGAGTAGCCAGGCGCGTGGTGTCTCCCCCAGATCAATATGCAGCCTGAAGGACTTTCTCTCCATATTCATCGTTTCAAAACGAAGATCGGCAAATTCAATGGCATGTTCACTGCGGCTGATCAGTACCGGAAAACGTGCAAACCATCGGTAGAAGGCGACACCGGGAAGCCGGGAGATGCCATCGACTCCCCTCATGGCGGGAAATTCCTGCCACCGCATACCTGCAGCAGCATGATCATATGCAAACTGATTAACCAGACTGTCCGGAAAAAGAGCAGCACTGCCTGAAAACTCCGGAAAGAAATCGACACTGCTGCGACTCTCTTTCAGCGGATGGCTGGCAATAAGCATCCAGCGGAACGGGGAGAAGGGTTGTGGCAGAGCATATACATGCTCTGCTTCCGGGTGATGCTGCCGGGTTAACGCCACAGCCTTTTCGTGAAAAATGAGCGTTGTGACCAGATAGATACCCATCAGCAGCAGCGATACGATACCGAGTAGCCGAACATGGCTTTTAAGCAGAGGCATCATGACAAGCGGCAGCAGAAGCAGCGCAGAGAAGATGGGGTCAATAATAAAAAGCAGATCCAGGCTGGCACGCATGTCCGACAATGGTGCCAGGATCATGGTGCCAAATGAGGTGACCAGATCAAGAAAGATATGTGCGGCCAGTGCCGCTCCGATAAGCCATGGCATATAGGGCTGCCGGTCTCTCTGGAGCGGAAGCAGACTGTAGATTAGCCATGACCACATCGGCAACATCAGGAACGAGTGGGTGATACCGCGATGGTAGCGAAGATAGGTGAGATCAGAGATATATTTCAGCAGATAGTCGATGTCGGGAAGCATGGCGACGGCGGCCAGTAGCCAGACATAACGATGCGGGATGGGCGTTTTCGGAAAGCTGCGCGCCAGAATAGCGCCGCTCAGACCGTGGGTGAACGGATCCATTGCTCTATCTGCTGAATAACCGTGGGCCAGTTGTGACCGGGGGTAATCGCACCACATGCAACCGCATGCGTGGCTCCGGTGACGGCGGGAACTGTATTGCTCTCTCCTGCCAGCGTGTTTCTGGCCAGCAGTGCAAAACAGACAGCCTCCATTGCTTCGGGAGGAATATCGATAGCATGGGTAGTGTTCACACTGGCCGGGGCCAGCAGTTCGGCAAGTCGTCTGGCAAGATGACCGTTGAGAGCGCCGCCACCACAGAGATACCAGTCAGCAGGTGTTTCAGGAAGAAAGTGACAGCTCTCTTTAATGGCCAGGGCCGTGAACTCTGTTGCTGTCGCCATGCGGTCCGCATCTGTCATCTCCGGCCACGTCAGGATTATATCCACCATCTCACTGCCAAACGTTTCGCGGCCGGTGGATTTCGGCGGTCTGCGTTTAAGATAGGGGTGATTGAGCAGTTCTGTCAGAAGCGCTTCATCCAGGTTGCCGGTGGCAGCAAGCTCTCCGTTCTCATCATATGCATTGCGCCCATCGGTGAGCGACAGCATGACAGCATCCATGATCATGTTGCCGGGGCCGGTATCAAAGCCGAGAATATCTCTATTATATATATAGGTGATATTAGCAATACCTCCGATATTGAGAATCGCGACCGGTTTGTGAGCGTTGCCATAGAGTTCACGGTGCACAAATGGCACGAGAGGAGCCCCCTCACCACCGGCAGCGATATCCCGGCGCCTGAAATCGGAGACAGTGGTGATGCCGGTCATCTCAGCAATGGTTGCTGCGCAACCGATCTGCAGAGAGAAGGGGTCTGACCCGTCCACTCCTTTTGGCCGGTGGCGAATGGTCTGCCCGTGTGAGCCGATGGCGATGATACTGTCTGATGAAATTCCGGACGCCTCAATGCTCTTATTGGCACTGTCTGCAAAGGCCTTTCCCAGGGCCCGGTCCAGCGCGCCCAGGGCGTCGATCTCATCTATACCGGGTTCAGCAAGCCGGAGAATGGGTTCGCGAAGCTTCTGCGGCATCGGATACTCAGAGAAGTGGATCAGTTTTGGTCTCTCTTCAGAATGCTCGATAATGGCGACATCAATACCGTCTGCAGAGGTGCCGGACATGATGCCCATGAGATAGATCGGTTGCTCCATTGGCACAGCATAGCCGCTTATGGGTGGAACGTCATACCCTGTCCGGATAGTATCCGGTTTCAATCATTTGCATCGGGGTCATTATGAAAATTCAGGAACAGATGGAGCTGCTCTCCCGTGGCACGCTGGAGATACTTCCCGCCGGCAGCCTGGAGGCGAAGCTGAAACAGGCGAAGGAGGAGGGGCGACCCCTGCGTGTGAAAGCCGGGTTTGATCCGACCGCACCGGATCTGCATCTGGGCCATACCGTATTGCTTGAGAAGCTGCGGCAGTTCCAGCACTGCGGCCATCAGGTGGTGTTCCTGATCGGCGACTTTACCGGCACAATCGGTGATCCGACCGGCAAAAGTGAGACCCGCCCGCCCCTGACTCATGATGAGGTGCTGCTCAATGCCGAAACCTATAAAGAGCAGGTGTTCAGGATGCTCGATCCCGGGCAGACCGAGGTGCGCTTCAACTCTGAGTGGCTGGGCAACCTCACGGCAGCTGACCTGATTCGCATTGCGGGCAAGGCGACCGTAGCCCGCATGCTTGAACGTGATGATTTCGAAAAGCGTTACAAGAGCGGGCAGTCGATAGCCATTCATGAGTTTCTTTATCCGCTGGTGCAGGGCTACGATTCGGTGGCGCTCGATGCCGATGTGGAACTGGGCGGCAACGACCAGAAGTTCAACCTGTTGATGGGCCGACAGTTGCAGCAGGCCTACGGCAAGCCGCCGCAGGTGGTTCTCACCATGCCGCTGCTGGAGGGGCTGGATGGCATTAACAAGATGTCCAAATCGCTGGATAACTATGTCGGTGTGGCTGAGTCTGCCAAAGAGCAGTTTGGCAAGCTGATGAGCATTTCAGATGAACTGATGCTCAGATATTATGAACTGCTGACCGATGCAAATCTGGATGAGGCCAGAGCGATGCACCCGATGGAGGCCAAGAAAAGGCTCGGGATGATGATTGTCGACCGTTTCCATGGTGCCGGCAGAGGCAGGGAGGCGCGTGAAGGTTTTGAATCCCAGTTTGCCAGAAACGAAGTGCCTGATGATGTGCCTGAGGCAACACTTCCGGCAGGAGATGGTTCACTGTGGATTGTCCGGGCACTGGCTGAAACCGGCCTGACCGCATCTAACGGTGAGGCGATACGTATGATCAGCCAGAACGCGCTCTCCATAAATGGTGAAAAAATCAGCGACAGGGATTATCAGCTTAAACCCGGCGGGCCTTATCTGATCAAGCTTGGAAAACGCAAGTTTCTTAATCTGACCGTTCGATAATGAAACAGTACGATGTCGCCGTGGTTGGCGGTGGTCCGGCCGGGGCCTCGGCCGCATATCGTCTGGCCAGGGCCGGTCTGAAGGTTGCCCTGATCGAGAAGGAGAGCCTGCCGCGCCGCAAGGTCTGCGCAGGCGGTGTCGTGTTCCGTGCCCGCAGTATGTTCGATGTGGATATCACGCCCGTGGTTGAGTCCGAATGCTTTACCGCTTCGCTCTGTCTGTTGAAAAGCGGCAGCTATTTCGAGGCGGTGCGCGATGTGCCGGTGATATCGATGGTGATGCGCGCCAGGCTTGATCAGTTTCTCTGTGAACAGGCTGTTCAGGCCGGGGCTGACATGTACGACTCTTTTTGTGTTGTCTCGGCGGATTTTGAGCACGACTTCGTAACAGTGCGCTCGGAGGCAGGAGCGATAAGGGCCGGGCATGTGATTGCTGCTGATGGTGCCAGCAGTACCATGGCCAGACTGGCCGGCTGGCAGGAGTCTGCAAGGCTTGCGCCGGCCATTGAGTGTGAACTGACTGTCAGTGATACCATCATGGATCGATTTGCGAACAGGGCACACTTTGATTTCGATATTCCGGCCAACGGTTATGGCTGGGTGTTTCCCAAGCGCGATCACCTCAACATCGGCCTGGGGGGGTTCGGGCGAAAAAAAAAGCTGAATCTGAAAGCGCTTCTGCACGAATATACGGATTTGCTTGGTATCAGGCTGCCGGCTGATGTGGATATATATGGTTATGTGATACCCGTTGTGCCGAGAGCGGGCGGCTTTGTACGCAACAGGGTTTTTCTGGTTGGTGATGCGGCCGGATTTGCCGACCCGGTCAGCGCTGAAGGGATATCCTTTTCGCTGCAGAGCGGCCAGCTGGCGGCAGACGCCCTGATTGAGAGCGGCCTCGATGCAGTGGCAAGCCAAAACCTGTATCAGGATCGACTGGAGCATTCGATTCTGCCGGAGCTGGCGGCAGGCAGAAAACTGGCAACGCTGTTCTACTCTTCACGCTATCTGCGCGAATGGCTGATGAAGCACTATGGCCCCCGGCTTACCGAGGCGGTGGCCGATGTCTATACGGGCAAACGTACCTATAGCAGTGCGGCGGACACATTTCTGCAACGGATGCGGCAGATGGGTATGCCGGGCCCGGAAGGCAGGGCCGGTGAGCCAGGCTGACCGGCCGGGTCAGGGACGGGTGTGTCAAGTCCTCCCGTAAGCTCCGGCTGATCATCTGCAGTCCGGATACCATGCCGGATCAGGCGGCTGCTACAAACCTTTCGGTCGAAGCTTAATAACGCTTAATACAAAAGCTGTTGACGCACCGGAATCCGGCGATAATGTTCGCCGCCCTTCGCAAGAGGAAGCTGTGCCCAAAGGCATTGAAAACAGATTGTGAAGGGGATGTTTGAATTAGGTGTTGACGCACCGGAATCCGGCGATAATGTTCGCCGCCCTTCGTGACCTGAAGACGCCCGGAAACGGACATCGAAAGGAAGCGAAAAATGGAAGGTTGACACCTTCGATGGCGGGCTTATAGTTCGCCGCCCGCAGCCGGGTTGAGCCTGTTTGAACACAGGCAGAACGGCCGCGGAATTGCTCTTTACAATTAGTAGTTTTTATTTGAACTGTGGACGCATTGAGTCTCTTCCATCTTTGATCGGATCGGCTTCGATTGCGTAAACAGTTCAGCAATGAACGCAAACGTTTATACAATTTGAGTTGATCTATGTGATCAAGTTGGGATCATTTATTAAATTAAAAACTTTCTTTGGAGAGTTTGATCCTGGCTCAGAACGAACGCTGGCGGCGTGCTTAACACATGCAAGTCGAACGGTAACAGGGACTTCGGTCCGCTGACGAGTGGCGCACGGGTGAGTAACACGTGGGTATCTGCCTATTAGTGGGGGACAACTTGGAGAAATCCAAGCTAATACCGCATAATCTCTACGGAGGAAAGCGGGGGATCTTCGGACCTCGCGCTGATAGATGGGCCCGCGCCTGATTAGCTAGTTGGTAAGGTAATGGCTTACCAAGGCGATGATCAGTAACTGGTTTGAGAGGATGATCAGTCACACTGGAACTGAGACACGGTCCAGACTCCTACGGGAG
>JAVVEJ010000002.1:0-116023 GCA_032251395.1 Mariprofundaceae bacterium
TGTGATTCGAGGCATCCGTGGCCTTCACCCTTCGGGCGGCCTGAAGTCCGTCCAATCCGGCTGTCCTGCCGGATTGTGATTCGAGGCATCCGTGGCCTTCACCCTTCGGGCGGCCTGAAGTCCGTCCAACCCGGCTGTCCTGCCGGATTGTGATTCGGGGCTCCCCCGTCGGGGATTTCCAAGGGTCATCCATGCCCCTCACCCTTCGGGCGGCCCATTCTGAACAATAACCGTCCACAATTGCGCAGGAGAGCACAATTGCACGGGCTTCCGCCCTGCAATGGTGGTGCACACGGATGTGCACCATGAATTCGGTTATCCTGCCTTTTTGTCCGGCTTCCGCCGGAATAACGAAAAAACAGGCAGCATTCATGTCCAATGGAACTGAATGTGAAATAACCTGTTGTTGTATAACGCTCATTACGTATACATCATAATTATGCGGATCAGCCGTGGGGGTGTGCTGATTATAGCATGACAGGGATGAAGTCTGGCTTAATGTAAAAAGGCCCGGCAGGATGCCGGGCCCTTAAATGTGGTACCGAGGACTGGAGTCGAACCAGCACGTCTGTGAAGACACTGGCACCTGAAGCCAGCGCGTCTACCAATTCCGCCACCTCGGCATTTTCACACAGGACAAAGCTGACAGGCGGTTTCAGCTTTGTTCATACAGGATTACGGAGAGCAATCCCGCAGTCTTACACTTCAGGGCCATACGCGGATGTATGGCATGAAAATCAGACACAAATGTGTATGATTCTGATGCGGGGCTTCCATGCCCCTTAACCTTTGGTCGGCTTTACCGTCCAATCCGGCTATCCTGCCGGATTGTGGTAGTCTGTCCGCAGGCTGCCCTACACTCTGTCCTGGTTCAGAGTATCCCTTACATGCAACCATGCTCTGTAAGGGCGCGCAATAGTAGAATGGAGCACTTAGGTGTCAAGGAAGAATATGAAAAAATTCACATGGTCGGATGCTAAAGGAAAGCCCGGGAAGCAATCTGACCAAAGAGCTGACCGGAAATCCGGCGGCCATAAAAATACCGGACGACCAGAAAACGTCAGCAGCAGTGTTGAAGGAAGCATTGATCATGCCCGGATTGTCCGGGCACTGGAATCCATGCCAAAAAGCAGCGGTTCGATGCGCGAGGTTGAATTCGTGCTCGACATCAAGGCTCCGGATCAGCGCCGCTCATTCAAGCGAATGGTTACATCCATGCTGGCCAGCGGAGAGCTGTCACAGCGCGGAAAGTATCTGACCCTGTCCAAAGGCAGGCATAAAGAGGAATCAGGGAAGCGGCATAGCGGAAGTCACAGGCACGCCCGTGGTTCCGGAGCAACTCCCGGAGACAGAGCCGGCGGGCGCACATGGACAGGCAAGCTTTCCGCACATCCTGACGGCTATGGCTTTGTTGCCGTGCCCGGCCGGAAGGAGGATCTCTTTCTGCCGCAGAATGAGATGAAAGGGCTGATGCATGGTGACACGGTCGAGGTTCGTGCGGTGAACTACCGTGGTCGTGAGTCGGCCGAACTCGTACGTATCGTTGAAGAGGGTTACAACATCATTATCGGCCAGTTTCTGATTCGTGGTGGCGTGGGCATGGTGGAGCCGCGCTCCAGAAAGGTTCCGCAAAGTATTCTGGTTGCCGCCAAAGATGCCAGAGGCGCACATGACGGCGACTGGGTTCAGGTTGAGATTCAGCGTGGTACAACACCACTGCGTGGTCGGGTGCTACAGGGTCTGAGTGGTCTGCTCAAACCATCCGGCCTGATTGATCTGATTATTGCCGAGCAGCAGCTTCCCGGTGAGTTCCCTGATGCGGTGATGGAAGCGGCCAACTCGATGCCGCAAAGCGTGTCCCAGGCTGAGGCCGCCACGCGCAAGGATCTGCGCCATCTCTCGTTTGTGACCATTGATGGCGAAGATGCCAAAGATTTCGATGATGCTGTCTGCGTGATGCCGCGCGGTGATGGTTTTGAGGTGTGGGTAGCGATTGCCGACGTGGCCCACTATGTACGTCCGAACACAGCACTCGACAAAGAGGCGTTCGAGCGCTCTACCTCCTTCTACTTCCCTGATCGTGTAATTCCAATGCTGCCTGAAGCACTCTCCAATGGCCTCTGTTCACTGCGGCCCAATGTTGACCGGCTGACCATGGCGGTGCGCATGCGCTTTGACTGTTACGGACGCGGACGTGCTGCCCAGGTTTATGATGCGGTGATTCATTCGCGTGCCCGGTTGACCTATACGCAGGTGGCGGCATGGCTTGAGCATGGTGATGCCGGAGCCAAAGATTGCCCGATTCAACAGCCGGAAATTCAGCAGATGCTCTCCGATGCATCGCGGCTGTTGCAGCTGCAGGAGAAAAACAGGGAGACGCGCGGTGCGCTCGGTCTTGATCTTCCGGAAGTCCGGCCTGTGGTGATCAACGATGAAATTTCATCGCTTGAGGTCAGCGAACGCAACATTGCTCACAGATTGATTGAAGAGTTGATGCTCTCGGCCAATGTGGCCGTTGCACACTATTTCGAGGCACATAATTCTCCACTGCTCTACCGTGTTCATCCGAAGCCGGAGCGCGAAGCCATTGACAAGGTAAACGATTTTCTTGCCCCTTTCGGAGCAACCATCAAACAGCATCACACCAGCGGTGTAAGGCCCCTCGATATTCAGAAGATACTGCACAACTGTGAAGAGAAGCCTTACGGACATGTGCTTCATCGCCTGATTCTGCGCTCCATGCAGCAGGCGAAATATTCGCCCAACAATGAGGGGCATTTTGGCCTGGCCTATGAGAGCTATTGCCACTTTACCAGTCCGATTCGCCGCTATGCCGACCTTACCGTGCATCGCAGGCTCAAGGCACTGATCAGAAAAGAGGATCCGAACAGAGTACAGCCTGCCAATACGCTGGCCGCAGTGGGTGAGCATGTATCGATTCAGGAGCGCAAACAGGTGCGCTCGGAGTGGGATGTGGAGGCGATGCTGGGGGCGCTTTATCACGTCAGGGATGTGGGTAAAACATTCAAGGCAATTGTCTCCGGCATTACCAGGCGCCGCGTGTTTGTCGAGATTGAATCTTCCCTCGCAGAGGCATCAATCGCGGTTGATGAGCTGGGTTCCATGTTTGTTCTTGATGAGAAAAACCACCGGCTGGTTGCCAGGCGTGGCGGCTATATGATCAATCTCGGTGATGAGCTTGATATTGAAATCACATCCACCGACCCGGTCAGGGGGGTGATCAATATCGCACTGGTTACGCCGGAGAAGCCGCAGGCCTGAAAAGCCGCCGGGTAAAGTCCCACTCCTGTCTGAAACCGGCAGGGTTCCGGATAGACCGGGGCTTCTCCTGTTATTCGGAGCCGGTTTGAGAGTGACCTGTCATCTCTCCTGCCCGGATCAGCGCCTGACGGGTCAGAATCGGACCGAAAAGTTCAAAGATCACAACGGCTCCGATGACAACACTTAATACAACAGCTCCGGACTCAGGAAAGCGCTGGCTGGCGATCAGTGCCATACCGAGTGCAACACCGGCCTGTGGCATCAGTGCCATGCCTGTCCAGCGCCGGATCTGTTCAGGCGCATGACTGATCGTCGCACCAAGCCATGCGCCGCAAAACTTTCCCGTGCTGCGCAGTACAATATAGGCCATGCCGAGTGCTCCGATCCCGGGCAGGGTTTCGAGATGCAGCGATGCACCGGCCAGTACAAAAAAGAGAATCATAAAGGGCCATTCGACATGCTCAATTTCATGGAATGGCCGTTTATGGTGTCTGGCGAGATTGGCAATGGTTGCCCCCATGGCCATGACTGTCAGAAGCAGCGAGAGATCAAGCGCAAGCGAGATGCCGCCACTGAGCAGGATGATACCGATTGCCTCAACCAGTGTCGGCTCTCCGGATTGAATGCGGCCGGTCAAATATGCTGCCGGGATGCCGAGCAGTATACCAATGAGAATGGCGCCGCCGATCTCCCATGCACCGGCCAGCAGTGGCTGGATGCCACCCCCGTTGCCTGCGTAGAAACCCGCAGCGGTAAGCACCAGGCTGAAAACAATCAGCCCCCAGATGTCATCGATGGCAACAACGCCGAGGATTGTTCGGGTCAGCGCACCTTTCGCCTTCATTTCGGTGATCACATCCAGGGTTGCGGCAGGGGCGGTTGCTGTCGCTATGCCGGCCAGCAACATGGATATCTCGGGTGACACTCCGAGAAGCAACAGCCCGATAAGAACAAGAATGGCTGTAGATGATGACTCCACCAGTGAGATGGTGAGCACCCGTTTACCGTAACTGTGCAGGTTTTGTCTGGTCAATTGTCCGCCAAGCAGGAATCCAACCATCAGAAGGGCAATGTCGGTGAACAGGGGAAACCACTGTCCATGGGTAAGTGTGAAAAGGTCGAGACCTGAAGGGCCTACAGCAAACCCGAAAAGAAGCAGCAGGGTGACGCGGGGGAGTCTGGTTCTTCTGCCGAGATAATCGATACCAAGACTGGCAATGAGGATTCCACCGATGAGAATAAACGCTTCAGTTAAACCGGTCATAGCCTATTAATAGCATAATTAGTTGTTTCCGCCCGAAGCGAATACCGGGAAATGGACCACTTCTTCACCAACAGGTATATCGAGGCCGGGATGGGTTAGTTCAGGACACCCGGGACAGCGAGCATGAACTCATGAATATCCGCCTCAAATGTCGTTCCATCCTCTGCAACCATCTGATAACTGCCCTGCATCGTACCGACCGGCGTATCGAGAATGCAAAAGCTGCTGTACTCAAACGAATTCCCCGGTGATATCCACGGCTGGTTACCCACAACACCCTCTCCTGTTACCTCTTCCACCTGTTCATTGGCATCTGTGATAAGCCAGCGTCTGCTGATCAGCTGTGCAGCCATAGTGCCGGTATTGGTGATGGTAATGTGATAGGCAAACAGATACTGCCCTGTATCCGGCTCGGATTGCTCCGGCAGATACTCAGGCAATACGCTCACTTTGATACGACAGGCATCAGACATGCCACACAGGCTAAGTCTAAATACAATCCCGGCAACCTCAAAAAAATCTAATAGCAACATCCACGCATTAAAGCTGTTAGACTCCCGTAGATGCAGACGACCGCCACAGGGGCAGTGATACCTGAAGCAACGCCGCTTTTTTCAGCTCCAAAATATCGGGGCGGGAGCTCTGGCGCGGTGCCTGAACTGCCGATGAGCCGGGCGGAGATGGAGAGGCTGGGCTGGGAGAGTTGCGACATCATCATCGTCACCGGTGATGCCTATATCGATCATCCGAGCTTCGGCATGGCTGTTATCGGGCGGACCCTGGAAGCTCAGGGGTTCAGAGTCGGTATCATCAGCCAGCCGGACTGGAAATCAGCCGAACCATTCCGGGCACTGGGCAAGCCAAACCTCTTTTTTGGCGTAACCGCCGGCAACATGGATTCGATGGTTAACCACTATACATCCGAGCGCCGTATTCGTTCCAATGATGCCTACACCCCGAATGGCGAAGCGGGCAAACGCCCTGATCATGCCGTCACCGTCTATGCTCAACGCTGCCGCGAAGCCTTTAAAGGTGTGCCGGTCATCATTGGCAGTATTGAAGCAAGCCTGCGAAGAATCGCCCACTACGACTACTGGTCGGACACGGTCAAACGTTCCGTATTGCCGGATTCCAAGGCGGATATGCTGGTGTTCGGCAATGCCGAGCGCCAGATTCTGGAGATTGCACAACGTCTGGCGGCCGGGGAATCGATCAAAGCCATGACGGAGATCCGCGGTACGGCATTTATGCGTAATGAGATTCCGGCGGGTTGGACCGAACTTGATTCAACCGAGGTTGATACGCCCGGCGAGGTGATCGTCCACGCTGATCCCTACGCCTTGAAAACGGATTCAGCGTGCGCTGCTTCGAAGAGCCCTGATGCAGTAACCGGCGCGGCAGATGTTCAGCCCGTCAGCTTTGTATCACGCCGTAACGAGCGCTGGACAACCGTGATCCGGCTGCCTTCATTTGAAGCTGTGAAAGAGGATGCCGTACTCTACGCCCACGCATCACGGCTGATGCATCTGGAAACCAATGCCGGTAACGCAAGGGCTTTAGTCCAGCGCCATGGTAATCGCGATGTCTGGCTCAATCCGCCACCTGTGCCACTGGAGACCAGTGAAATCGATGCGGTGTTTGATCTCTCCTACTCGCGCCGACCCCATTCATCTTACGGGGATGCCACCATTCCCGCCTATGAGATGATCAAAAATTCCGTGAATATCATGCGCGGCTGTTTCGGTGGCTGCACCTTCTGCTCCATCACCGAACATGAAGGGCGCATTATTCAGAGCCGTTCAGAAAATTCGATTATCCGCGAAGTGGAAAATATCCGGGACAAAACGCCCGGATTTACCGGCACCATCTCCGATCTGGGTGGACCGACAGCCAACATGTACCGGTTGGCCTGCAAATCAAAGGCCATCGAATCGGTGTGCCGCTTACCCTCCTGCGTCTATCCGGGCATCTGCAGGAACCTCAGAACCGATCATACACCGCTGATTCATCTCTATCGCCGTGCACGCAATCTCAAAGGCATTAAAAAGATCCTGATTGCCTCGGGGCTTCGTTATGACCTGGCGGTAGAGTCGCCCGAATATATCGAGGAGCTGGTCACCCACCATGTTGGCGGTTACCTGAAAATCGCCCCGGAACACACCGAAGAGGGGCCGCTTTCGAAAATGATGAAACCGGGGATCAGCAATTTTGATGCCTTCAGGAAGCTGTTCGACAAATTTTCGAAAAAAGCGGGCAAGAAACAGTATCTGATTCCCTACTTTATTGCCGCACACCCCGGCACTACAGACGAGGACATGCTCAATCTTGCCCTCTGGCTGAAGGCCAACCACTTCAAGCCGGATCAGGTGCAGGCGTTTCTCCCGTCACCGATGGCCACGGCCACGGCCATGTACCATTCGGAGCGTAATCCGCTGGGAAAAATCCGACGGGAAACCAGTGCGCGATCCGGGCCGGTGTTTACGCCCAGACGCAAAAAACAGCGTGATCTGCATAAGGCATTCCTTCGCTATCATGATCCCGAAAACTGGCCTCTGCTTCGTGATGCGTTGAACATCATGGGCCGTGCCGACCTGATCGGCAATGGCCCGGAACACCTTGTGCCTGCCCACGGAAAAGAGACCCCGGTCCATGCCCAGAGAGGGCGGCGGGGATCTGCCGGAAGCAGAGCGCAGAGAAGCTGCGCTTCGCGCAGAAGATCAAAATAGTCCTGTGAGAGGCAGCAGGGCTGCTGAACTTTCCAGCTCTTGCGCTGTAAAATTGGCCCCGGCCCTTTCAGGCTATGGGCGACAATCCCGGCATCTGCATAAAAATCGATAAAGTTCTGCACTGTTCCGTTCAGCAGCCACCGACCACCGCCTGTTTCTGAAAGTGCTTTGCCGAAATCGGTCACCGGCAGCTCCGCATTTCTTAACCCTCCCTGAAAGATGAATGGCTACAGGCCATCAAAAAGCAAAAGGCACCGCATATGGATGCGATGCCTTTAAGCTCAAACGACCCTTTGTCCCGTTACTTGCGGGGGCGTTTTTTATCCTGTCCCGGCCGGCCTCTTGAACTCCGCCCGGCTGCATCACGAGGTTTGCGTTCCGGTCTGCCGCCCGGCCTGCCACCAGCACTGCCTCCAGGCCTGCTGCCTGAGCGGCCCATTGGCTTGCGTGGTCTGCCTCTTCCACCTGAAAAGCCGCCTTCTGAGAAACCCGCATCTTCCATTTTTGAAGCATTGAGCTCCTGGCCTGCAACGCGAATCTTCTTCAATGTATTGAAAATCCCTTTCGGCATGCCTTCGGGAAGATCCACGGTAGTGTAGTTTTCCTGAACGTTTACCCGGCTGATAAACTCGCCTTCGATGCCAATCTCATTGGCGATGGCGCCGACAATATTGCCCGCCTTCACGCCATGCACATCACCCACTTCCAGACGATAGCGCTCCATACCCCGGTCCGGCTTCGGTAAATGACTTTCATCCATCATCGGTGCGCGAACGCGTTTTGGCGGCTCGCTGCCTTCACTGCGAGGGGTGCGCTCTTCTCTGCGTGCCGGACGCTCACGTCCCGGTTCACGTCTGGGCTCACGCCCGGATCCACGGTCTGACGCGCGCTCCTCCCTTTGTGAAACGATCTGCGGTGCATGCTTTACCAGCAGCGGCCTGTCGCCCTGCACCATGTGTGCCAGCGCTGCCGCAACCTCGATGGCAGGCACATCATGCTCCTGCGTATACTGCTCAACGATCTGCGAGAACATCTCCATATTCTCTTCGGCCAGCGTATCCGTGATGCGCTGCTTGAAATCCGCAATACGCTTGTCGTTAATGTCTTCAGTCGTCGGCATTTCCAGCTTCTCGATCTTCTGCCTTGTCGCCCGCTCGATTGCACTGAGCATGCGCTGCTCACGCGGTGCAACAAACAGGATGGCCTCGCCGCTACGTCCCGCACGGCCTGTTCTGCCGATACGGTGAACATAGGACTCGGTATCATGCGGGACATCATAGTTAATCACATGGCTGATGCGTTCCACATCCAGGCCGCGTGCGGCCACATCGGTGGCAACAACAATATCAAGATGACCTTTTTTCAGACGGTTGATGACCTGCTCTCGCTGTTTCTGCGCGATATCGCCATTCAGGGCTGCAGCAGCATAACCGCGCGCCTCAAGCTTCTCGGCCACCTCCACCGTTGCTGTTTTGGTGCGTACAAAAATAATCATACCGTCAAAAGGCTCTGCTTCGAGAATGCGGGTAAGCACATCCATCTTGTTGCGGCCACTGACTGTCCAGTAACGCTGTCGAATAGTCAGGGCTGTGGTGGTTTTTCCTTCGATTGCAATCTGTTCCGGACTGTTCAGGTGCTTCTCTGCGATTTTTCGAATCACCGACGGCATGGTTGCCGAGAAGAGTGCGATCTGCCGCGTTGGAGGTGTCTGCTCAAGAACCCACTTCACATCATCAATAAAGCCCATACGCAGCATCTCATCGGCTTCATCAAGGACCAGTGTTTTAAGACCGTCCAGTTTCAGCGTGCCGCGGCGCATATGATCCATGACACGGCCCGGTGTGCCGACCACCACATGCGTGCCACGAGTCAACTGGCGCAGCTGAATGCCGTAATCCTGGCCGCCATAGATCGGCAGTACATGGAAGCCTTTCAGATGGTGCGCATATTTCTGGAATGCTTCCGCTACCTGGATCGCCAGTTCGCGCGTGGGTGCAAGTACAAGCACCTGTGGCTCATGCTGGCTCAGATCAATACGGGAGAGAATCGGCAGCGCAAAGGCAGCGGTCTTGCCTGTACCTGTCTGTGCCTGCCCCAGCACATCGCGGCCATCCATCATAAAGGGGATAATCCGGGCCTGAATCGGAGTTGGTGTCTCATAACCCACTTCATTGAGCACCCTGAGAACTTCCGGGATAAGATTCAGCTCACTGAATGTCGTCTGAGCATTGTTTTTTTCTGTCATGATTACACCTTCGGATATGGTCGAACTGCGAAGAGTGCACCTGTCCGCATTAAGAAACCATGAGGAAATTGTACAGTCTGCAGGTCGAATCACTTAATACCGCTGTCAAACTGTGGCATAATCTGTTTTATGAACACCCGGGAGAATCTGAGACTGCATACTCGCATCATGCTGGGGCTGACCCTTTTATGCGCCGTGGTACTCTTTTTCGTACCGGCTATCCCGCAACCGCTTGCATATCATCAGTTTGCCGACAGGCGCACGCTTATCGGCATTCCCAACTTTTTGGACGTTGTATCCGGTACGCTGTTTCTGGCTGCCGGACTCTACGGGCTGAAACTGCTCTTTGACCCTCGCAACGGCAGGCAGAGGGCGCTGTTTGAGGCCAGACAGGAGAGCATCGCCTACACCCAGTTCTTCGCCGCTTCGCTACTTACCTGTTTCGGGTCAGGTTACTACCATCTTGCTCCCGATAACGCCTCTCTGGTCTGGGATCGCCTGCCAATGACGCTGATGTTCGCCTCCCTCCTCTCCATCGTTATCAGTGAGCGAATCAGCCAGCGGGCAGGGCTCATACTGCTTCCGTTTCTGACCCTGCTGGGCATCTTCAGCGTTTATCACTGGCACCAGACCGAACTGGCTGGCGCCGGCGACCTGCGGCTCTACCTGCTGGTGCAGTTTTTCCCGGCTATCCTGATTCTCTACATGATCTTCTTTTTGCGCCCGCGCTACAGCCGCGCCAACCGCTTCGGATGGATCATTGCCATCTACGCCCTTGCCAAGGTTGCAGAGTTTTTTGACCGGGAAATCTTCGAGCTGCAGCAGTGGGTCAGCGGGCACACCATCAAACATATGCTTGCTGCCGTGGCCATATCTGTTCTTGCCGGGATGCTCAGATGCCGCATCTCCATCAATCGGGTTCAAAATGCGAAAAACGAACTGGACCGGTATTGACGGGTCTGGACTGTCTGAACAAACGGTCTACGCTTCGGGCATGACCCATAACAATATCCTGAAAAAAATAGCCATTGCCAATAATCTGAAGCATTTTGAGATCAAGGAGTGTTTCGAGCTTGGAGGCCTGAACTGCAGCAGCAGCCGGATCAAGGCGTTTATGGCCGGATCGCAAAACAGGAACTATGAGAAACTGAATGACGAACAGTTCGAGGCATTCCTTAATGGCTTCATCATCTACTCGCGCGGCTCTGTGGATGAGCCCAACCTGCTTCCCCGCACGGTTGAGAACTTCATTATCGGGCTGGTTGAAGCAGAAAATGTGGAGGCCATCGAAGAGATCAGATGCCTGATTGAAGATGCCGAAGATGGTATCGGAGATGTTGATTAACTCCCGAATGGACGGTTTGCCCGGTTGAAGCAGGGGCTGAACAGATGGTGAAGAAGAACGTGCTGATCACAGGCTATGGTGAGATGGGGCATGCGATGCAGCTTCTTCTAAACGAGAGGCATCACCTCTCCATCTACGATTCCCGACCGATAGAGGGGCTGGCAGCTGTCGATGTCGAACAGCAGGCCGCATCCGCCGACGTTATCCTCTTCTGTATTCCTGCCCAGCCGCTTGAAGCCATGCTGAAAAGGCTCGCTCCCCATCTTCAGAAGCATGCGATCTGCCTCAGTATCGCCAAAGGGCTGGACGATCTTGGGCGTACCCCCGCCCGGATCTGTCAGCAGACACTGCATAGCGGCCAGCGCTACTGCCTGCTCTACGGGCCGATGATCTCCGAGGAGATCCGTGCCGGCCGCTACGGCTTTGCCGAGCTGGGATGCTCGGATGGTTCGATCTATGATGAAATAAAAGCACTCTTTAAGGGCTCTGCACTGGGTATTCGGGAGAGTGATGACATTACCGGCATCTCCTGGTCGGTGATCCTGAAAAATGTCTATGCCATCGCCTTCGGAGTGGCGGATGAGCTGGGGCTTGGTGACAATGTGCGCGGTTTCCTTACCGTCACCGCCATGGAGGAGCTGAGCTCAATCATGGAGAAAATGGGTGGCAAGTCGGCTACTCCGTTGCGTCTTGCGGGGCTGGGTGATCTGATTACGACCGCTACCAGCAAGGGCTCCCATCACCATGAGCTGGGCATCAGGCTTGCCCGGGGAGAGAGCGAAGATATCAGCGGTGAAGGCATTCATACGCTGGCAATGGTGGAGAAATACGGTTTGTTTGACGCATCTTCCTGCCCGCTGTTCACTCTGATCCATGCTATTGTACAAAATCCCATGGATACGGAGCGGAAAATCACCACTTACCTGAATTCGGTCCGGTAGTGCAGATGCTCAGGAGCACTGTAGTTCCGGAGCCACAACACATCATCCGTAACGCGTTGCATCCACTATCCCGAATCCATCGCCAAAAGTGGATATTCACCTGACCAACAGACAACAATCCATATTGTTCATGGTTTCCTCCTGGCGAGAGATCTCTTATAATCGACACTGGCGGCGCTCCCGACGGGCGCTTGTGCACAATCCCGCTTAGACAGCCCTTATTAAGGAGGCGCAGGTCGTATGCAGTTCCTGGATAATATCAGAAAAATGGCTGCTCAGATAACGGATCGCAGGAAGTTTATCAGACACCCTGTTGATGTCCCCATTCAGATATCTCCGGAATATCTCGAGGGTCACGAAAATGCGTCGATGCGTGATATCGGTGGTGGCGGCCTTGCCGTCCGGACGTGTGTGTTTTATAAAGAGGGAACTCGCCTCAAGGTGCGTATACCGCATGTTCATCCACCCTTTGAAGGGGCTGGAGTTGTTTGCTGGCATCAAACCCTGACTGATCAATATGAGATCGGTATCCGGTTTCTGGATGAAAGCTCTGCATCCCGGATGCTTATGGTGGAGCAGACTATTCAGATTGAGAAGTATCGAAAGCGGTTGGCGGCTGAGGGAAAAGTCATTTCGCCTGAAGATGCTGCCAGGGAATGGATTGACAAGTATGGTGCAGATTTCGGAGTCAACCGCTCTTAAGCCCTTCAGGTGTGGCAGCAAAAGATTGACTGACCTGTACTGGTTCACTCTGCCTGAATGACCACCGCTGGCTATTGACCCTTTGGCATACGTAGCAAACTTTTTCTAGGATTAGGTGCTTACCCATGGGTATGTTCAATTTCCACCTGAGTCATAAAATGCATACTTAATTTCCCCATTAGTTCCAAAATAAATCTCACACAGTTGAGATTTTTTTATTTCATATTTCAAACTGCCTTCCCTTCCATACTTTAGCTTGAAATTCATTTTGCCAAGGACACCCTTTTCTATCTCTTGTTTTGGAACTTTAATGAATGGCCCGTTTTGATAACCAATGCCCATAGCGGGAACCACAATCTCACTAAAGTTTGGGTTAGTGTCAGAGTTAATATAGTTACCTATAGAAACTTCCAAGCTTTCGACTCGAAACGCTATTGGAAACTCAGCGATGCTATTTACGTTAATGCCAAGGCATATGTCCACGCCCTCATTATCAAGAAGTGTTCTTTCATTAAAAACACAACGTCCTCCACTAAACCTTAGCTTCCACTCAGGATCGCGGTAATAACGCCACCTTGAGAAACTAAACAGCCCAAATACAATAGATGCAAAAGTGAACACCGTTCCAATATAGATATACCCTATCGGGCTTCCTTGCGCCCATAAAAGAATAGCGCCAATTATTGATACTAGAAAAGGCCATGTATAAGTTCCAACGGCATGAATGTCGACGAAAAATGCGCCCCATCTTGTATATTTCTTAATCGTATTCCACATACCCCCACCTCTCACCTTAACGAGTATAGTGGAGATCAGATTGTAGATAAACATTACGCACGCCAAGGGTGTAAATACCTGTACGCTTTTGATGAAAACGGCTACCCATGATTGTAGTTCTGAGAACCCTTAAGATGTTACCTGTCGATGGCCCTTGCAGATGCGATGGCTGCCATGTTGACGATATCATCGACCGATGCGCCGGTCTGCAGTACATGCACCTGATTGGGCAGACCAACCAGAACAGGCCCGATGGCCGTGCCGCCGCCCAGTTCACGCAACAGCTTATAAGAGATGTTACCGGCCTGCATGGTCGGGAAGATGAGAATGTTGGCAGCCTCTTTCAGCATGCTGAAAGGGTAGTCGCCGAGAATCTTCGCATTCACTGCAGTATCTGCCTGCATCTCGCCATCGACGGTGATATCGGGATGATCCCTGTGCAGGATATCCACGGCTTCGGCGACCTTTCTGGCTTCCGGATGCTGTGTGCTGCCAAAGTTGGAGAAAGAGAGCATGGCGACGTTGGCCTTGCAGCCCAGTGAATGAGCGGTTTCGGCAGCAAGTACGGCAAGCCGGGCCAGCTGTTCTGCATTCATTTCGACATTGACGGTACAGTCGCCCAGAAAATAGGCGCCTGACTCCATCACCATCATATAGAGGCCGTAAACACGGTGGTGATGCCCTGCGCTGTCATGGCCGAGCACTTTGAGAACCGGGCGGAGCACATCGGGGTAGTGAGCTGTGCGGCCTGAGAGCATGCCATCGGCAAAGCCCTGACGAACCATCATGGAACCGAGAATATTCCGATCATGACGCAGTGCCTCAACGGCATTGTGGCGCAGAATGCCCTGACGTTTACGGTCAAAATAATACGCGTCAGCCAGACTGTCGAATCGTGAATCTTCCGTTTCAGGGTTGATAATTTCGATACCATCAAGTTTCAGCTGCATCTCGTCTGCATGTGCCCGGATCGCCTCAGGTGAGCCGATCAGCATCGGTTTGGCGACCCCCTGGTCACGTATCACTGTTGCGGCACGAACAACAGTTGCATCCTCACCTTCCGGCAGGACCAGACGGAGCGGCCGGGTTTTCGCCTTGTCGGTAATCAGGCGCAGGAATGTGCGCGACTGGTCAATACGACCGGCAAGCGTGCGGGTATAGGCATCAATATCGGTGATCGGAGCGCGTGCAACACCGGTCTCGGTCGCCGCTTTGGCAACTGCAGCAGGCACGACCTCAATCAGTCGCGGATCAAACGGCTTGGGCAGAATGTATCTGGGACCAAACCGTAGCGACTGATCGCCATAAACACGCAATACGGCATCCGGCACCTCCTGACGGGCCAGTTCAGCCAGCGCGTGCACAGCCGCCACCTTCATCTCTTCATTGAAGGTGGTGGCACGCGCATCGAGTGCGCCGCGAAAGAGGAACGGGAAGCCGAGCACATTGTTGACCTGATTGGGATGATCGGATCGGCCTGTGGCCATGATCAGATCCGAGCGGGTACTCATGGCAACATCATAGGCAATTTCAGGAGTCGGGTTGGCCATCGCAAAGACAATGGGGCGATCCGCCATGCTGTTGAGCATTTCAGGTGTAACCATGTTGCCCTGTGACAGGCCGACAAAAACATCGGCACCGGCCATGGCCTCTGCAAGTGTCTGTGCAGGGCCTTCAACCGCAAAATAGGCTTTATGGGGAGGCAGCGTTTCGTTGCGGTCTCTGGTAATCACACCTTTGCGGTCAAGGAAGAGAATATTTTCGCGTTTGGCACCCAGCTGCTCGATCAGCTTCATGCAGGCAAAGCCGGCTGCACCGGCGCCGAGACAGACAATTTTAACCTTGCCGATTTTCTTCTTCTGAAGAATAAGGGCATTGATCAGGCCTGCTGCGGTAATCACAGCCGTGCCGTGCTGGTCATCATGCAGCACCGGAATATTCATCCGTTTTTTCAGCTCTTCCTCAATAATAAAACAGTCGGGCGCCTTGATATCCTCCAGATTGATACCGCCAAAAGTCGGTTCCAGTCTGGCCACGGTCTCGACGAACTTCATCGGATCGGTCTCATCCACTTCAATGTCAAACACATCGATGTCAGCAAAACGTTTGAAGAGCACGCCTTTGCCTTCCATGACCGGCTTGCCTGCCAGTGCGCCAATATCGCCCAGGCCAAGCACGGCTGTTCCGTTACTGATCACACCCACCAGATTGGCACGTGATGTATACTCATCGGCCATATCAGGGTTTGCGGCGATTTCCAGACATGGCTCGGCAACACCGGGGGAGTAGGCAAGTGAGAGATCACGCTGGGTCAGGCATGGTTTGCTGGGGCGGATGCTGATTTTGCCCGGTACGGGTGAACGGTGATATTCGAGCGCTTCTTCACGCATGGTATCTTTCGGCATTCCAGGCTCCTGACTTTACAATTGCTAAGAACTGCGCACCCTAACCCGTTATGAACGGTTTGGCAGCAGGGAACAGGGTCCGGCAATGTTGAAAGTCGGTGTTGCAGGCGCGGGTGCGGTGGGCTGCCACTACGGTTCTCTGTTGCAGCAGGCGGGGCTGGATGTGGTCTGCCTGGCACGCGGTGATCACCTTGCCGCCCTGAAAAAAAACGGGCTGACTCATATCTCCGGCGGCAAGGTCACCAGGCTGAATGTTCAGGCCAGTAACGATATGTCCATGCTTGCAGATTGTGATGTGATACTGCTGAGCTGTAAAACCACCGTCCTGGACGAACTGTGCCAGCAGCTTCTGCCGGTGATCGGCCGGAATACGGTTCTGGTCACCATGCAGAACGGTGTTACGGCTCCGGGTCAGGTGCTGCGTTGCTTTCCGGACTCACCATTGGTTGCGGCATCTGCATTTATCGGCGTACGGGTTGAGCGGCCCGGTGAGGTGGTTCATTCGGCGGCCGGCCATATCAGGCTGGGCGTGTGGCAGAACGAGTCTGAACGTATGCTCTCCATGCTGGCAGAGCTTGTTGCTGCATGGCGGAGGTCGGGCGTTGATGCGGAGCAGGCGGCAGAGATGAAAAACATGCTGTGGCACAAAATGCTCTGGAACTGCGGCTTTAATGCCATAACGGCACTGACCCGTTGCTATGCCAGGGATGTTGCCGCTGATGAGGATAGCGCACGCTGGGTGCGCGCGGCCATGCAGGAGGCCATTGATGTTGCCACAGCCGAATCAATCCGGCTGCCTGAAGATGCAATCGGGCAGCATATGGCACTGACGATGAAGGCCGGGCCGGTCAAAACAAGCATGTGGCAGGATATGGAGCATGGCCGACCGACAGAGATTGAGGCGATGAACGGCTTTGTGGCACAGAGAGCAAGGCAGCTGGGGCTGGAAGCACCGGTGAATGACCTGTTGGCAAGTTTAATCAGGGCGGCCTCGGCGCGGTGAGAATCCCTGAAGGGCACGATGCCCTGAATCACAAGAAGGCAGGATAGCCGATGTGGACGCTCTTTAGAGCGGGGAGAATCCCTGAAGGGCACGATGCCCTGAATCACAAGAAGGCAGGATAGCCGATGTGGGCGCTCTTTAGAGCGGGGAGAATCCCTGAAGGGCACGATGCCCTGAATCACAGGACACCCTATTGTTTTTAAAAAAGCCTGTTGCGCGGCGAGACATCGTCGCTTGCTCCCATGTTCAGCCTGTCCCGTCATTCCGGCGGAAGCCGGAATCCATGGATGCCGGATCGGGTCCGGCATGACGCTATTTTGCTGACTCCTGCATCTGACCCACATGGATGCGGGAAATGCGGAAGATTATATGGAACAATCTCCGCCATGCAGTCATCGGCAGTCAGTTGAACGGGAAATATTCCTTTCATCATAAGAACAGGAGAGTGACGATCTTTTGAAACATTATGACGTGATTATCATCGGGGCAGGGGCTGCAGGGCTGATGTGTGCGATTGAGGCGGGCAGGCGCGGCCGCTCTGTGCTGGTGATCGATCATGCCGAAAAAGCAGGAAATAAGATTCTGATTTCCGGCGGCGGGCGGTGTAATTTCACCAACCTGCATGCTGAACCGGCCGGTTACATCTGCAGCAATTCCCGTTTCGTCATATCGGCACTCTCCCGCTACACCCCTTATGATTTTCTGGCACTGGCAGAGAAGCACGGCATTGCGTGGGAAGAGCGGGATCACGGGCAACTGTTTTGTGTGGAGTCGGCCAGGCAGATTGTCACCATGCTGCTGGCCGAGTGCAGATCGGCGGAGGTATCGCTGCAGCTGAACTGCACCATTCAGGCAGTGTCAAAAAATGGCCAGTTCAGGATTGAGACGGAGAGGAACATCTTCAGGGCGGATTCACTGGTGATTGCTACCGGTGGACTCTCTCTGCCGAAGACGGGGGCCACTCCCTTCGGCCACAAAATTGCGGCGCAGTTCGGATTGAACATCATCGCACCGACACCAGGGCTGGTGCCATTCACATTTACAGGAGAGTTGAGTAATGCTTTGAAAGAGCTGGCGGGTATCTCGCTGGATGTTTCCGTGAGCTGCAGAGGTCATTCGTTTCGCGAAGCCATGCTGTTCACTCACCGCGGCCTGTCCGGTCCCGCAATGTTACAGATTTCATCCTGCTGGCAACCTGGTGATGAGCTTATAATCGATCTGCTGCCCGATCTGGATATCTCAACATGGCTTGAGCAGAAGAGAGGGAAGCGGCCAAAAGCGCAACTGGCAACAGTGCTCTCCGAACAGCTGCCCAGACGGCTGGTGAAGATGTTGATGCAACAGCTTCCGGTCAATCTGCCACTTCAGCAATTCACTGCAGAGCAGTTGCAGCAGACAGTAGCACTGCTACAGGGATGGAGATTGAAACCGAATGGCACGGAGGGTTACAGAACTGCCGAGGTGACTGTGGGAGGCGTTGATACCAACGAACTCTCCTCAAAAACAATGGAGTCGAAAAAGGTGCCCGGGCTCTATTTCATTGGTGAGGTGGTCGATGTGACAGGCCAGTTAGGAGGTTTCAACTTCCAGTGGGCATGGGCGTCCGGTCATGCAGCCGGAGAGTTTGTCTGACGTGTGACTGACTGTAACGGTCGGCCGGATACAGCGGAGCCTGCATTCGGGCAGGTATTATCGATACCGGACATTTCGTGCCGACGGTTCAGACCTTTGAGGCCAGCCTGATCAGCTTTTCTGTCTCCTGATGAAGTTTCCTGCGGCCTATCAGCAGCCTCAGGTGCCCGCCGCCATGCTTGTGCCACAGGTGGGCGGCGCGGATGCCGGCCAGAAGCAGGGCGCGAACCCTGTTGGTATTGGCGCTCTGTTTGAGGTGTTCCGGTTTACCGCGCACAATAATGCTCGGTTTCAGCGTGCTGACGGTGCTGCCGTAGAGATCGGCAATGCCGCCAATGACGCTTTCGTGCGTGACGCTGCTGAAATATTCTGACTGTTTTTGAATCCGTACCATGCCATCAGCAATGGCCGCAAGCATCTTCCTGTTTTTACCCAGCTTCTTCTCCAGCGCGATCAGGCCTGCAGCGTAGGTCATCAGTGGCCTGGCTCGCTCCATCTGGATGCCGCCTAACAGTTTTTCAGAGATGTGAAGTCCTGTCTGGAGCTGGTGGATGCCGCCATACATCCCTGCAATATCCTCGCTCTTTGCAGCCAGAAGGCTCTGTATGATGGCTTTGAAATCATCCGCGTCACAGAGCCCGGTTCGGGCAATGCGGTCTACCATTGAGACAGACTGCACCATGGCAGCCAGTGCGATGGCCCGGTTGACCTGTGCAGTCGCCCGGGTTGTGTGAACTTGCGTGTTTTCCGGCATCGCCGCATTGTGGCGCTACTGCAGTATTGTCTCAAGCTCCGGAGTTCGGAATCGACCCGCTTCCTGCAACCGGAAGCGTATTACCCGAAAGCTTCGACGGGGCTGTTGAACCCAAAAGCGCTTCACAGGGTGTGATTCTCCGGAAGTTGTCCATCCCCTTTTTGTGGGATGTTCACCTCATCAGATAAGCGACAGCCTCACAAAGTCGGGTTGTTTCAGCCCAAAAGACCCTGGTTCAGAAAGAAAAATATGGAAGGAATCTCTATGCGAACGGAGCCACAGGACGGTATTTTACAACTTCAGATGACGAAACCCTGCAGCTATCTGTGCAGGGGTGTTTTCGGGAGAGCATGTGTTAAACACTGATGGGTCACACGTTCTTATTGTTGATGATGATGCCGTAAACCGGCATCTGTTCTCTGTTCTGCTGGGGGAAGAGGGGTATCAGACCGATGAGGCCAAAAGTGGCGAAGAAGCGCTTGCGCGGGTAAAGCTTCAGACTCCGGATATTATTCTGCTTGATGTGATGATGCCCGGCATGGATGGCTTTGAGGTCGCCCGGAGGCTGAAAGAGGCCCGGAAGAGTGAATCTATTCCCATTATCATGATTACAGCGCTCAACGATCAGGCATCTCGTGAACGGGGCCTGCTACAGGGGGTTGAGGAGTTCATTACCAAGCCGGTCAATCCAAGGGAGTTGAAAATTCGGGTGCGCAATCTGCTCCGCCTGAAGCTGGCCAGCGATATTCTCGCGGATCACAATGCAGTACTGGAGGAGGAGCTGCGCCGGCGCAGCCAGGAGCTGCTCAACTCTTTTGAAGAGACGCTCTATATGCTGATGCGGGCTGCGGAGTACCGTGATGGTGAGACCGGATCGCATGTGCGCAGGATCAGCCACTACACCAAGTCGCTTGCAGCCGACCTCGGCATGGACTGGAAATACTGCGAGACCATCTTTATGGCAAGCCCGATGCACGATATCGGCAAGATCGGTGTACCGGACCAGATTCTGCTAAAGCCGGGAGCGCTCAATGCCGGCGAGTGGGAGGTGATGCAGAGACATACGACGATTGGCGGGGAGATTCTGAATAGCGGCAGTTCTCCCTACATGCAGATGGGGAAAGAGATCGCGCTCTCCCATCATGAGCGATGGGACGGAAGCGGCTACCCTTACGGGCTTGTCGGCGAGGATATTCCACTCTCTGCCCGCATTATGAGCATCTGTGATGTCTACGATGCGCTTCGCAGCAAACGCCCCTATAAGTCCGGTTATGATCATGCCATGGCCATTGATATTATCCGCAGCGGTGATGATCGCATTACCACCTCCCATTTTGACCCTGATATTATGGATACATTTCTCTCCAGGGAGGCCGACTTTGGCGAGATATTCGACTCAATGGACGATGAACAGAAGCAGCAGACCTGTGGAACGTTGCAGTAGTCAGATGCTGCTGACACCTGCTGCATAACGATCACTGGCGGGGCAGCCGCCTCTTCTCAATGGTATTCTCAACGGCACTGCCGCAACCGGGCTCATGCCGACCACTTGTCACATGGCTATCGTTTACTCCCCCGGCTTCTTCAGCAACTTCTCAAACTGCTCAAGTGGTACGGGCTTGCTGAACAGGTAGCCCTGGAAGGCGTGGCAGCCGTGCCTGTGCAGAAATTTCCGCTGTGCCTCGGTTTCAACTCCTTCGGCAATCACCTTCAGCTCCAGTGCCTTGCTCATTACAATGATGGCCTGCACGATGGCGGCATCGTTGGGATCACTGGTGATGTCAGATACGAATGAGCGGTCAATCTTGATCTGATCCAGTGGCAGGCGCTTCAGGTATTGCAGCGAAGAGTAGCCGGTACCGAAATCATCTATCGAGAAGCTCACGCCGAGTGATTTTATTTCATGCATCCTGGCAATGAAGTTTTCAACATTTGCCAGCAGGATGCTCTCGGTCAGTTCCAGCTTCAGACGTGAAGGTTTCACGCCGCTTTCCAGCAGCACCTGCTGTACCCGGGCAACAAAGTCAGCCTGGTGGAACTGCCTGCCGCTGACGTTCACTGCCAGTGTCAGATTACGGGTCAGCGGATCGTGCTGCCATGCCATGAGTTGCATACAGGCGGTCTCCAGCACCCATAGCCCGATCGGCACGATCAGTCCGGTCTCCTCGGCCAGCGGAATGAACTGGTCAGGAGCAATCATGCCGCGTTCGGGGTGCTTCCAGCGCAGCAGCACTTTCGCACCGGTCACCTTGCCGTGACTCTCTACCTGCGCCTGGTAGTAGAGGTGGAATTGCTGCCGGTCGAGTGCCTGATGCATATCCGCTTCCAGGCCGTGCCGTGCATCCAGCACTACCTGCATCTGCGGGTCGAAGAAGCGGATGGTATTGCGTCCTGCTGACTTGGCCTGGTACATAGCGATATCGGCGTGCTTGAGCAGCTCTCCCTCTTTTTCCAGATGTCCACGGAACAGTGTGACCCCGATGCTGGGTGTGGTGTGGTACTGATAATCTTCCAGCATATAAGGTTGACTCAACGCGCCACGAATATTTTCTGCAACCAGTTCAGCCTGGCCGGCCGCCTTTTCCGGTTCGCCATCCAGCCCTTCAAGTATCACCACGAATTCATCGCCGCCCAGCCGTGCCACGCTGTCGCCCTCGCGCACAGAAGAGTGCAAGCGTTGCGCCACCTCGATCAGCAGCATGTCGCCTGCCGCATGGCCCTTCGTGTCATTGATGGTCTTGAAGTGATCCAGGTCCAGAAACAGCACTGCACCATATCGGCCACTGCGTCCGCTGCCCGCCATTACCTGCTGCAGTCGGTCCAGCAGCAGGCGGCGGTTTGGCAGCCTGGTCAGCGGATCGTAGAAAGCCAGTTGGTGGATCTTCTGTTCCGACTGCTTGCGCTCGCTGATGTCGCTGGATAATGCGACGTAGTGTGTCAGCTGATGATGGTCGTCGTAAACCGCGGTGATGGTCATGAACTTTGGATAGATCTCGCCATCTTTGCGTCTGTCCCATATCTCTCCCGACCACTTGCCGGTATCGATCAATGCTGTCCACATCTCTTTATAGAAAGCCTTATCATGGCGCCCGGACTGCAGGATGCGCGGGTTTTTTCCAAGCAGCTCTTCCATGCTGTAGCCGCTAAGATCTTCGAAGGCCCGGTTGATGCGCAGAATGTTTCCTTCCGGGTCGGTGACCGCAATCGCTTCCTGAGTTTCGAATGTAGCTGCAGCGATGCGCAACTGTTCCGCCGCCAGGTGTTGATCGGTGATATCCTGTACCGCCCCTACCGAACGCAAGGGCTTACCGGATGCGTCAAACTCATTGTTGCAATGCTCATGCACCCATTTGATGCGCCCATCCGAAAACAAAAGCCGATGCTTGATACTGTAGGGCCGGCGGTCCGTCAGCGACTGGTTATAGGCCTGATCCACCATGTCGCGATCATCCGGGTGAATCGTGTTCAGGAAATTCTCATAGGAGGGAGAGAACTGCGTCTGGTCAAGCTCGAATATCCGGTAGGTTTCATCCGTCCAGCGCAACTCGCCGCTTACCAGGTTCAGCTCCCAGCTGCCCAATTTCCCTAGTTGCTGCGCCTCATTAAGCAAATCCTGGCTGTGTTGCAGCTCGGTCTGAGTGCGTTTACGTGTGGTGATGTCGTGCAGGAACGTAATAAAACAATCTGTTTCCGGGATAAACGAAGCGGACACCTCGATATCGATCAGCCGCCCGTCACGGTGGCGGTGTCTGGTTTCAAAGCGGTCAAAGCCACGCTCGATGACGAGCTGAATATGAGCCGCAATAGCTTCGGGCGTCTCTTCTGCAACCTCGAATCTGGAGATGTGTGCACCGATAATCTCATTCCTGGTATAACCGATAATACGGCAATAGGCGTCATTGACTTCGATGATGTGACCGGATTGATCCACCTTCCAGAATCCTTCGCCCGAGGTGTTCATCATGGCCTGCAATTCATGCAGAGCGCTGGCCTCACTCTGCTGTGCAGCGCTGAGCCTCTTCTCTGCCTGCTTCTGCGCTTCAAGCATAGAGGCCATCTGCCATTTTGTTAAAGCTGTCGCCTACCAGACTGAGCTCATCGTGAGTATTGAGCCTGACCCTCTGGCTCAGGTCGCCCCCGGCAAAGGCATGTGCGGAATCAACCAGCGATCTGATGCTGCCGATAGTGGCGTAGTAGATGCTGGCCGAGATATAAACCGCCAGCAGCAGCAGTAGCAGGGCGATACCGATACTCAGGTAGAGTGTGGTTTCTGCCCTGGCAATACGCTCCCCGATGATATTCCCGGCAACAGGTAGCAGCACCTGATATATCTGCGCATAGCCATGGTCGATCGCTTCTGTGGCAATATCCAGGAAGTTATCGGCAGGCGTGGCAAACTTACCGCTAAGGATGTCTGACGCCATGCGGCTGGTAATTTTCTCTGCCGACTCCTTAATTTGAATATTTGCCGTCTCAAGAGACTCCCGTACCATCAAGTTGTAACGGCTGGTTTTTTCGATATTGGCCGAGAGCTCATGGAGCGTGCCTCCGAGTTCGGCAATCAGGTTGTGTAATTTGATTTTCTGCTGCTGGGTAATCTTTTTAGCGGAGAGAATGCTGGTGCCGTATGCGCGCAGCTGGCCGAGGTGCTCGAGCGCATGCGGGTATTTGTTGATCATGGTGTCAATCAGGTAATATGTGGTGATCTCATTGTCCGTCATCAGTCCGAAGTCATCGGCGATCAACACCCTGAATGAAGTGATCTGCTCAATCAGGCTGGTATGTGCGGCAAAATTCTTATCCGCAGTCTGCTGGAGACCCTCTTTAAGCAACTGCTGCCACGCCGCCCTGATGTTCAGGAACGCTTTACCGGAGGTCAGGCGGGGAGGGAGTGCCCCTTCCATTGCATCGAATGCATCAATGGCCTCTTTTTCCATGGTGGCAAGCTTGTTCTGCATGGTCTCGTTACCACCAAGCAGTGCTGCCGAAATTCCGCGGTGTTGCTGGAGAAGCTGCACGGTGCGGGAAACCGGCTCAACCAGCGCCAGGCCCTGCAGTTCCCGCTGTGAAATGTGAATAGTCTGATTAAGGCTGGCAAACAGGCTCTGCACCACCACAGCAGTCGCGACCAGTGAGACCAGCCACAGCAGGGCGAACTTCCCGGTGAACCCGATACGGTTCAGCAGGTAAATGGCCGGCGAAAAGATTGGCCGTACTGTTTTTCCGATACGGCTATTGCCCGTCATAATCAGTCACCCTTCCCCTGTTTCACCATATAATGTCACTTGGCGGTATCCGGCTTCTGTATTGCCGTTTTTTCAACGACAGTGGGGGGGCGACGGTATAAAGGTGTAACCTCATGCTGCAGTCCCGCTACCACAGGATATCTTAGGCCGGAGATTTTTCATCCATGCTTTTCAGCATGTTTGCCAAACGTTGCAAACCGTACCCCCTCTTACAAACAGGGGCAACTGCGATGAACAGCAACACAACGAATCACAGTGCAGGCGAATGACTCTGTTAAATCAACCATTTGATTCGGCACCCGGTGTCGGGTGCCGATGCCCTATTTTCTCCAGAACTCCGGAACAAGCAGGACGAAGAAGGTAAAGATCTCCAGGCGACCGAGGATCATGGCAAACATCAATACGAACTTGGCTGTATCAGGTAAATCGGCGAAGTTGGATGAGACTTCACCGTAGCCTAACGCTGCATTGGTCAGGCAGGCCCCTGTTGCGGTGATCGCTGTAATCATGTCCACTCCGGTGAAGGCCACCAGAACCGAAATAGTGCCATAGCACGCCATGTAGAGTACGAAAAAACCCCAGACCGCCTGCACGATCGGGGTGCCCAGGCTGCTGTCACCGATCTTGACCGGAATGATGGCGCTGGGATGAATAAGGCGGCGTACTTCGCGCTTGCCCTGCCTGAACAGCAGCAGCGCACGCACAATCTTCAGGCCGCCGCCGGTGGAACCGGCGCATGCGCCGACAAACATCGCCGCCAGTAGAAGCAAACCGGTGGCTGCCGGCCACAGGGTGTAGTCGGTCACGGAGAAACCGGTGGTCGTTGCGCTTGACACGACGATAAAAATGGCATCGCTGAATGTGCCTGTGCCGGAGAGATAAACCTGCAAGCCCACCAGAACTATCAGTGCGACGAGCCATTTCAGGTAGGTGCGGAATTCGTCATCCTGGAAGTAGGCGTGGATGGAGAAACCCCGGCGCAGGGCGGCAAAGTGGAGCGTGAAGTTGATGCCGGCAAGGAACATAAAGAGAACGAGCAGATTGCGGATAATCGGCGAATCATAATGGCCGACACTGGCATCGTGGGTGGAGAAGCCACCAAGGGAGACGGCGCACATGGCATGGTTGACCGCATTGAACAGCGTCATGCCGGCCCCCCACAGCAACAGTGCGGCGAGTACGGTCATGCCCAGATAGATGTACCAGAGTACCTTGGCCGTTTCGGTCACGCGGGCAGTCAGCTTGTCTTTGGTCGGACCCGGCGTCTCGGCGCGGAAGAGCTGCATGCCGCCCACACCGAGCAGTGGCATCACGGCCACGGCCAGCACAATGATACCCATGCCGCCGAGCCACTCCTGCATGGAGCGCCAGAAAAGAATCGAGGGCGGCATATGATCCAGATCAGTGAGAATAGTGGAGCCGGTAGTGGTCAGCCCCGAGGTCGATTCAAACAGGCCGTCGATAATGGTATCGCATACACCCGTAGTCCAGAACGGGATGGCACCGAGCAGGGAGAGAATGACCCAGGCCAGGGCAACAATCAGAAAGCCGTCCTTGTGCGTTAGGCGGGCCGGTGCGGAGCCCGCGATGCGCATCATGGTCAGCCCGAGGGCTGATACCAGGCTGCCGGCAAGGATAAAATGATCAGCATGGCCGGACTGATAATAGAGAGAGATCAGCGCAGGCACGATCATGCCGCAGCCGAAGAGGGAAACGAGAATGCCGAGTGTCCAGGTGATGCCCTTAGGGTGCAATTAGTTCTCCTGCGTGTGAGAGCGTTGACTCGGGCCATCCATGGCCATCGCCCTGCGGGCGCACTGCGTGCGTCCAAACGGCTCTCCTGTCTTTTTGTCTGCCTCACACTTGTGGGCGCATTGCAAAAGCGCGATTTTGCAATGCTTGCTAAAGCCGCACAAGGTGAATGCTGCCTGCGGCAGAGAGGGTGCCCTGGGGTGCATCCATGTGCGGAAAGTCAGCGCCTTGATTGACACACTGTGTCTGCCAGAAAGGTGTAATTGCATGATGCAGGCCTAGAAAAATTCAAGACGGACTTCAAAGAGCTTTTCAACTGCACGCAGCGATTTGCTCTGGGTGACCAGAAGCACGTGGTCGTCCGGTTCAATGGTGGTGGTGCCATCGGGAATAATGACACTCTCCTGGCGGACAATGGCGCCGATCACTGTGTTGGCCGGCAGTTTAAGCTCGCTCAATGGCGTGTGCAGGATGTCGGAGGTCTCCAGAGCCACAGCCTCCAGCACCTCCAGCGTTCCGTCACCCAGAGGCGACATGCCCAGAATACGTCCTTTACGGACATGCCTGAGGATGGATGAGGCGGTTGTGAAGCGGGGAGATACGGTGATATCAAGTCCGATCTGGCGGACAAGATCGGTATAGATCGCCCGGTTCACCAGCGTAATGACATGCGGAACATCATATTTTTTGGCAATCAGGCTGGCGAGAATATTGGTTTCGTCATCGTTGGTCAGTGCCAGGAAATCGTCCATACCATCGATCGCCTCCTCCTCAAGAAGATCGCGATCCAGTGCGCTGCCGTGGATAACCACACTGCGGTCGAGCTGTTCGGCCAGCCACTGGGCCCGCCTCGGATTATGCTCGATCAGCTTGATGGAAGCGCCCATTTTTTCCAGTTGCTGGGCGACGATAAAGCCGACATTACCACCGCCTACCATCATGACGTTACGGTTCTTGCGCTCCGATGTTTTATAGCCGACATGCTCCAGAAAATGCTTCACATGCCCTTTGGGCAGGGCGATATAGACACTGTCTCCTGCCAGAAGAACGGCGTCTGCTTTTGGAACACACCATTTCCGGTTGTGCTCGTGCGCCACGATATAGGTGCGGATGTCTCCCATGACCTCATCCAGTTCATTCAGTGCCAGCCCCGCCAGAATGCCCTTGGGAGGAACCCTTAGTCCGAGCAGTTGTACCCGGCCATCGGCGAAGTCCTGCGCGTCAACAGCAGATGAGACCTGGAAACGTTTGACGATAGAGTTTGCCGCTTCCCGTTCCGGTGAAATGATCAGGTCGATCGGAAGCTCGTCACGGCCAAAGAGACCGGTGCTGTTGACATAGTCAGGCTCACGGATACGGGCCATTTTGGTGGTTACCTTGAACAGTGAATGGGCCACCTGACATGCCAGCATGTTGGTCTCGTCATTGGTTGTGGCGGCTATCAGCAGCTCTGCATTCGCGGCTCCGGCCTGCCTTAGAACAGACGGATAGGAGGCCTGCCCGAGAACGGTTCTTACATCCATCGTGTCCGCCACGCGCTGCAGGCGTTCAGCATCATTGTCGACAACAACAACATCGTTGCCCTCTGTCGCCAGCCGCTGGGCAATGTAGAAGCCCACCTCTCCGGCACCAAGAATCAGTATGTTCATTCCTTCTTCTCCGGTGTGTTCAGGCCAAAACTTTTGATTTTACGGTGCAGCTGGCTTCGTTCCATGCCGATGGCGGCAGCTGTACGGCTGATATTCCACTCATTCTGGTCAAGGTAGTGTAGTAGATAGCTTTTTTCAAACGACTCCCGGGCATTATGAAAGCTGCTGGAAAACGAGCTGCTGTCATGGCTCTCTGTGGCCGGATGAACGGATGTGGATGATGCATCCAGAGGCAGCATGGTCTCAGGTGTCACCTCAATACCGGGCCGGAGAATATGGCAGCGCTCAATATAGTTTCTCAGTTCACGGATATTTCCCGCCCAGGGGTAATCCTGCATCAGGGTGATGGTACTTGCAGAGAAACGGACCGGCTTGCCGCCCAGCAGCTGTGCCTGTTCACCTGCCAGCGTCTCCACCAGCAGCGGCAGGTCTTCGGTGCGTTCACGCAGTGCGGGAAGGTGGATGGTGACCACATTAAGACGATAATAGAAATCATCACGCAGCTTTCCTTCACGCAGCAGTTTCTCTGGTTCACGGGAGCTGGCGCTGATGATGCGGACATTGGCCGGGATCGGCGTCGGATTGCCCAGGCGATGGACCTTTCGCTCCTGCATGGCACGCAGCACCTTGGCCTGCGTGCTCAGGCTGAGTTCACTGATCTCATCAAAAAAGAGTGAACCCTCGTGGGCGGATTCAAAACGGCCCCGTTGTGCATGCAGGGCTCCCGGGAAGGCTCCTTTCTCATGGCCGAAAAGTTCGGAGTCCATCTGTGATTCGGGGATACTTGCCGTATTCAACTTAACAAAGGCACCTTCGGATCGTCTTGACTGGAGATGAATCTGGTGGGCGGCAACTGCCTTGCCGGTACCATGCTCGCCGAGAATCAGTATTGCGGCATCGGTAATGGCAACACGCCGGATCAGTTTTCTGATATCTTTAATCGCACTGCTCTGACCGATCAGCTCATGCCGGGTCTGCTGATGAATATTCTGTTTCAGGTCGACATTTTCCTGTTCCAGTTTGCGCTTCTCCAGCGCGTTGCGGAGCAGGATCAGAAGCCTGTCGGAAGAGAGCGGTTTCTCAACAAAGTCGAATGCACCCTGGCGTGTGGCGCGAACGGCCGTGTCGATGGTTGCATGGCCGGACATGATGATAATCGGAACATTGGGGTCAATTTGAAGAATACGGCTCATGGTCTCAAGGCCGTCAATGCCCGGCATCCAGATATCCAGCAGGATGCAGTCGGCGGGCTGTTTGCGGAATCTGGCAACCGCTTCTTCGCCGGAGGCGGCACAGGAGACGAGATACCCCTCATCCTCAAAAAGCCCTTGCAGTGACTCCCGGATTGCCGGCTCGTCATCAACGACCATTATTCGTGCACTCATGATTGCTCCATGCTGTGTTCTTCCATCGGCAGGCGCAAGCAGAAGTGTGTCGGGTTGGCGTTGGAGAGCAGCATGAGATTGCCGTTATGTTCGTCCGTAATTCTGTATGCTATCGCAAGGCCCAGCCCCGATCCTGACTCCTTGGTGGAGAAGTAGGCCTCAAAGATATGCCCGGCAGCATCCTCAGGAATACCCGAGCCGCCATCCTGAACATGAAACTCGACCATGTTCGGGCTGTGTCCGCCTGAGAGATGAACCGGTGCAAGCGACTCCTCGGTTGCCGCCAGCGCGTTGTCCATCAGGTTAATCAGAACCTGCCGGATCTGATCCGCATCGCAGTAACACAGCAGGTCTTCCGCAAACTGCTCCACATGAACCCGTGAATAGGCACCATAGAGCTCAGCCATATCGGTGATAAGATCCCTGACATGCACGGTTTCAGGTTTAGGCTTCGGTAGCCGGGCAAGATTCGAAAAGTCACCGATCAGGCGCTGCAACCGTTCCACCTGGGTGATGATGGCGTGTGTACAGCTGTCAAACACTGCGGTGTCATCGGCCGTTTTCCGGAAACGGCGCTGCAGCCGTTCTGCCGCCAGCTTGATCGGGGTCAGCGGGTTCTTGATCTCATGTGCAAGCCTCTGTGCCACTTCGGACCAGGCACGATGGCGCTGGGCCTCGGCAAGGCTGCTGACATCGTCGAGCACCATCAGATAACCGGAAAATCCGGCCGAACCGGCGCCGCTCAGTTTCACTCCCCGGGCCAGGATATGCAGGCTGTTGTGGTCAACCACCAGCTCCAGCTCTCGCTGCAGATTTTCACCTTCCTGCTGACAGAGTTCATCGTAAAACTGACAGACCAGTTGCAGCCTGCCGCCGCATAGTGAGGAGATGGAGCGGCCCGGCACCCACTCGGCTGAAAGGTTGAGCAGCTCACGCATCGACTGATTCAGCAGGCGGATATTGCCGGAGGCATCGATCAGCAGGACGCCGGTCTGCAGGTTGGCAAGCAGCGTTTCCAGTACATATTGCCGCTGTCTGCTGCTGTCCAGCGCTCCGGTCAGCTCCTTCTGGGTCTGCTCCAGCGCCTCAACATTCTGTTTCATGCGCAGTGTCATACGGTTAAAGGAGTCAACCAGTGAGCCCAGTTCATCTTCGGGCGCCGACGGAATCGATACCGTCAGATCTCCCTCGGTTACCCGCTCCAGCGCTCTTGCCAGGTCTCCGATCGGGGATGTGAGGCGCCTTGCAAATCCGACCGCCACAATACCTGCCGCGAGAATGACAATAAGGGTGGCAATGAGCATGGCATGGGTGAATGTGCTGCGGATGGCCTGACGGTTGCGCTCCAGTTCGCGGTAGCTCCGGTAGTCCGCCTCAACAGCGCGGGCATTTTTGACAACGCCCGGCGGTAACACGACCTGGGCGCGAAGAACGGCGACAATGTTCTGGCGGACGCGCAGCGGGGCGTAACCGACCGCAATCTCCTCGTTATCCCGTGTGATCAGCTTGGTTGATACCAGACCCAGGGTCAGGGTCGATTTCGCCTCCTCCTCAAGTGCCTCTGACTCCAGTCCGGAGAGCAGGCCTTCGGACTGAACATGGGCGATCAGGCGCTCATTGAGATCGAATATCTGAATACTCTGCCATCCCTCGTGCTGCATCAGATGGGCCATATGCGTATTCAACAGGCTGTAGCTGGCTGGCAGTGCTGCCACATGGTTGAGCAATATGTCGTCATTCATGACGGTGATCAGCCCCTGTTTCAGGTCGCTGTCGACACGGGCATAGAAGCCCTGAGCCAGATTAAGTGCCTGATCAAGCAGCGTGTCTACCCGCACATCGAACCAGACATCCATACCCTTTTCAACCATCTGGTTGGCGGCCACCTGAAGGATAGATGTCGGAATCAGCAGCATGGTCACCAGTGCTATCACCAGTTTGGCACGAAGACCTGAGCCGGCACGCCGCTCTTTCTGTTGCCGAAGCAGCCGGACACCGTAGTTCAGCAGTGCGGCAGAGAGGATTATCAGCAGTGTGATATTGACCCAGGCGATGAGCGGTGTTTCAGAGAAACTGTGATCCGGCCAGAGTACGAAAATGACCAGCCATAGTGCGATCGACATCAGCAGCGGCAGCATGCGCATGAATCCGGTCATGGCAGTATGATCTCCTCCTCTGCTACTGTTGTGCCAAGGCGCAGGGACTCGGACCACCATGTGTCGCTGAACTGACCTTCCTGAATATGGAATTTAACCTGAATATTGTAGCGCAGACCGGGCTTGAGCAGGCTCCGGTCAATGATCGGAAAATGGTTAAGCCCGGAGAGAAATTCAATGGCATCATCGATGGAGTCAACCCTTCGGGAGATGCCGCTCCTGGCATCGGAGATAATCAGGCTTTTTGAGATCAGGTCGGGAATGGCCTGGCGGGCTATCGTGACCTCTCCGACAGTGCTGTTGAGCCAGTAATCGGCCACCTCCTCGATGCTGATATTCCAGACAAAGGTAACCGGAGTGCCCTGATTAAGGGCGAGGATTGCCTGATCGGAGATATCAACCCGATCGACACTGCAGTAGATCACCCTGTCATCGTAAGTGATCTCCATTATATCTGCCCGGGGTGCCGAGAGGGCGGTGCTGATCTGGAAAAACATACCAAAAACGGCAGCTAAAACTGCTGCAGAGTTGGGAAATATACGAGTAACCGCTGGCATCAGCCTGAGTTTAGCCAGTATGCGTAATGATTCCAGCACTGATCGCCGGTTTCGATTATACCTGAAATGAGCGGGCAAGGTCGCTATAGTGCGGCGATGCCGATTGTGACACTGCATGAACTCTCCAAGGCCTATGGTCCGCAGCTGCTGCTGGAGGCTGTTTCACTGCGTATTTCACGCCACGCCCGTATCGGACTGATCGGCCGCAACGGTGAGGGAAAGTCAACGTTACTGAAGATTATTGCCGGCTTAATTGAGCCGGATAGCGGTGCGGTGAATCTGCGCAGCGGCGTCCGGATTGCCTACCTGCCACAGGCTCCCCGTTTCGAGGCCGGGCATACGGTTTTTTCAGTCGTAGCAGAGGGGCTGGGTGAAGTGGCCGATTCGCTGAATGCCTACGATGAGGCGTTGATGGCACTGGAGAGTGATGCCTCGGAGAGCGCCATGAAACGGCTTGCGGATATGCAGAGCGAGCTGGAGCGAACCGGCGGCTGGCAGTACAGATCCCGTATTGAGTCGGCCATCTCCAGACTCCAGCTGGATGCCCATCGTGATGTGGGGGAACTCTCCGGCGGCTGGCTCAGGCGCGTGGCGCTGGCCCGTGCCGTGGTTGCGGAACCGGATCTGCTGCTGCTGGATGAGCCGACCAACCACCTCGATATCGCATCCATCGAGTGGTTGGAGGATTTTGTCGCCGACTTTGCAGGTGCTGTCATATTCATCACCCATGACCGCTATTTTCTCGATGCGGTTGCTGAGGAGGTGGTGGAGCTGGATCGCGGCAGGCTCACCTTTTTCCCCTGCTCTTATGCCGAATATCTGGATAAAAAGGCAGAGCATCTGGCTCACGAGGAGAGGCAGCACAGGAAATTCGACAAACTGCTGGCTGACGAGGAGCGCTGGATCCGGCAGGGCATTCCGGCTCGCAGGTCACGTAATGAGGGGCGTGTCCGCAATCTTGAAGAGCTGCGCAGGCAGCGCGAATCGCGGCGGTTGCGGGGCAGCGATGTGGAGCTGCGCGTCTCCAGCGGCATCAAGCCGGGCAAGATGCTGATTGAGGCGGTGGAGCTGTCACACAGTTTCGATGATACGGTGATCGCCAGCAACCTGAATCTGAAGATCATGGCCGGTGACCGGATCGGCCTGATCGGTCCCAACGGCATCGGCAAAACGACCCTGCTGAAGATGCTGCTTGGCGAACTGAAACCGCAGCATGGCCGTGTTCGCCACGGGGTACGCCTGGCCCCCGCCTTCCTTACCCAGATGCGGGAGCTTGATCCGGAGATGAAGATCAGGGATGTATTGCTGCCGCAGGGCGGCAACTATGTCCATATAGCCGGCGTGGAGCCTCGTCACATTGCCAGCTACCTGCAGGATTTCCTCTTTGATACCGAGCGTCTGCACTCGCGTGTCTCGGCACTCTCCGGCGGCGAGCGGGGCCGCCTGATGCTGGCCAGGCTGCTGCTGGAACCGGCCAACCTGCTGGTGCTTGATGAGCCGACCAATGATCTCGATATCGGCACACTGACGGTGCTGGAACAGGCATTGGCCAGATATGACGGAACCGTGCTGCTGGTCAGCCACGACCGCGCCTTTATGGACCGGGTGATATCCCGCGTGCTCGCCTTTGAAGGGGAGGGCAAAGTGGTGCCGATTGAGGGTGGCTGGAGCGACTACACGGTCTGGAAAAGCAAACAGAAACTGCCGAAGACCGATAAAAAAGAGAAGAAAACGGTTCAAAGTGATTCAAAACAGGCCAAAAAACAGACAAAACTCTCCTATAAGGATCAGAAGGAGCTGGACGAACTTCCGACAAAGATCGAAGCACTGGAGTTGGAGAAGAGCGAGATCGAGGAGCGCTTCTGCGACCCTGACTACTTCAATCGTGATGGTGATGCCTTCCTTAAAGATCAGAATCGTCTTGCAGCGCTGGAGGCCGAGCTTGCCGCCTGCTATGAGCGATGGGATGAGCTGGAGACCAAACAGACAGAGCTGGCCGCATGAATTGTTACTATCAGACCCGTACCAGCATACGTCATGCCGGATTTCGACTGCACGGACGCAGGAGGTAGAGCAACGCATGGAGCAGCTGCCGAGATCCGGCATCCATCAATCGGTTTCGTACAGATTTTCTGGATACCCAGTCGAGCTGGGTATGACATGAGGGTGACTGGTGAGTAAACCGTTCTGGGAAACGAAATCACTGCCGGAGATGACGGATGCGGAGTGGGAGTCACTCTGCGACGGCTGCGGCCGCTGCTGTCTCTATAAATTTCAGGATGAGGATTCTGACGAGATGTTTTTTACCAATGTCGCCTGCGTCCTGTTCGATGCCGCAGCATGCCGCTGCAGCAACTATGAGAAACGCTTCGATAGCGTGCCGGAGTGTGCCGATATCCGTAAGTTCACCAGCAAGGAGTTCCAGTGGCTGCCCGAGAGTTGCGCCTACCGTCTGCTGTTTGAAGGCAAAAAGCTGAAGCCGTGGCATCCGCTCATCTCAGGCGATCCCGGGAGTGTCCATAAAGCGGGAGTATCGATGCGGGGCAGGGTGATCAGTGAAGCCGATGCCGATATGGAGCGGCTTGAAGATTATATCGTCGAAGAGCTGATCTGATCTCTTCCACTGGCTACTGTCAACCAAAAACGGGTGTTTAAGTTTTTGTAAATAATTAAGTATTACCACCGACTGCACGCATCATCTTTTCGCCGTATGCACGCGATCACGTCCCTCCTCCTTGGCCATATAGAGCGCCCGGTCTGCGGCCTTGAGCAGTTCGTTAACGCTCTTCGATTCAGCGGTACAAGTCGACACCCCCACGCTCACCGTCCGGCCCACAGGCTTCTCGCCGCCAACGTCGAATCTCGCCTTGCCGACGGCAGCGCGAATACGCTCGGCCAGAACCATCGCCTGATCCGCGTCGGCACCCGGTAGCATAACCATAAACTCATCGCCCCCGAGGCGATAGAGGGTTTCGTGCTTCCTCAACAGAAGTCGTATCTCCGAGACTACTCCCTTCAACACCTGATCGCCTGCCGCATGACCGTAGCTGTCATTAATCTCCTTGAAATCGTCCAGATCGAACATTAGCAGCGACAGCGGCACTCCCGTTCGCCGAGCCAGTGACAACCCCTTGAAGATATCCTCGTCCAGCTTACGTCGGTTCATACAACCCGTGAGCGGGTCGAGAACGGAGCTCCGCTTGAGCTCGTCGTAGATGAATTCGAGCTTCTCCGCCATGGTGTTGAAGCCCTCAGCCAGCTCTGTGAACTCCTGCGGCATGTGCTCCTCGATCCGATAACCGAATCGGCCGTGCCCGAATCTTCGTACCCCCGTCAGAATCCCACGCAACGGAGGGAAGAAGAGCCGCGCCAGTTCAATACTGGCGATGATGGCGATGGCGAGGCCGAGAAGTGAGAGTGCAACAACAAGAGTAGTGGCCCGGCTCTCAATCGCGAGGAGTTCGTCGTGACTCCTCTCCGTACGATGATAGACATGGGCATAGAGTACGTTGAGGACCTCGATCGAGGCATCTATCGCGGCATCGAATTGCTCCATTTTCTGAGCCATACCAGCCTTCCCGACCGGGTCCTCCTCCGTCATGATCGTATTCCCAATCGTCTTCGCTTCGCGCCATCTCTCCCGGCTCCGAGAGAGGTGCTCATATAAATCTGAATGCGGAGCGAGAACCTCCTCGAGGGTGTTGAAGCGCTGCTCCACCACGTCGTGCAACGTCTGATACTGCATCTGCTCCTCGGCAACTGCGCGAATGATGTAGTCGTTCACCGGCATGGCAACTTGCGAGAGCGCCAGGCGCAGGGACATGGTATGGTGAATCTCCGTCAGTGACCGTTCGACGATCTCGTTGCTCAGAGAGATGACAATACGGAGATTGACAAGCGAGACACCGCCGATGATCAGCAGCGCTACGAGCATGGCGAACGTACTCAGCCGGTATCGGCCCTTCAAAGAGGGCTCCCGTTCGCGCCCTTCCCTCACGGATCATTCCTCATCTTTTCCTCATCTCCCGTTTCGCCGTGGGATGTCCTCTCCCTGATCCATCGCAGCAGATCGTTCGCAGGCATGGGCCGGGCGAGATGATAGCCTTGTGCCAAATCGCATCCGGCCGCTTTCACATGCTCCAGAATCGCTGCGGTTTCGACCCCTTCGGCCACAACTGCCATGCCGTACGCCTTCCCGAGCTGAGCCACGGCCTTCACCAGCATGGATTCCCTTTCATCATCCGCTATCAGGCGAATGAAGGACTGGTCGATTTTCAGCTCATTGGCGGGAATATCCTTCAAATAGGCCAGTGACGAATGCCCCGTGCCGAAATCGTCGATCGCAATGCAGAATCCCTCGTTCCGTAGCTCTGCCAGTGCTTCGGCCGCTCTTTTGGGGTGCCGCATAACGGCGCTCTCTGTTACCTCGATTGTGATCAGTCCCGGATCCACCCCCGATGCCGCACATCTTTTGCTGATGAGGCCGACCAGCGCTTCATCTTGGAGATCCCGGGCGGAGATATTAATGGCGACAGGCATATGTAGACCCTCAGCCTGCCACGCCGCCACCTGCTGCACAGCTTCGTCTATTACCCATCTACTAATATTGCCGATCATGCCGATCTGCTCGGCAAAAGGGATCAGCTTCGCTGCCAGTTCAGGCATGCCCTCCCACCGGATCAGTGCCTCGACACCGGCGATCTCATCCGTCACCATATCCACTTTAGGTTGGTAGTGGAGCTTTAATCCTCCCTCGGAGAGAAGCTGGCGCAGCTTGCCGAACAGCCTGATCCGATCCATTGCCGCTGACTCGTATTTCTGGTCGTACAGGGCATAGGGCTGCAGCTCCTGCTTGGCCTTACTCAGGGCGAGCAGGGCCTTTGCATGGAGCATCATGCTCTCCTCCGTATGCACCGGATAGACCGCGATCCCCATTGTGACACCGATATCAACCGCGATTCCCTTGATCTGGAATGACTTCTCCATACTTGCTGTGATCTTGCCGACTAAAATGGAGATACTATCAAGGTCGGCATTGGGCAGGAGGAGACCGAACTCGTCGCCGCTGAGCCTGCCGATGATGTCCGACTCTCGGAACAGCTTCGCCAACCGCTGCGCAAACTTTTTGAGAAGCATGTCGCCGAATTCATGACCGAAAATCTGGTTGATCTCGGAGAGTCGGGTGGGATCGACAACAATCACCGCTAACTGCCAGCCATGACGTTTGGCCACATGCGTCTCACGCTCCAGAAACAGGCGAAAAGCCCTGATGTTGGGTAGTTTCGTCAGCTCATCCTGAAGCATGTGCATCGATTCCTGCTCCAGAATAGTGGCCTGCTGCAGAGGAATAAGGAGAAAAAAATAGACGACAGGGGTCATGACAGCGCCGAGGATCAGTGCATCAAGCAGTACGTGTATGGCTAACGAATGTTCTTCGGGAATCGGGAAGAGGTGGAATTCAAGCACGACCATGATTGCGGCCTCTACGAGAACCGTCGTAGCCATCACAATAGCGGCTGCCTTCATCGGTTTCATGAATCGCCTTTTTCCGGATTGAATCGTAACATCGGGCAAAAGGGAAGGTGTTCTTTCATCCATTCTGTTGATCTTCCCCCTCCCATAATGAAGCCGGAAGCCATCATAGCGTGCGCACACCGGATTTCAAACCGATTAGAAATGAGAGGCCTGCTCATTACGCGCAATCTCGCTCGGTAATCCCGAGGTAATAATACCTTTGGTTATACCAGAGCAACAGAGGCATATATTCCACCGTAAATCGCATAGACCTCGGGTACAGTGAGAGCGTTTCGGGGTCGTAAATCGCTTGCACTCTTCCATTTAACACCTCCAATAGAGTTGTTGTTGTCTTTAGAACCTTTGCCGTGATTTCCTTCATCACCTCGATCTCAAGGTCTTGCTCGGCAACCAGCTTCTTCAGGCGGGTGTTCCCTTGAAGTAAACGTTTCAGTTCAGACACCGAAACGGTTATTGGTACAATCAGGGGAGGTAAAGTCGGCCCGTGCATAGCCGGTTGTTTTCGGGGCTTCTTTCTGCTCATACAGAGCGCTAGGTTATCCGGATGCTAGGGTGGGTATGTGCAATCCGGATTAATGTTTTTCCCTTGGGTGTGCGGAATCATAAAACTCGGTCAGTTTAGCACTCTTCTGCTTGCCTTCAGGCCGGTGCGCGGATCTGATGACAACAGCTGCTGCGGTTTTGCCACCGGGAGTATCGGCACTGCCTCATCCGCTATTGCCCTGTCCGGCATCAACTGCTTTGCGGTTTCATCAAATGTGGCATAGGCATCAATGGTTTTCTGCTTGGGTGTGTGATCCCGTAGCCATGCCACCATGTCTATCCACATCCGGGATATCTCACTTCCGGAAGGCATAATGCCGGCATGGGGCAGCTCAACGGTAATCACCGGAATCCGGTGTTGTACGCCGGCACTGTTTCCCAGTGATCCCGGATATGTGCCGATCAACTGCAAGTGCAGATAGCCCAGCTTGCGTGGGCCTGAAGGCGGACCGTCAAAGTCCAGTACGCCATAAGGGGCATGTACTGAAATAATTACATGAGGCTTGAAACTACGAATCTCCTCATATAACCAGCGTGATTCCGGTTCACTCAATGGAGCCTTTCCCGGGTAGCGTCTGGGATCATTTCCTGTTCTGTTCCAGTAGTTGCGCGTTTTCTCATGCCACTCCGGAGTCGGCATGTTGCGGTTCAGGTCGACGCCATTGGCATTGAGGCGTTGTGACCGCTCCTGCAAAAGGCCGTCAGGATTAACCAGCGGTGCGACATGCCAGTGAAACATACCGGAATGGTGGATATCCAGTGTCTGCATCCATTTGAACAGAACACTGACTGAAGCATACTCGTCCCCATGCGTACCACCGATCAGCAGCACACGGGAGATGGGGTTCCTGCCCGGCAGCGGAGGGTACTCCTTGATCATGATGGCTTGCCCGTTTACTGAGCGCGCACCGGAGTTCTCAAGTTTTCTGTCCAGGCACTGCCTGATTGTCACACTGCCGAGCTTGTTGCCGATTCGCGTGCACTGCTCAACGATTGAATCCGGCACTCCATTTGGAGTGACCTGCTGAGCCGGGGAGAAGCCGCCGGCTGCCACGGCAGTAGTGGGCAACAGGATGAACAGAGCAAGGCAAACAGACGCTGCCAAGATGCATCGGTTACAGATGATCTTAAAATAGCCTGAATTGCTGCTTTTTGTTTCCACTTCAAACGGTCGATGCAACATATGCGTTAAATTTTGCTGCCGGGGTTTCAAAGTTCAAGGCCCGTCTCGGGCATTCGTTGAGGCGTTTGGCGATCATCTCCAGATGCTCCTATGAGAAACGTTTCGACAGCGTGCCGGAGTGTGCTGATATCCGCAAGTTTACTCGGCGAGAGTGTCGATACGGGGCAGGGTGATCAGTGAAGCCGATGCCGCCATTTGGACTCAAATTGGCGATGGATCGTCAACCAACCCAGGGTATTTCAACTCTCCGTCTTCATACCGGCAGTTCGTAGCCGTCTTCCCGGAACAGCCCGGTGCAGGCATCCACCACTTCAGCATCAAACTGCGTGCCGCGCTGGTCGTTGATTTCCGCCAGGGCCGTCTCCAGACCCAGCCCTTCCCGGTAGGGCCGGTGCGAAGACATCGCCTCTAACACATCAGCTACGGCCAGGATCTTCGCCCCGAAAAGAATAGCATCCCCCTTGAGCCCCTGCGGATAGCCCGATCCGTCCAGCCTTTCGTGATGCTGCAACACCATCTGTGCGATCGGCCAGGGAAAGCGGACATCCTTGAGGATGTCGAAGCCGATCTGCGAATGCTGCCGGACCAGCATGAACTGCGTTTCGTTCAGCCTGCCCGGATAACTGAGGATTTCGGCCGGAATGCCGATCTTGCCGAGATCATGCACGATGCCGGTCAGGAATATCCCCTGGATTTGCTCTTCGTCCAGACCGAGCTTGCCAGCGATGGCCACGGCCAGCTCGGCGACGCGGCGCTGGTGGCCGGCCGTATAGGGGTCGCGCATCTCCACCGTGGCGGCAATCGCCTCAACGGTCTCCACCAGCCCCTCCTGCATCTGTTTGAGGGTCTGCTGCTGCTCGGTGCGGGATTGGTCGCGCTCGATGGCGACACGCAGCGTGTGGATGCCGTAACTTAAATCCTCGGCCATCTCCTCCAGCAGGGCGATCTCCTCGTCGTTGAAGGCATCCGCTTCGGCCGCATAGATGGCCAGCACACCGAAGGGTTTGCCGTTTTCAATCAGTGGCAGCGCGATACAGGCTTTATAGCCATAGGCCTGTGCTTTTTCCTGCCATGGTGCCATGGCTGTGTCATGGCCGATATCCTGTACATATTGCGTCTTACCGCTGCGTATCGCCATACCGATCGGGCCGCGCCCTTCCGGCACATCGTCCCAACTGACATGGATGTTTTCGGTATAGCCCGGCTTGACCGCATGCGAAGCCATGACCTTAACGGACTTCGCCTCGTCGTCCCGGGCATAGCCGATCCAGGTCAGCAGGTAGCCGCCCTCCTCGACAGCCACCCGGCATATCCCTGACAACAACTGCTCTTCAGTGGCCGAGTGCACCAGGGTGTGGTTGCCGGCGCTCAACGTTTTCAGCGTGCGGTTGAGATGGCGCAGTGTTTCCTGCGCCTGTTTCTCTTCGCTGATGTCCTCATAGATACCGAGGAGACCTGTGACCTCGCCATCGTCAGCGCGCAGCGGCACCTTGGAGGTGCGCAGCCAGATGGTCTGGCCATCCGGCGTGGTCTGCGGCTCCTCGTAGCCGATTATCGCTTTGCCCGAGTCCATCACTGTCTTGTCATCGGCGCGGTACAACTCGGCCTGATCCTTCCAGCCCATCTGGAAATCGTCCTTGCCATAGAGCTCCTTCGGGTTCTTCATGCCGGCGTCATGGGCAAAGAGCGAGTTGCAGCCGAGGTAGCGTATCTCGCGATCTTTCCAGAATACGCGCAGGGGGATATTTTCCACCACCGAGCGCAGCAGGTCACGTGATGCACGCACCTCCTCCTCCGACTGTTCCCTCTCGGTGATGTCCTGATTGACGCCAATCAGCCGAACGGTGTTGCCCAGCGAGTCCTTCTCGACTCTGAAACGCACTTCCACCCAGACAATTTCTCCATCCCCGGTTAAAAGGCGAGTCTGAACCATGGCAAAATAATCCGGATCCCGGGTTTCGAAAGCCAATTGAATTTGCCTACCAATTTCGGCTGCGTCATCAGGAAAGACGTAGCGATTGGCAAAATCCGCAGAGGACATTCGGTAGCCCCCCACTTCTGCCGCAGTAATGTTGTGCAGCGTATAATATTGGTCGTTAAATATGAATTCATCCGTGGAAAATTCATATTCCCAGTAACCTATCCTGGCAATTGTCAGCGCTTCGGAAAGTTGGCTCTCTTTTTTCCTTAGTGCAAGTTCAGCTTTCTTGCGCTCGGTGATATCGCGGGCGATCGCTATGATGTAGTCGTTCCCTTCCCGGGGTGCATACTTAACGCTGACCTCTACCGGAAAAGTGCTGCCATCCTTTCGCCTAAATTCGTCTTCCACAAGCACGGCTCCGGTCTTTCTTGACTTCTGGACATGACCATTCCATGCGGAAAGGCCAGACATCATGGCGGCGAATTCCATCACTCTCATACGAAGCAGTTCGTCGCGGCTGTATCCCAGAGAGGTGCATACCCGTCCGTTGATATCCAAAATGTCAGCGGTAGCGGGATCGATTACAAACACGCTGTCACTCGAAGCATCGAGAAGATCGTGGAACTGCTGCAGTTGCGACATGGCCTGATCAAGCCGGAGATAATCCACCACCATGTGGGTAATCGTATCGACCAGATCTTGCTCCTCACGCAGAAACGGCACCTCGTCACTGGCCAGCCTTTCCTCTGTATACCGAACCAACAGCTCTCCGACCTCTTCACCCATCAGCACAATGGGGCTGGCGAGCCGCCACGGCGTCTGTTTGCAATCGCCGCTCCGGTATTGCCTGCCCCACAGCGACAGGCAGGCGCAGGTGACCTCGGGATGCTGAAAAGCCGGCGGAAGCGTCTCCACGATACGCCGCATGGTTTGTTCGACGGACAGCTCGCTATCCGCAAGAATGGTTGAGACGGCATACAAACAGCCGAGCTCCTTGAGTCTCTCTCCGAGAAGACAGGTCGCCCGGTCCCGCTCCTCTTCCACCCGCTTGCGCTCGCTGATATCCCGCGCGTTGACTGATACACCGACGACCATGCCGGCATCATCAAGGATGGGCGATGCCTTGACTGACACCTCGATCTGCGTCCCATCCTTGCGCAACCGTATGGTGTCCGCGACCTGGCTACGCTTCCCCTTCCGGCTAGCCTCCAGTTCGTCAATCACCTCATGGGTGCGCTCGGGGGGAACAATAAGGGCGTTGATGGACTGCCCGATCGCCTCACCGGCGGTGTAGCCGTAGAGTTTTTCGGCCGCCCGGTTCCAGCTCTCAATCACTCCGTTGAGCGTGGCGGAGACGATGGCATCGTCGGAGGATTCGACGATGCGCGCCAGCCGTGAGCGAACCTCGGCGGCAGCAACCACCTCGCTCAGGTCGGTGATGATGACGGAGATCACCTTGCCTTCGCTTTGCGGCAGGGGAGACATGGAGAAGAGGGTGGGTGTCTGCGCACCGTCGGTTGCCTGCAGGGTCAGCGCTCCGCAGCTCTCCGCTTTCGCCCCCTGAACAAGCATCGCATCGAAACTATCCTGATCCTGATCTGCAAGCATGCCCTTTAGTGACTTTCCGACGACCTGCCCGAGTGGCACCTTGACACAATCGGCGAAACGGCGGTTGCTATAGAGGATGGTGCCATCCCTTGCCAGCGCGAGCGCTCCCTCGCCCATGGCCTCGACCATGACGCGGTAGGGCTCCTGGTTCCCCTTCAGCTCAAAGATGCTGTCGCCTTCGGCAGCGGATAACACAAGGGCATCCACCTCTCCGCCGCGAATGGCGCGCAATGTCTCTTCGGCTTCAGCCAGCCGGGCGCGCAGTTCGTCGTTTTCAGCGGCGAACTGTTTTGCTGTGGGTTTGGCTGTGGGCTTGGCCGCGGGTTTGGATTTATCGGACATTAGTCTTTACTTCGTATATCCAGCCCCACCAGTACGCGCTCGGTGTTCGACAGGTCGCCGATGATGCGACGCAAGGGAGGCGGTAATTTCCTGATGAGTGTCGGCACGGCGATGATCTGATCACCCTGTGCCAGTTGCGGCTGCTGGTAGAGGTCGATCACCTCCAGTTCATAACGCCCGTGCAGATTCTCCTCGCAGATATTTTTGAGGTTGGCGATGGCGTTAACGGATTTCGGTGACTGTCCGGCAACGTAGAGTTTCAGGATATAATGGGGCGGCGCTTGCTTGTCGCCATGCTGTGCGGGTCGGGTCGGCTTCGTTGTCACTTCGAGCCTCTTTTGGGTTTGTTCGGCTTCGCATCCACGTTACGGCTGACTCCCATCTCCTCTCGCCCTTGTGCGAGCGTCGCTTTTTCGGCTGTTTCCTGGCCGATAATTTTTAATGAGGCGACCTCCTGTACCGCAAACTCGGCACGCAGCATGGCGATCTGCGCTTCCAGCGTCGTGCGCTTGCGTTCCAGCTCAATCCGCCGCAGCTCCACGTTCTGATTGCGAATCAACGTTTCGGCTTCGTTTTCCGCCTCTTTCGTCAGCCTTGCTGAGCCGGTCAGCACACCCTCCGGCCCGACGTAGACATCGCGCAGTTCCACGCCATGCTCGGTGAGCAGGAACTCGCGTATCTGGTTGGAGTGCGCCATGCCGCGCGATTTGAGGATGGAGAGGCCGCGATTGCGTTCGCTGCCGCTGTCAATATCACGCAGCAATAGCCATGTATCGATCACGGACGAAATGGCAACATCGGTTTGGCCGATCAGGCTGCCGCTCTGCACCAGATTGGTGAACAGGCCGGTGATCTGTTTCATTTTCAGAAAATCCACCAGCCGTATCAGCATCGATTTGACTTCGATCTCATTGTCGCCGATGACGAAACTATTCAGCGGATCCAGAATCACCACGCTCGGCTTGAAGGTATTGACCACGCTGTGCATCTTGACCAGATGTGTTTCCAGGCCTGCCGAGTTGGGTCGGGTCGCCTGAATCCGCAGCAGTCCTTGCTTGATCCACGGTTGCAGATCGATGCCGATGGAATGCATGTTGCGCATGATCTGCTCGGGCGACTCTTCGAAGGCGAAGTAGAATACGCGCTCGCCGCGACGGCAGGCGGCGTCGGCAAAGTGGACGGCAAGGCTGCTCTTGCCGGTGCCCGCCGTACCGGAGACCAGCACGCTGCTAGCGCGAAAATAGCCCTTGCCGCCGAGCATGGTGTCGAGACGTGCAACGCCGCTGGAAATACGCTCTTTTGAGGCTTTGTGCGCCAGCCCCAGTGAGGTGACCGGTAGCACCGAAATGCCGTCTGCGTCGATCAGGAACGGATACTCGTTGGTGCCGTGTGTCGAGCCGCGATACTTGACCACGCGCATACGCCGCGAGGAGGTCTGCTCGCTGACGCGATGATCGAGCACGATCACGCAGTCGGAGACATACTCCTCCAGACCCTGACGGGTAAGTGTTTCGTCGCCTCGTTCGCCGGTGATGATGGCGGTGACGCCCTTCTCCTTCAGCCAGCGAAACAGGCGGCGCAATTCGGCACGCAGGATGGCCGGATTGGGCAAACCGCCAAACAGCGTCTCGATGGTATCCAGCACCACGCGTTTGGCGCCGATGGCATCGATGGCGGCCCCCAGACGGATAAACAGGCCTTCCAGGTCGTATTCGCCGCTCTCCTCGATCTCGCTGCGCTCGATGTAGACATAATCCAGCAGCAGCTTTTTGTGTGCGACCAGCTCTTTCAAATCGAAACCGAGCGATGCGACGTTCTCGGTCAGATCCCGGGCTGTCTCCTCAAAGGTCATGAACACGCCCGGTTCGTTGAACTGCGTTGCACCGCGCACCAGGAACTCCATGGCCAGCAGGGTCTTGCCGCAGCCAGCACCCCCGCACACCAGTGTCGGCCGCCCCTGCGGCAGGCCGCCGTTGGTTATCTCATCCAGACCAGCGATGCCGGTCGGACTCTTTTTCAGCCCTGCATGTCGCTTGCCATGGGATTTACGATCTGATCCTGTCATGTGAATTCCTCATGTTCGCCCCCCCACCACCCGCTTTAGAAACAGGTTGCCTCTTGATCATAGCAGAAAAGAGTGAATTGTTCCTGTATTGCAGACCCGACCGAACTGACTCACAAAAAATGTAACCGAAAGGAGTGGTTGTTTTCAGGGCTTCTTTCTGTTCATGCAGAGCGCTAGGCTATCCGGATGCTAGGGCGGGTATGTGCAATCCGGATATTACAGGCAGTTCCGACACTGCTGGGTGTGGCTACGCTTGTCTTTTTTCTTCTGCATCTGGTGCCTGGCGATCCTGTCGATGCGCTGCTGGGCGAATCGGCACTGGCCGCCGATCGTGAGGCGATGCGCCACGCACTGCATCTCGATCTGCCGCTGTTGCAGCAGTACACCACGTTTCTCGGCGGTCTCTTCGCCGGGGAGTGGGGCACCAGCATTGTCGACGGACGCGGGGTGTTCGGACTGATCATGGAGCGGCTTCCCGCCACGGCGGAGCTTGCGGCTTTCAGTCTGGTGCTGGCACTGCTGCTGGCACTGCCGCTGGGCTACTGGGCTGCACGCCATGCCGGCTCTCCGAAGGACTACGCCGCGATGGGTTTTTCACTGCTTGGTGTCTCCATCCCCAACTTCTGGCTGGGCCCGATGCTGATGCTGCTCTTCTCCGTTACCCTGGGCTGGTTTCCGGTATCCGGCATGGATGCGCCGGGGAGCATTGTGCTGCCGGCCATCACGCTGGGAACCGCGCTGGCGGCAATTCTGTCGCGCATGGCCCGCTCCAGCTGGCTGGAGGCGATGGGCTCTGACGCAATGCGTACGGCCCGGGCTTCGGGGGTTACGGAGAATATGATCTGGTGGCGCCATGCCGCGCGTCTTGCCGCCGTGCCGGTGGTCACCATGTTTGCCCTGCAATTAGGGGCAGTATTGGGCGGGGCAGTGATTACCGAAACCGTGTTCGACTGGCCCGGCCTGGGATTGCTGACGATTGAGGCAATCCAGCGCCGCGACTATCCGCTGGTGCAGGGGTGTGTGCTGATCATTGCTGCATTCTATGTGCTGGCCAATCTGCTGGCCGATCTGCTCGGGCTCTGGCTTGATCCGCGCCAGAGGTATGGTGGCTGACATGCTGACAGGAGCGGGCAGAGTGATTGCAGCACTGCTTTTTATACCACTGCTGGTGCTGCTCTCTGCCGCAGTGACGGGCAGTGACGGGCATGCGGTTGATCTTGATGCCATTCTGACCGGAATGAGCATCACCCACCCGTTAGGAACCGATCCGCTGGGCCGGGATATCCTCGCCCGTCTGGCCGAGGGACTGGCGCTATCGCTCAGTGTCGGAGTGACGGTTGTTCTGCTGGGGAGTGTTATCGGGATTTCCATTGGCATGACTGCCGCATGGATAGGCGGCTGGATTGATGCGCTGCTGATGCGGGTGGCTGATATCGTGCTCTCCTTTCCGGGCATCCTGCTGGCCATCGCACTGGCCGCGATGCTGGGCCCCGGTGTGGAGAATCTGGTCATGGCGCTGGTTGCTGTAGGCTGGGTCGGCTTCTCGAGGCTGACCCGTGCACAGGTGCTGGCACTGAAACATGCTCCTTTTGTCGAGGCAGCCCGGGCCGGAGGCTCCTCTGCCAGCTATATCGCTACGCGGCATCTGCTTCCCAATATTGCGGCCCCGTTGCTGGTAGAGGCAAGTTTCGGTCTTGCTGCTGTCATTATCGGTGAGGCGGGCCTCTCATTTCTCGGCGTCGGTGTGCAGCCGCCTGCCGCTTCGCTGGGTACGATGATCCGTGAGGGGACCAGCCTGATGCTGGTGGAACCGCTGCTGGTCTTCTGGCCGGGCCTGATCCTGTTTATGGTGGTGATGGCGGTGAATCTGCTGGGAGACCGCCTGCGCGACCGGTTAGATGTAAGGGGACTGATGTTAAGGGAGTGATATGAAGGGGAGTGAGGTAAAAGGAAACGATGCGAAAGGAAGTGATGTGAAACCGGAGCCCGCACATGTTTGAGCATCTGGTAATCGGCCTGAAGGGAGAGGTCCTGACGTCTGATGAGCGGCAGTGGCTGAGCGAAAAGCCGCCTGCAGGCGTGATTCTCTTTGCCCGCAATGTTGACAGCCCCGGGCAGGTGAAGGCGCTGCTTGCCTCGGTTCGTGAATGCGCTGGTGATGATATCGCGGTAGCAATCGATGAGGAGGGTGGGCGCGTCAACCGGTTGCCGTGGCCGCCGTTTAACAATCGCACGCAGGCGGATGAATCTGGCAGGCTCTACGGGAGCGATCCTGAGGCCGCAGTCAGCCATGTCTATGATGATGCCTATGAGGTCGGGCTTGCATTGAAGGAGTTGGGGTTCACCCACAACTGTGCGCCGGTTCTTGATCTTCTGCATCCGGAGGGGCACGCCATTATCGGTAACCGTGCCTATGGCTCGACGGTCCATACCGTCGCCTCACTCGGTGTGGCATGCATTCACGGACTGCAGGACGCCGGTATCGAGGCGATCGGCAAACACTTTCCCGGACACGGGCGGGCCAATGCGGACTCCCATGTTGCCGTGCCGGTGGTGGATGCCCCGATTGATGTTCTGCTGCAGGAGGCGGAGACGTTTGTATTGAGCTTCTCCCAGAACCTCAACCATGTGATGACAGCGCATGTGATCTATTCGGCAGTCGATGACAAGGTGGCAACGCTCTCTGATCACTGGCTGCGTGAGCTGTTGCGTGAGCAGATGGGATTTACCGGCACCATCTGGAGCGATGATCTCTGCATGAGGGGTGTTGGAGACAATGTCCATGATGCGGCCGAATCAGCGCTTAGGGCCGGCTGTGATCTGCTTCTGGTGTGTGAGCCTGAAGGGGTTGAGCAGCTCTACAGGGGGTGATGGTTCCGTTTGATGAATGTCGGCGGCCCGGAGAGGGGCTTTAACCATACCGTAGCGTGTTCAGCTGCCGGGGCAGGAGCAGGGAGTATTATGTTGTGAAGTTGAAAATTGAGGATGCAAAAGCCAGGGAAGTCCTTGAGAAGCTGATTAATGCAGCTGTTAATCTTGAGGCAGAACGGGAACTCTCTCTCTTTCTCGACAAGCTGCTTACCTATGCCCGGGATATTGTCGGGGCACCCGCAGGCAGCCTCTACCTGATTGATGCTGATGCCGGAACACTGCAGGTAAAGGTGTGTCAGAATGATGAAGTTGATATCAACTCATTTTTTGAAGCAACTCACGCGAAAGATTCCGGCATTCCTCTCAGCAATGGGAGCATTGCCGGATATACAGCAATGTCCGGTGAGGTTGTGCATGTGCCTGATGTAGCTCATATCGATGCGCAGCTGCCATACAGGTTCAGTTCAAAAATTGACAAAGGCTCCGGGTTTATCTCCAAATCAATTCTGGCTGTACCCATCCGGCATCCGAGTGACGGGGTCATCGGAGTGCTGGAGCTGTTCAACCCCTTAAGCGGAAGTTTTGAAAACTGGAATATCGGCATCCTGAGAAACTTTTCCGTTCTGGCAGCTGTGACACTATCCAATATCAGACTGTATGATTCACTTAAAAGTTCTTATCTTGAAACGGTATTCAAGCTTGGCGTGGCTTCCGAGTTCAGGGATGGCGATACATATAACCATATCCACAGGATCGGATATATGACAAAGATTATTGCCAGTCATATGGGCCTTTCAGCTGCAGAACAGGAGATCCTGTTTCATGCCTCTTCCATGCATGATATCGGAAAGATCGGCATTCCCGATTCGATTCTGAAGAAAGGGGATGCACTGAGTGATGAGGAGTGGGAGGTCATGAAAAGGCATCCGGAAATGGGCGCAAAAATGCTGGGAGGTACTGATTCGGAAATTCTCCAGGCCAGCGAGAAGATCGCCCTGTATCATCATGAAAAGTGGAACGGAACAGGTTATCCGAAGGGCCTTGCCGGCGATCAGATTCCCACATCCGCCCAGATTGTCGCAGTTGCTGATGTGTTCGATGCACTGGTGCGTCAACGGATTTACAAGCCGGCCTGGAAAGTTCAGGAGGCGCTTGATTTCATCAAAAGCAGAAGCGGTGAAGATTTTTCTCCGCAAGTCATCGATGCCTTTTTCAAAGGGGTCGAACAGATTCTTGAGGTACAGAAGAAATTTGGCGAACTCCGTTACTGAACCGGTGAACGACTAACTTTATCCGGGTAAGCCGGCCTGAGGCGTATCTCGTTACTGAACTGGGAGAGGGCGGTGGTGACACCTACCGCACATGGATGTGCGGCGAGCGAATATCATGAGCTCGTAAGTGGAGAAAAACCGCGTTTTTTCGAAACGATGAAAGGCCGAGGCAGAACAAATCGATAGGAGAGGTGATTTGGACGGTCTTTCCGCCCGAAGGGTGAGGGGCAGGGAAGCCCCGAATCAGCCGTAGGCCGTATCTATTTAACTATTACTGCCGCTCTGGTGGGCCAGCTGGCCGACAGCGACCTCTTCCGGAGCCGTTTCACCTTTCAGCTCTTCGATACGCCATGCCGATGGATCTGCCAGCAGGGCAGTGACCAGCTTATGGTTCATCTCATGGCCGGTCCGTTCACCTTCAAAGGCGCCGATAATCGGCAGTCCGGCCAGTGACAGGTCGCCCAGCGTATCGAGAATCTTGTGACGGACACACTCATCATCATAACGCAGGCCGGTTTCGTTCACGACACGGTACTGATCCAGCACGATGGCGTTTTCAAGTGAACCGCCCAGTGCGAGGCCCGCTTTCTGCAGGCTTTCGATTTCATGCAGAAATCCGAATGTACGGGCGCGGCTTACTTCGCGGGTGTATGCCTGACGGGAGAAGTCGATGCTTACCTTGCGTTCGCGCAGCATCGGATGATCATAATCGAGAAGGTAGGAGATTTTAAAGCCGGCCGCAGGGTGCAGAGAACAGCGTTTGTCACCCTCTTCAACCTCAATCTTTTTCAGCACACGCATCACTTTCTTGGCACAGTTCTGTTCGCGAATGCCTGCGCACTGAATCAGGAAAACAAACGGTGCGGATGAACCGTCCATGACAGGAACTTCGGCTCCGCTGACCTCGATATAGGCATTGTCGATGCCCAGCCCGGCCAGGGCAGAGAGCAGATGCTCAACGGTGGAAATGTTGGCGCCGTCACGGCCGATTGTGGTGCAGAGTCGGGTGTCTGTAACATGTTCAGCTTTTGCGGGAATGGTGATTCCAAGATCAGAGCGGCTGAATGTGATGCCGGTATCTTCATCAGCCGGGTGCAGTATCAGCTCGATCTTCTTGCCGGAATGCAGGCCAATACCGCTGCAACGAATAGAGTGATTCAGTGTTCGTTGTGGAATCATATTTGGTTTTCCTCACACAAAGCTTTTCCTGTCTTCCCGGCCCGACGGGCTGTTAAGAGGAGTCGACCCTTTCATGCCTGTGTTCCAGGTCCGTGACCCGGGACACATGCCTGTTTCCTGACACCAGCGGTGCAGGATGCCACGTTTTGCAGCAAGCTGCAAAACCGGCGTCGTTCAGGGTCATCAACTGCTCTCTTCTGCTTCAATCCGCCTGGCGACGAATCCAGGTCGGGACAGCCAGCTGATCCTCATCATAGGCATGATTAAAGCCGGGCACCTGTGTCTGTGGCACAGTCTGGGCATGCTCGGTTGCAAACATCGGCTGCTGGATTCCTGCAGCCCTTGGCAGAATAAAGCTGTTGTCCGATACGCTCTGAACCGGCGCAATCCGGTTGCTCATATCAGTGTTCAGGCCTGTAGCTACCACGGTAACGCGAATCTCGTCGCCGACATCCTTGTCGTAGACCATGCCGCAGATGATATTGGCATCTTCATCCGCCATGTTCTGGATAATGGATACCGCCTCGTCGTATTCGGCCAGTGTCATATCTTCATTACCGGTCACATTCACCAGAATGCCGTGGGCACCGTGAATATCTACATCCTCCAGCAGCGGGGATGAGATGGCGTGCTCGGCGGCCTCACATGCACGGTTTTCACCGCTGGCAGTGCCCGAGCCCATCATCGCCATACCGCGGGTCTCTCTCATGACCGCTTTCACATCGGCAAAGTCAACGTTCATGTAGCCGGTGTGGGTGATCAGTTCCGAGATACCCTTCACAGCCTGCAGCAGCACGTCATCAGCTTTTCTGAATGCCTCCAGCATGGAGGTGTTTTTTCCGACCGCACCGATCAGTTTCTGATTCGGGATGGTGATCAGGGTATCAACATGCTTACGCAGCTCTTCAATGCCGGCTTCGGCCTGACGCATACGGCGCTTGCCCTCGAAGTTGAATGGCTTGGTGACTACGGCAACAGTCAGCACACCCATCTCCTTGGCTACCTCTGCAATGATCGGTGCAGCACCGGTTCCGGTTCCGCCACCCATGCCTGCGGTGATGAAGACCATGTCGGTGTTGTGAAAAAAATCACGCAGGTGCCCGCGTTCAGCTTCGGCTGCATCGCGGCCGATCTGCGGATTGGCACCGGCACCGAGGCCGCGTGTCAGATCCGCGCCCAGTTGCAGTTTGCTGTCAGCGCTGCTGTGTTCGATTGCCTGCGCATCGGTGTTGGCGACAATGAAGTCGACACCGCGCAGATGGTGCTCGATCATGTTATTCAGTGCGTTACCACCACCGCCACCGACACCGATGACCTTGATGTTTGCGGATTGTGCGCTGTTATCTTCAAATGTGTATAAAGTTCCCATGATATTTCTCCTAGTGTTTTTTATTTCTGTATTCTTATCTGTTTCTATATCTGACTGTGTCTGTTAAGTCGTGTCGCCGAACCAGCTTCGCATTCGCTTCCATACTTTTGAAAACAGCTGTTTTTCACTGCTCTGTATGGGCCCCCGCCGCTGCCGGTAACGCTGACCGTAAAGAATCAGGCCGACACCGGTGGCATAGATCGGGCTTGAGACGACATCAACCAGACCGCCGACGCCCTGCGGGCGGCCCAGGCGGACCGGCAGGCTGTCAAATGTCTCCTCGGCCAGCTCCACCATGCCTTGCAGAAGTGAGCTGCCACCGGTCAATACCAGGCCTGCCGCAATCAGCTCCTGATAACCGGAACGCTGCAGCTCTGCCTTTATCAGTTCAAAAAGCTCCTGAACGCGCGGCTCCAGAATCTGCGCCATCACCTGGCGGGGCATGGGCCGTGGAGGGCGCCCGCCCACACTTGGCACTTCGATCTGGTCGTCTGCCGATACCAGTTCGACCATGCAGGCGCCATATTTCTTCTTCAGCTGATCCGCCTCGCGGGCAGAGGTTCTCAGGCCCACCACCAGATCGTTGGTCAGGTGGTCGCCACCGATCGGAATGACGCAGGTGTGGCGGATCGCACCATCGATAAAGATGGCGATATCGGTTGTGCCGCCACCGATATCGATGAGCACGACACCGATATCCTTCTCATCCTGGCTTAAGACCGCTTCACTCGATGCAACCTGTTCCAGCACCATATCGGCAACATCAAGGTCGCAGCGGTTGCAGCATTTGATGATGTTCTGTGCGGATGAGACCGCGCCGGTGATCACATGCACCTTGGCTTCAAGGCGGACACCGCTCATGCCGACCGGCTCACGAATGCCGTCCTGATGATCGATGATGTATTCCTGTGGCAGGATATGAAGAATTTTCTGATCTGCCGGGATGTTCATCGCCTGTGCCGCATCAATCACGCGGGTCACATCCTCTTTGGTGACCTCGCTGCCCCTGGTGGCCACAACGCCGTGGCTGTTGTAGCCGCGGATATGGCTTCCGGCGATACCTGTATAGATTGATTTGATATCCACACCGGCCATCAGCTCAGCCTCTTCCACCGCCAGGCGAATCGATTCGACCGTACTCTCGATATTGACGACTACGCCCTTGCGCAGCCCTCGCGACGGATGCGTGCCGATGCCGATGACATCCAGCTTTCCGTCGGGTGCCGATTCGGCGACGATGCAGGCAATTTTGCTTGTTCCGATATCCAGGCCGACAATGACCTGATCCTGCTTGGACATTAAATCACCCCCTCATGTTTGGTCGGGCGGATAAACCACCGCTGTTTTATTCGTGTGTCCACGCGCCAGTGGCCTGAGCGCCAGCGCGGCTGCTCAAGCAGTGTGACAACTCCGGCAATGGCATCGGAGATATTCTCATTGCGTGAAATCATCCACTGCTGCCCCTGATCAAAATTAATTTTCCAGCTGCTGTTGCTTGCAAACAGTTCGCTGACATGTGAAAAACGTTTCGCATCCGCCGCTCTGAGCTGTTGCAGAAGCGCAGCCACTTCAACAATATCCGCTTCTCCCATGCGAAGGACCGGCAGGTCGGCCGGCTCGTTGGCAGCCAGCGGCCGGTAGGGGAGACCATGTCTGTCCACAAGCCAGATTTTCCCCTCCTGTTTCTGCCAGAGGGCGACAGGGGTGCGGGCAACAGCATGCAGATGCAGCGATCCGGTCAGCTTTCTTTGGATATGAATCTCTTCCAGATCCGGAAGGGCCTGCAGCAGCCGGTTGCGGATGATGGCAGGCCGGGTTGACCAGAAATCATATGCCTGAAGCGATGCAAGAGAGCGGTCGATCCCTGCGTGCAGTGATGATGGCGCAGACTCAACCACTTCGATTTTCCACTCACTGACACTGAATGTGCGGTTGAGCAGAAGCAGTGCCGAGGCTGATGCAGTTACGGCCAGGGCAGAGCCCGTGACCCAGATAATTCTTCTCACTGCTGCCTTGCGGCGCTGCACGATTTCAGACTTTGCGATTCGGCGCTGATTGCTGCGGGTCATGCTGACAACCCCCTTTTCGAATCGAGTGTCGCTGCGGCCAGAATCCGGCAGCAGAGTTCGTCAAAGCCGATACCGGCCTGTGCGGCTGCTTTAGGCAGCAGGCTTGTCTCTGTCATGCCCGGAATTGTGTTGATCTCAAGCACCACAGGCTCGCCACCATCGGCAACAATCATGTCGACACGCGGAGCTCCGTCACAGCCGGTTGCCTTAACTGCCGCTTCCGCACGCTGCATGCAGAGATGCAACGTTTCGGCAGGAATACGGGCAGGGCAGAAGTATTCGGTTGCACCGACCCTGTATTTGGATTCGTAGTCATAGACACCGGATTTCGGCACAACCTCAACAGGCGGCAGCGCCTTGCCGTTGAGGGTGGATACATGAATCTCCGGCCCTTTTACCGGCATCTCCGCCATCCAGCCTGCAGGATTGCTGATATCAAGCGCATCCCAGTCCGCTCTGCTGTTCAGGAGATGCAGGCCAACGCTGGAACCCTCGGCTACCGGCTTGAGGATTACCGGATAACGCAGCGGTCCGTCACTGCCAAGCGCAATCTCTACAGGTGTTTTGATGCCGGCCTTTTCAAGTACGCTCTTGCTCAGCTGCTTGTGCATACAGAGTGCCGAGGCGGTAATGCCTGAGCCGGTGTAGGGGATGCCCATGATCTCAAGCAGGCCCTGAATAGCACCATCCTCGCCCAGCGTTCCATGCAGGGCGATGAATGCAGCATCAATCTCTGCGTTACGAATCTGCTCCGGCCAGTGATGATTCAGGTCAAGCTCCGTCACCCGGATCCCCGAACGTTTGAGTGCGGCCGATACGGCACTGCCTGAGCGCAGTGAAATTTCACGTTCACTGGAGCTGCCGCCCATCAGCACCCCGACACGGGAAAACGGGATAGTGACAGGCATGGTCATGAGACGCCTCCCAAAATCCGTACTTCCGGCTCCAGGTGCACGCCGAATTTCTCTTCTACTGCCTGCTGTGCCATACGGATCAGTGTCAGCACATCTTCGCTGGAAGCCTTGCCCTCATTAACAATGAAGTTGGCGTGCGTGGAGGAGATGCGGGCATTGCCGATCTTCGTTCCCTTCAGGCCTGCAGCCTCAATGAGGCGTGCAGCGTGGTCACCCGGCGGATTTTTGAATACGGATCCGCAGTTGGGCAGTGACAATGGCTGGCTGCTGCTGCGCTGCCTGCGCATCTCGCGCATCCGGGCGCGAATTGCTTCAACGTCATCATGTTGAAGTTCGAAACAGGCGGAGGTCACCAGCGCACCTTCGGGAAGTATGGTGCGGCGATAATCCATCTGCAGCTGGTCACGCTTCAGGGTGCTGATTTCTCCACTGCGAAGCAGCAGGCGAACCGAGCAAAGGGTGTCGGAAACCTGTTGGCCGAATGCGCCTGCATTCATGGCAATGCCGCCGCCCAGATCTCCCGGTACGGTTGCCATAAATTCAAGACCGGTAAGCCCGTGATTGGCGCACTGTTGAGCGATTTTACCCATGCGGGCTCCCGCATCCGCCACAAGTTCGCTGCCATTTGCTGCAATGGTGTCCAGTTCACCGAAATCGATAACAACACCATCGAAACCCCGATCGGGTACCAGCAGGTTACTGCCGCGTCCCAGCGGCAGAAGTGCCGTTCCGGCAGGTATGAGCTTCAACGCTTCGGCCAGTTCTGCCTCTCCATCAGGGCGGAAGAACCAGCGTGCCGGACCGCCGATCGACAGCGTGGTGTGGGTCGCCAGCGGGATCTGCTCATCGAAGCGTCCCAGTCGGGATACACTCTGCTGCCAGCTCATGAGCCAGCCCCTGAGATGATGTCGCGCAGGCGCTGCGCCAGGCCCCCGATAGAGCCGGCCCCCATCAGGATCACCACCTTGCCATCTTTAAGCTTCTGCAGGGCATCCCGCTCCGCACTCTCAAGGTCCGGGCAGAAGGAGGCATGTTTGTGCCCGCGTGCACGCATCCCTTCAACCAGGGCTGGAGTGGAAACACCTTCAATCGGTGATTCGCTCGCGGCATAGATCGGCAGCAGAGCCACTTCGTGGGCTGCATCAAATGCGCCAAGAAACTCATCCATCAGATCATGGGTGCGGGTATAACGATGCGGCTGGAAGATGACGGAGAGCTCTTTCTCCGGCCAGCATGATGCGGCTGCCTCAAGGGTTGCCATAATCTCTTTCGGGTGGTGCGCATAATCGTCAACAAGCATGCCCGCACCGGATGCGACAGACTGGAACCTGCGCTGAATACCGGCGAAGCTCTCCATGGCCTTTTTAATGGTTTCGATATCAACACCCAGATCCATCAGTACAGCCATGGCTGCCAGTGCATTCTCGGCATTGTGCCTGCCCGGCATCGGCAGTCTGAAGCTGCATCTTTTCGCTTCTCTGTTGATGCCGACGGTGAGTAGCTGGCCATTGCCGTCAGCCTTCAACTCAAGCAGATGAAGATCGGCCTGCGGGCTGCTCCCGTAGGTGGTGACCGGCTTGTGCAGCCCTTCGCGAAGCGATGCCACGTTGGGATGCTCATGGTGCAGAACCACGCGTCCGTAGAACGGCGTCAGATTTACAAACTGGCGGAACGCATCCATCAGATGCTCAAAGTCGCCATAGTGATCAAGGTGCTCCGGGTCGATATTGCTGACTACGGCAATGGTAGGGGAGAGCCGCAGGAATGAACCGTCACTCTCATCGGCCTCGGCAATCAGCCACGGGCTTTTGCCCAGTCTGGTATTATCACCGGTTGCCATCAGTCGGCCGCCAATTACATAGGTCGGGTCAAGTCCGGCTGTCTCCATGCCATGGGTAATCATTGAAGTGATCGTCGTCTTGCCATGGCTTCCTGCTATAGCAACGCCCTGCTTCATGCGCATCAGCTCAGCCAGCATCTCAGCCCTTGGAATAACAGGAATACCCTGCTCTCTGGCGAAGGCGACTTCAGGGTTGTCCTGTGCAATGGCTGTAGAGGTCACTACTACCTGCGCCCTGCCAACGTTTTCGGCATGATGGCCGATATGCACGGTGATACCGAGTGAGCGAAGTTTGCGCACATTCGGGCTCTCGGCGGCATCACTGCCCTGAACGGAAAATCCCTGGTTGTGCAGCAGTTCGGCAATGCCGCTCATGCCGATGCCGCCGATGCCTGTCAGGTGAATGCACTGAATGCGGGATTTCATGCGTTCACCTCCGATAGCGGCAGGTAGGCGCTGATTGCCTTGAGCTGGCGTGCCCTGGCATCTGCGACTGCCCATGTCCCTGCTGCCCGGCTCATGGCTGCAAGGCGATGCGGATCAAACAGCATCTGCTCAATCGCATCGGCCAATGCGGATACAGAGCCGGTCTTCTGCTCAACGATTATGGCCGCATCGCGTTCGGCCATTGCCCGGGCGTTGTAATACTGGTGATTGTCAGCCGCATGCGGCAGCGGAACAAAGATGGCCGGCATGCCGCAGATTGCAGCCTCACCCACGGTCATGGCGCCGCTGCGGGAAACCATCATGTCACCACTGGCATAGAACTCCGGCATTTTGCTGCAGAAACCAAGCACCTCGGCATTAATCGAGGCTTCCCGGTACGCCCTGCTGACAGCTTCGGCACCGCGCTCCCCGGCGATATGGGTTACCTCAAACTTGAGCCCCTTCTGTTTCAGAAGCCGGCATGCAGCAGGCAGATGGTCGTTAAGGAATGCAGCACCCTGTGAGCCGCCGAGAACCAGCAGTCGTGGCGGGGTATGCGGCTGCCAGCGGATGGCGGCAATATTTTCCCTGACCACATTACCTGTCATGACGCTCTTTTCGGCAGGCAGCAGACGGGCCGCCTCGGCGAAGCCGAGCATGATTTTTTTGCAGAAGCGGACCAGTTTCCGGTTGACCATGCCCGGTACGGCATTCTGCTCATAAAGAACCACCGGGATACGGCTGAGAAGTGCTGCAAGTACGCCGGTGACGCTGGCATAGCCGCCAACACCGACGACAAGGTGCGGTGGCTCACTCTTCCAGTGCGAACGGATCTGCCAGACCGCTCTTGGCAGCTCCCAGAGCAGTACACGCAGCTTCTGGGCCAGGCCTGCACCCTGAACGGAGTGCATGGAGAGCAGCAGCAGCTCCTCGCCCCGCTCAGGCAGCAGTGTTGCCTCCAGCCCGCGTTCGGCACCGATGAACTGTACCTTCAGTGCAGGCCACGCTTGCCGCGCCGCATCGGCAAGTGCCAGGGCAGGCATCACGTGGCCGCCGGTGCCGCCACCGGCAATGGAGAGAACAGGTCTGATTGTCATGCTGCTGCCCCGCGTCTGTTATGGAGCGGACGGTTTTCCGGCTGATGACGTTGAACCGACAGCATCAGCCCTATCAGAATGCAGTTGCCGAACAGTGCGCTGCCGCCATAGGAGAAGAATGGAATCGGCATCCCCTTGGTTGGCAGGATTCCCATCACCGCTCCGAGATTGATCATGCATGATATGGCGATCAGCAGGGTGCAGCCCAGAGTCAGCAGTCGCTCAAACGGCTCTTTGACCTGCATGGCAAGCTTCATCCCACGCCAGATGAGCACCATAAAGATCATGATCAGTGCCAGTGTGCCTGCAAGGCCGAGCTCCTCCGCCAGTACGGCAGCAATAAAGTCGGTGAACGCTTCCGGCAGGTAGAAGAGTTTCTGCACACCCTGCCCAAGGCCGCTTCCGGAAACGCCGCCCGAGCCGAAGGCGATCATTGATTGAGCCAGCTGATAGCCGCTGCCAAACGGATCAGCCCATGGGTCGGTAAAACTGAGAAAGCGCTTGAGCCGGTAGGGTTCGGCAATGATGGCGACTGCCCCGATTGGGATGGTTGCTGAGATCAGCCCGAAGAGGTGGCGAAGCGGAACACCGCCGACAAACCACATGCAGAGGGCGACCATGATAAGCAGTACGGCATTGCCGAAGTCAGGCTGTAGCAGCAGCAGCAGGGCGGTAGCACTTACCACCACCAGCATCGGCGCCAGGCCGCTGGCAAAGCTTTTGAGACGGTCGGGAAAGGCGGCCATGTAGTATGCCAGATAGAGAATCACGACAGGTTTAAGCAGTTCAACCGGTTGCAGGGTAATGCCGGCCAGTGAGAACCAGCGGGTTGCACCGTTGATCTTTACGCCGAAAATCAGCACAGAGAGCAGTACCAGCAGCATCATCCCGAGCAGGGAGAGGCTTGCAGCCCTCCACCAGTCCGGATGCACCTGTGAAACGCCCCAGGCCAGAAGCAGCCCGACAGGAATGTAGACGATCCAGTGGGAGATGATTCTGAAAGGGTCTCCGAAACGTGCCTCGGCCACGCTGAGGCTGGCGCTGCCAACCATGACGATACTGAACGTGAGCAGCAGCAGGATGCTGCCGGTAATGACCCGGTCAGGGGGCGCGATACGATTGCTCACTTATCGCCTCCCAGGCTTGCAACGGCGGTTGAGAAGGCCTCGCCGCGTTCGGCATAATTTTTAAACTGATCCTGGCTGGCAGCAGCGGGGGAGAGAAGCACCGGATCATTTCCCGGCAGCTTTGCAGCCATGGATACGGCACGCCTGATGTTGCCGGCAACGGTATGGGGAACCTCTGCCTGCTTCAGCATTTTTGCATACGGTGCGGTCTCCTTTCCGATAACGAGCGCGTGCGAGACGCGCTTGTGCGCCACCGGAGCAAGAGGAGCCAGATCGAGCTCCTTTCTCAGGCCGCCGCATATCCAGGTCACCTTTTCGAAAGAGTTCAGGGCTGCAATGGCGGCATCAGGATTGGTTGCCTTGGAGTCATCAAACCAGTCACGGCCGGCCTGCATGCCGATGTGCTCCAGCCGGTGCTTCAACCCCTTGAAACAGGTCATGGTTTCGCGAACCACCTTTTGGCTCACGCCGTAGTCGGCGGCAACCTGTGCTGCAACGGCCATATTCATGTGCTGATGCGCACCGCGTGCCGGAATCTGATCGCATGGGACCTGCTGGCGATGCCGATCCTGGCTCCAGAAGATAACGGGTCCGTTTGAAGTCTGCATAATGCCGGTTGAGAGCAGATCCGATGCGGCATCATTTTCATCGCAGTGGCCGAAACGAAGCGTGCGTACACCCCGCCGGCTGAGAGAGGCAACCTGCTCATCCCAGATTTTGTCTGCCGGGAACATGGCGGTGTCACCCTCTCCCTGCTGCTCAAACATGCGGAGTTTGGCAGCCAGATACTCCTGTTCTGTACCGTGCATGTCTGCGTGGTCGGACTGGAAATTAAGCAGTACGGCCCAGTCAGGCTTCAGGCCATGGCTGCGTTCCAGTTGAAAGCTTGAAAGCTCCAGCACAATCCGTGCCGGTTGCCGGTTATCGCGCAGCAGATCCAGCATCGGTCTGCCGATGTTGCCGCCAGCTTCAATACCACCGGGAAGCGTCTCCAGCATCAGCTCCACCAGAGAGGTTGTGGTGGTTTTTCCGTTGGTGCCGGTAATGGCAATAGTCGGCCCCTGATAATGCTCAAGAAAGAGGTCGAGGTCGCCGCAGACAGGAACCTGCCTCTGCCTGAGTTCCGCCAGCACAGGGCTGTCCCAGCGGATGCCGGGGCTGACGATGACCCGGCTGAAGTTTTTCAGCTTCTCTGCCTTGAACCTGCCGATATGCAGCGGCATCTTCAGGTCATTCGGAAGTTTGACTTTGTGTGCATCAAAGCCTTCACACTGTTCTCCACGCTGCAGCAGGAAGCGGGCAAGCGAGATGCCTGTCTGTCCCATGCCGAGGATGGCGTTACTGATCACTGCTTCGTTCATATTGCCATCACCGGATCTTCAGCGTGGAGAGGGCCACGAGTGCAAGAATGAGTGAAATGATCCAGAAGCGGACAATAACCTTCGGCTCCGCCCAGCCTTTAAGCTCGTAGTGGTGATGGATCGGAGCCATACGGAATACACGTTTACCGGTCAGTTTGAATGAGGCAACCTGTACCATCACCGAAACAGCTTCCAGGACAAAGATTCCTCCGGCAATGGCAAGCAGGAACTGCTGATGCACGGCGCAGGCGACAAACCCGAGGGCGCCGCCCAGCGCCAGTGCACCGACATCACCCATGAAAACCTGAGCCGGGTAAGTGTTAAACCATAAGAAACCGAGGCATGCGCCTACTATGGCGCCACAGAAGACAGTCAGTTCGCCTGCGCCGGGAACGTATGGAATCATCAGATATTTTGCAAAGTGGGTATGTCCGGAGAGGTAGACCACAACTGCCAGTGCAATCGCTACCATGAAGGTCGGGGTCACTGCCAGACCGTCGAGCCCGTCAGTCAGATTGACTGCATTGGAGGTACCGATCAGCACAAAGATGACAAACAGCGGATACCAGAGACCCATATCCCACTGGAAATTGAAGAAGGGGATATCAACCACAGGCGCCGTCATCTGGTAGAGGCCAGCTGCCGCAATGCCACCGAAGAGCAGCTGCAGCAGGAGTTTCCACCTGCCTGCCAGCCCTTTCGAACTCCGCCTGCTGATTTTCAGATGGTCATCGAACCAGCCGATCAGACCATAGCCGAGGGTCAGCATCAGGCCGAGCCAGATGAAGCCGTTGGAGAGATCCGCCCAGAGCAGAGTGGAGAGGGTGAAGGTGAGAAGAATCAGCAGTCCGCCCATGGTCGGAGTTCCCTGCTTGCTCAGGTGGCTCTGCGGGCCATCGTCCCTGATTGGCTGACCCTTGCCCTGTTTTATTGTCAGCCATTTGATGAAGAAGGGGCCGAGAATCCAGCAGAGAATCAGTGATGTAAGCAGCGCATAGACGGTACGGAATGTGATGTACTGAAACAGGTTAAACAGGGAGAACTGGTCTGCCAGCGGATAGAGAAGGTTATAGAGCATCAATACCCTCCCTGCTAACCATGGCGCGAACGATCCGGTCCAGCTGCATGCTTCTGGATGCCTTGATCAGGATATGATCGTGACGGTTGAATTCCTGCAGGTTCTTTTTCACCCAGGCCACAGCTTCATCGGTTGTGGCAAACCAGATGGCATCCGGGCAGGCCTGTTTTGCCGCCTTTATTTCGCTGCCGACAAGAATCAGCATATCGACACCCGACAGGTCAAGAAAGCTGTGGGCACGGTTCGGATCATCCAGTTCGGCCATATCACCGATTATTGCGATGCGGCGCCCGGAGAGCCGGGTCAGTGTGTCCAGTGCAGCCTGCATGGACACAGGATTGGCATTGTAGCTGTCATCGATAATGGTGATGCCGTTGATGCCGCTGACGATGTGCATGCGGCCCTCCACCGGCTGCCAGTTGGCCAGCGTCGCAGCCAGCTCTGAAAATGAGGGTACGGCTCCGGTATCCTGCCGCTTGAAGTAGTGCAACACGATGGTTGCACAGAGTGCCATGTTGGCAGCCCAGTGGTGGGCCGGAAGCGGCAATTCCAATTCAACCGACTCCCCTCTGTAACTGAGAATCAGGCGTTTTCCGGTCAGATCCCACTGAACGGTCTCGTCATCTTCCCGGTCCATATCGACACTGTCAGCAGAGATGGCCTGGCCATGCTGGCGCATCTGCCTTGCAACACCCTCACCAAGTACGCACCACCCCTGTGGCGACAGGTGCCTGAGCAGAGCGGTTTTTTCGCCGGTTACGCCTTTCATGCCGCCAAGGCCACGGCTATGCGCAGGAGCAATTCCGGTAATCACGGCAACGTCCGGTTGCACAATCTCGGAAAGACGCTGCATCTCCCCCTCTTCGCTGATGCCGCACTCAATCAGGGCAACTTCAGCCGATTCATCGATACCCAGCAGTGTGGTGGGTACGCCGATCAGGTTGTTGAGATTGGCATGTGTTGCTGCGGTATTCCGGTTCAGCGCAGTGAAAACATGGGAGAGCATGGAGCGAAGCGTGGTCTTGCCGTAGGAGCCGGTAATGGCAATAACAGTGGTCCGGCTCAACCGGTTGCGCCATGCGTTGGCGATATTGCCCAGTGCGGCCAGTGTGTCTTCAACCTGCAGCTGAGGCGTTTCGAACTGCTCCCACAGGCGCATACCCTGTGCATCACCGATCATGGCTGACGCCCTGGCGGCAACCTGCCCGGCAAAACGGTGGCCATCGAAACTGGGGCCCCGAAGCGCAAGAAACGCGTGCCCTTCGACAAAGCTTCTCGAATCGGTGCTGATACCGCTGATCGATTCGGGGATTCCCTTTTGCCAGACACCGCGGGTTGCCTGCTGCAGCTCAGGACCGGTCATGCGCATAGCCGCATCCTCCGGTCCTCTTTCAGGTGCAGACAGTCGGCGGCAATGTCGAAGTCGCTCCATGGAGTGCGGTGACCGTCAATCTCCATATAGGATTCATGGCCCTTGCCGGCGATGACAACGCTGTCGCCCGGTTGCATGGCGCTGATTGCTGCCGCAATGGCTGCCTTGCGATCCAGTTCGAGGAATACCTCAGCCGGGTAGGGCTTGCGCATGCCGCTCTCGATCTCCGAGGCGATAATTTCGGGTGGTTCGCTACGCGGATTGTCCGAAGTGATCCAGACCATGTCGGCCTGCTCTACGGCAATGGCACCCATCTCGGGCCTCTTTTCACGATCCCGCGCACCACCGCAGCCGAACACCACAATGAGACGGTTGCGAGTCAGTGTTCTGGCTGTTGCCAGACAGCGCTCCAGCGCCTCCGGTGTATGGGCATAATCGATAAAGACCTGCCAGCGGCCGATCTCCAGCGGCTGCATACGGCCCGGAGGTGCGGTCATTCCCTGCAGCAGGGAGGGGAGCATTTCAAACTCCAGACCGAAGTGGAGAATCAGGGTTAATGCGACCGCGGCAAGATTCTCGGCATGAAACTCTCCGGCCGGAATATCCTCGATGCACACCTCCCTGTCCCGGTATGCGAAGCGAACCATGCCCGGAAGCTCCTGCTCCCATGTCAGGTCGATGTTACGGTCGCCATCACCGGCATAGAGTCCATGCGCGTAGAAGTGGGCAGTTGTATCGTTTTCAGCCATCAGTTTGCGGATATTTTCATCATCGGCGTTGCAGATCGCCAGGCCGCCCCGGTGGGCGGTCCCGGAAACAAACTGCGCCTTCAGTGCGGCATAGGCGTCAAAGCCGCCATGATCCTGCAGGTGATCATGGCCAAGGTTACTCCAGATGGCAGCGCCAAACGGGATGCCGGCGATACGTTCCTGCTCAATGCCGTGGGATGAGACCTCCATAATCAGCGAACCGATTTCCTGCTGCTGAGCAACGGCAAGCAGACGATGGGAGGTGATCAGGGAGGGGGTGGTATTGCCGATATCCTCGATATCGGACGGATCACGGACCAGCCCCAGTGTTCCAACCGACCAGGCGGCACCAGGATGGCGGGACAGCGCTTCGCGCAGCATCCAGGCGATGCTGGTCTTGCCATCCGTGCCGGTGATACCGACACAGTTCACGTTGCAGTGTTCGGTTTCAAACCATGACCTGAGCAGTTTGCCCGCTTCATCCATGCCGGGCAGATGCAGGCATGGCAGGGTGGACGGGTGCAGATGACCGACGGTAATAATCGCTTTTGCGCCGGCCTCTTCGGCCTTGCGGATATACTCTGCTGCCGCCGTTGTTGTGCGCGGCAGGCAGAGAAATGCATCGCCAGGCTGGATGGCGCGGGAGTCATCACAGATGCCTGTGATCGATACGTCCCGGGTGGGCTTGATCTCCGACAGCTGTGAAAGGTGCCTTGGCGGCAGAGAGAGGTTATTCATTCAGCCACACCTCCACCATCTCACCGGCAGCAACCGAGTCCAGAGAGTGGGGCTCCTGACGGCTGACCCAGCCTGTGCCGTGAGTACGCAGCTGGAAGCCGCGCGCGGACGCGACTCTTCTTGCCTCTCTGAGCGAGAGTCGAACCAGTGAGTGGTGTGAATCAGCTTCACTGCTGCCGGACAGTGATGTGTTCAGCAGCTGCCACTCAGGCGTCCCGCTCCTGCTCGGTGAGATTCCGAGGTAGGGGAGTGCTGTGGCAACAATGTTCCTGAAAACAGGAGCTGCCACCTGGCCGCCGTAGATCGATTTCTGAGGCTCATCAATCACTACAACAACCACCAGTTCAGGGTTGTCGGCAGGGGCGATGCCGGCAAACACGGCAGTAAATCTGTCATCGGCATAGCTGCCGTCTGCGCTTGCTTTCTGTGCGGTGCCGGTTTTGCCTGCCACCCGGTAACCGGCCGGTACGGCCTGGCTTCCGGTGCCATCCGGGCCTGTTGCAACCTCCAGCATGGAGACAATGGTGCGGGCCGTTTTTTCAGGCATCACACGACGCATTTTGTCCGCTTTCTCCCCGGCAAGAAGTTTCGGCGCTACATAGTTACCGTCGTTTGCCAAAACGCAAAAGGCCGTTGCAAGCTGCAACGGCGTGACCGCAATTCCCTGTCCGAAGGCAATGTTGGCGGTTTCTACCGGCCCCCATCGCCCGATGGGTGGTATGATGCCGGGCGATTCACCACTTAATCCGATCCCGCTTCGGCGTTCAAAACCGACCTCCGTCAGTGTGTTGTAAAGGCGCTCGGGGCCGATATCGAGCGCAACCTTGGCAACACCGATATTACTGGAGCGTGAAATCAGCCCGGTCAGGTCCAGCCACCCCTCCCGGTGATCGTCATGGATAGTATGGTCAGCAACCTGATACTTGCCCTCCTCACAGAAAACGCGGGATTCCGGCTTCCACTTACCGGAATCCAGTGCCGCGGCAATGGTAAACGGCTTCAGTGTCGAGCCGGGCTCGAATACATCAGTAATAACCCGGTTGCGCCACTCTCCCGGCTTGTGCCTGCCGAAGCTGTTGGGGTTGAAGCCGGGCCAGTTGGCCATGGCAACGATGGCACCATCTTCAGGGCGCATCACAACCACTGAGCCACCTTTGGCATTCTGCTGACGGATGCCGTCAGCCAGTGCCGCATAGGCAATGCTCTGAATAGTGCTGTCGAGCGAGAGTTGAATGGTTTTTCCCCGCTTCGGATCTTTCAGCCAGATACCGCCGGGCAGTGAGCGGCCGCGTGCATCGCGCTGAACCAGCCTGATTCCCGGAGTCCCTGCAAGCGTGTCGTTGAAATTGCGCTCCACGCCCTCAAGGCCGCTGCCGTCGATGCCGACAAAGCCGAGCAGGTGGCCGATTTCCGGTCCGAGCGGATGGTAACGCCGCCATTCGGTCTCCTGACGAACGCCTTCAATATTAAGCGCCATCACCTTGTCAGCCATGGCGGGGTTTACCTGGCGGGCCAGCCAGATAAAGCCCTGACTCTGCTTCAGTTTTCTGCTCAGCTTCTTTTCGCTGATGCCGAGTGCAGCAGCCAGTCTGGGGATATCGGACTCGGAAACTTCGCGGCCGATAGCGGCAATTGAGGGCACCTCGATACTCTCTGAAAGTGTGCGTCCGTGCCTGTCAAGGATGGGGCCGCGGGGCGCGGTGGTTTCAAACTGGCGGAAATGCTGCCTGTCGGCCATCGCCTGCAGTTCATCTGCCTGCAGCCAGTGCAGATCGACTGCGCGAATCGTCAGCAGCAGAAATCCGACAGCAATCAGGCCCGTCACCGCTTCAAGGCGGCGACGGATGAAGATCTTCTCCTGATTATTGATGGAAGAGGCGCTCATGGTCGAATCACCTGCATCGGCAGCGGCGGCGCCATGCCCAGGTCGGTCTGGGCAATTTTTCGCAGCCGTTCCGGCCGGGTCAGGCTGGCCAGCTCCAGATTTAACTGGTGTATTTCACGTTTCAGTTCGCTCTGCTCCTTCTGGATGCGGGAGGTCTCCAGCGAGAGTTCATAACGCAGATGGGAGAGCCAGACCTGAGCAGTCGCCAGCAGAGCAACTGAGCCCAGAAGTAGAATGGTTGAGAGTTTGTGTCCGGTCACTGGCTTTTACTCACTTGTACGGCTTCTGCGATGCGCAGCATGGAAGAGCGGCTGCGCGGGTTGGCAGCAATCTCCTCCTCTGAGGGGCGCAGAGGTTTTTTCTGCACCCAGCGCATGGAGGCAACACGGCCACATACACAGACGGGAAACTGCGGCGGGCATGTGCACGGGTGTACTTCCGCTTCGATCAGGTCGCGAATCCGGCGATCTTCACCGGAGTGGAATGAGATTACGGCCAGACGGCCTCCGGGCAGCAGCTGTTGCATAGCAGAGCGGATACCCGATTCAATCTGGCCATACTCATCGTTCACCCAGATGCGCAATGCCTGAAATGTACGGGTGGCAGGGTGGGCGCCACTGTAGCGGGCCTGTTTGGGCACGGCATGGAAGCAGATGTTCTCAAGCTCACGGGTGCTGTTCAGTTCACCATCTTTCAGGGCACGCAGAATGGCTGTGGCGATGCGCCCTGCATAGCGCTCGTCGCCATATTCGCGCAGCACACGGACAAGCTCTTTTTCAGAGACGTCCTTCAGCTTGCGGGATAACGGCTGACCATCTTCGAAATTCATGCGCATATCCAGCGGGCCATCATGTTGAAATGAGAAGCCACGATCAGCCTGGTCAAACTGCGGAGAGGAGACGCCAAGATCGAAGCCGATGCCTGTCACCTTGTCCCACCCTGCGTCATGAATGGCCATTTCGAGAGACGCGAAGTCGCAGTGAAAGATTCTGAAGCGCGGGTCTTCAGTTTCAAGGCGCCTGCCTTCAGCCACCGCATCCGGATCACGATCCAGTGCGATAAGCTGCCCCGAGGAGGAGAGGCGATGAAGCAGCATGCGGCTGTGACCGCCGCGGCCGAAGGTGGCGTCAACGTAGTAGCCATCGGGATCGGTGCAGAGCGCATCGATAAACTCGCTGGCGAGAACAGGGGTATGTTCTCCATAGGGTTCCCTGCGGAATTCCTGTCCATGGTTTGGCACATCAGAAGTCCGGGCCACCATCAAGAAGAAGCTGCTGTGCTTCCGCAAGCATGGCACCATGGCGATCCGCATCCCAGATTTCAAAATAGTCCGGGCCACCGGCAAACACGATCTGTTTATTTAAATTTGCACCTTGCCTAAGTGTGGGGGAGACAAGAACGCGACCCTGCTTATCTGGAGAGCAAGTAGTAGCAGAGCCAATTACAAACCGTGCGTAGGAGCGGGCTTTGCGGTCGTTTGTGTTTTGAGTGCGAAATTTCTGGAGGTTCTTATCCCATTCTTTAGGTGGGTATACGCGGAGGCAGCCATCGTACTCGCGAGTAATAACAATACGTTCATCATCATAGTGGCGGCGAAGGGCTTCGCGGAAGCCAGCAGGAATGCTGACTCGCCCCTTATCGTCCATGCTGACAGTGTGCTCACCTTCGAACATAGAATGTTGCCTCTCCACTCTCTCGGGGGATTACCCACAAATCCCCACTAATTGCCAATATTGGACACAATTGCACCCTTGTCAACCCACCAGAGCATAATAATTCATGGGTGTCGTAGTTCGACACACCTGAGTTTTGTTGGATTAGACAGGTTATTTACGAAATAGAGCGGTTTCAGATGCGGTGGGGGATAGTGGGGGAGGTATCCGGTACAGGACCGAAATGCAAATGGCTGCTTTCGTCATTCATTTCAACCGGGTGATGCGGCCCGGACATAAAGGTTTCAGCTACCCTTTACTGGTCATTAGCGTGCCTTGCTGCTGTCATTACCATGACATGTTCATGCATATCCTTCTCCATATTAAACATTCAATGGAGTTAATATGAGCTATAGAAACCAGGATTCGACATCTTGCAGATTTGAATTTTTAAAATGGGTCAGCGAACAAAATAAGCACATAACCATATCCGAGTTAGAGTTTATGCTTGATGCGCCCTCTTCAGATCAAAATGAAACTGAAGCGTATGATGATACCTTATCCGGATTCCCGAGACATATCTGCCCGGATTAAATTAAGGACTCCGGCGAAAAAGGGTCAGAGCCACTACTGTCCCACTTATTCGATTGCGTCATGCCGGACCTGATCCGGCATCCACTCAAGGGTTGCAAAAACTGGATTCCCGCTTTCGCTAGAATGACGAACAGGCCAATTTGGTATTGATGTCCATCGCACTTCAGATCAGCGAAACTCACGATGGTTCAACACCTTCCGAGCATGCGTCTTATGTTATCTGGGACAGCAGTGGGTCAGAGCCCTGTAGTTAATAACCGGAGATGATCTTCGCAGCACGGGCAAGGTCTTCGGGCGTATCGACGCCGATGCAGGTGAAGTTGCCGACATTCACGGCAATCGAGTAGCCGTGATGCAGCACGCGCAGCTGTTCCAGTGATTCGATCTGTTCGCTTTCGCAGGGGGTGAGGCCCGGATAGATCAACAGGAACTCTTTTTTGTAGGCATAAAGCCCGACATGTTGCAGCGGTCCGTGACCGGCGCCGGGGTTTCTCGGGAACGGAATCGGCGCACGGCTGAAGTAGAGGGCATGCCCCTTGTCGTTGCATACCACTTTGACCACATTCGGATCATTGAAGTCCATGTCACTATGAATCGGGTGGGCAAGGGTTGCCATGGAGAGTGCATGCTCATGGCGAAAGGGCTCAACCACCGCCCGGATCGCTTCAGGATCAATCAGCGGCTCGTCGCCCTGCACGTTAATTACCACATCGCAATCAATCTCACGCATCGCCTCAGCCAGGCGCTCGGTGCCGCTGTTGTGGTCCGCACGCGTCATGCAGACCGAAGCGCCATATTCACGGGCAACCTCGGCAATGCCCTCATGGTCGGTAGCCACGTAGACCTCACCGACACCGGCGGCCCTGGCACGCTCGATCACATGCGCAATCATCGGCCTGCCTGCAAGTTCGGCTAAAGGTTTGCCCGGAAAGCGCGTTGACTCATAACGTACCGGTATTCCAATGGCAATCTTCATGCTGCGCTCCGAATGAGCGCATGCAGCGTTACTCGTCGTTCATTTGGGTTCACACCAAACTTCACTCCTCCTGCCTTGCCTGCCCTCATTTGGAGCAGCAGCAAAGTAGTAGCAGTTTTAGTGACTCTCAATCTCTTCCCAGGTGGCGGTGGCCGTGCCGACCTTACCAACCACAACACCGGCTGCGAGGTTGGCGGTTTGGGCTGCCTTGAGCGGATCATCGCCACGCGCCAGGCAGGCGGTGAACAGGGCAATCACCGTATCACCTGCACCGGTCACATCAAACACATCGCGTGCAGCGGTCGGGATATGGTGGCACTTGCTGCCATCAAACAGCGTCATGCCGCGCTCGGAGCGGGTGATCAGGGTATATTTGAGTTTCAGCTTCTCATGCAGTCTGCGTGCAATCGCCTCCACATGAGCATCTTCGTTGAGCACCTCCATGCCTGCCATCGCCGCAGCCTCGGAGATGTTGGGGGTGATCAGTGTAGCATTTATGTAGGCATCGGTGTGCTCCGGCTTCGGGTCCACTGCAATGATCTTGCCATCAAGACGGGAGATCAGCTGCTTCAGGAAGTCCGGCGTCAGCAACCCCTTGCCATAGTCAGAGAGGATGACAGCGCTGGCACTCTCCAGCTTCTCATGCAGGCGTCTTTCCAGCTCTGCCTGGATGTCCGTGCTGGCCGGAGTGGTCCACTCACGGTCGTAGCGGACCACCTGCTGGTGGCGGGCAATAATGCGGGTCTTGATTGCCGTGGGGCGATCATTCTTTTTGGTCAGCACGCCGCTGTCATCCGAGTTAAGCAGAGCAAGCTGGTTGTGAACCCAGTTGCCCGGCTCATCGTCACCGACAATACCGAACATGGCAGTCGGCTCATTAAGTGCATGCAGATTCCGGATGACGTTGGCCGAGCCGCCAAGCCGGCGTTCCACGGATTCAACATTGACCACCGGAACGGGGGCTTCGGGCGAGATGCGGGAGACATCACCCATCACGAACTCATCTACAATGATGTCGCCGATTACCAGAATCATGCTCTAAACCTCTGCCCGGCTGCGCCCCAAATGCCCCCATCCGTCGTTATGTGTCGCTCATTTGATGGTATCAAACTTCACTCCTTGTGCCTTGGCTGGAAGCATTTGTTGCAGCAGCGAGCACGTCAATGTTTGCGTTACTTGCCATTATTAAAACGGGCTTCCAACGCTTTTACGAAACCGTTTGCCTTCACATACTCACCGGCATAACTGCCGAGCTGGCAGAGGCGGCGCGCCAGATAGTCCGGGCGCAGGTTGTAGCTTAACCAGTTGTAGCGGTGAATGGCACTGCCGGTTCTTTCGGCCTCGGCCGGATCTGGCCTGAAATCAGCCGGAACATCCGTCTTGCGAAACAGAATCCGGATATCCGGATGGGCTTCATCGGTAAACTTCTCAACCACTTCGAAACCGCATTTGGCAGCCAGGGCGATCAGGGTGTTCGGGGTGAAGTTATAGATATGCGCAAAATGGAACAGGCGCCCGAAGGTGGCAAAGGGTGCGCCGATGTTCGGGCACTCGATATAGAGCAGCCCGTTCTCTTCCAGCAGGCCCCGTATCTGTGTCAGGGCGCGTGTCGGTGATGAGAAGTGCTCGATTACATGGATCAGAAGAATCAGCTGTTTGTCCCCGGTTGCCTCAAGATCATAAAGATTCCGATTCTCCACACCGGCATGCAGAACGTTGCGGGTATAGGCATTGAAATCCTTGTTGGGTTCGATACCGGATGCCCGGTGGCCGGCCACTTCGAAGTTTTTTACGGTGCAGCCGATGCCGGCACCGATTTCGAAGACGTTAATGTGATCCGGGATGTGGGGCGCGAGCTGATTCAGTATACGTGCGCCATTATTCCATGCCCGCATGATGCGGCGTTTTGACGGCGTATTCTCACCATGATAATCGCGCCGGTAGTCGTTGGCGTAGTAGGCCGCAACCTCATCTTCGGTGGGAACGGGAAGGTGGGAAACCAGACCGCACCCTTCGCACAGCCCTGTGGTCAGGGGAAGGCCGCGCCGGTCGCGATGCGAAATAATGGTGTATCTGCTGCCGCCGCAGAGATCGCATGCCTGAAGGCTGTCTGATGAATTCAATACTCTCTCCCTGTGAGGTGGCGTCGGCTGTAGTCGTGAAGTATAGGCAGAAACTCCCGGGCAGGCTACGCAGCAGAGGCTCTTTTTCTCTGTTCGGCAACTTCGGTCTTCAACTGGCCGCATGCGGCAGAGATTTCATCTCCCTTTGATTCCCTGACAACAGCAACCAGGCCGGCTGCGGAGAGACGGGCATGAAATTCAGCAACGGTCACATCATCCGGCCGCTGATAGGCGCTGCCGGGAAAAGGGTTGAATGGCAGCAGGTTGACGGTACAGCCTGAACCGTCGAGCAGTTCACAGAGCCTTTCGGCATCGTCGATGGAGTCGTTCACACCCTTGAGCATGACATACTCGATCAGTACGCGTTTCCTGCCCTTTGCACCGATGTAGTCGCGCACGGCCCGCATCAGCTCTGCAATGGGGTATCTGGCGTTGATGGGCATAATGCTGCTGCGGATTTTATCGGTGGTGGCATTCAGCGAAACCGCCAGATTGCACGGCAGCGCATCTTCGATCATGCGGTAGATGGCGGGAACCAGCCCGGATGTGGAGAGCGTGACGCGGCGTGGTGAAAAGGCGAACCCCATCGGGTCGGTAACGATACGGACAAACCGGGCCACCTGATCATAGTTATGCAGCGGTTCACCCATGCCCATCAGCACAAGGTTGCGAATCTCCTGCTTCGATATTTCACGAGCCAGCATCACCTGGGAGACCATTTCGGCAGCAGAGAGGTTGCGGGTGAGTCCCGCTGTTGCGGTGAGACAGAATCTGCAGCCGGCGGCACACCCCACCTGGGTTGAGATGCACTGTGTCAGACGTCCGGGACCGGGAATCAGTACCGTCTCGATCTCTTTGCCGTCAGCCATGCGCAGTAGCATCTTGCGGGTGCCGTCCTCTGCCACGCGGCTGTCAATGCAGTCGGGCTTTAGCTGGCCGGCGTGTGTGCCCAGATAATCATAGAGGTTTTGAGGCAGTCCGGGAATGGCATGGATATCGGTGACGCCGTGACGAAAGACCCAGGCGTTGAGGCGGTCGGCATGCACCTGTTTCGCTCCGGCTCTGAGGCAGAGGTTTACCAGATCCGCATGTTCCATGCCGATCAGGGCAGGTGCGGGGCTATCGGGAGTGTCTGTTTGCATGGGGGGTGTGGATATTAATAAGAAAAAAGACGGCCCGCCGGCTATGCAGCAGGGCCGTCCATACTGACTGGATTAAAGACCGTACTTCGCCTTGTTGGCAGCAACTTCTTCTGCTGACGGAGGCTCGTGGTCTGTCACTTCGGCCAGATCAAAGGCATCGCGATCGCTGTCGCAGAGTTCGTTCAGTGCGATGTCAGCCTCGAACACTTCAGGCACATCCTCTTCCGGATAGATCGCTTCCCATGGGCACTCCGGTTCACAAACCGCACAGTCGATGCACTCTTCGGGGGAGATAAAAAGCATGTTCGGATGCTCATCCGAAATCTCTTTTGGCTGATAAAAGCAGTCTACCGGACAGACGGCAACACAGGCGGTATCAACGCAATCTTTGCAAAGCTGAGTTACTACAAAAGCCATGATTGAACCTCACATATATTTATTAGCGTGGCAGACTACACAGAGATTGATTAGCGCGCCAGTCGCACACTTGCCGGAAGAGTTTGAATTGAGAAAAGTGTGAGAGAACCATAGTCTGCCGGGATGCGCTTTTCGCCTTTTGTACATTTGCACAACCACTCTGATTTCTCTCTTCTCTCCGGAGCCATGACGCTGCAGGGGATGCTGGACAGGGCAGTTGAGTTACGTCAGCCGGCGCTTGCCATTACCGACTATGGCAACCTGTTTGGCGCCATTGAGTTCTATTCAAAGGCGATGCGCCTGGGGATCAAGCCGATTCTGGGCTGCGAGTTCTATCTGTGTGATGACCATGCCTTGCGGGTCAGTGAAGGTCCGCGCGCACCCCGCTATCCGCAGCTGGTTCTGCTGGCGCGTAATAACCACGGTTGGCAGAACCTGATGAAACTTACCTCCATCGGTTATCTGGAAGGGTTCTATTACAAGCCCCGTATCGATAAAAGGCTTCTGCGGCAATATGGAACCGGGTTAATCGCCCTCTCATCCGGCTGGAATGGAGAGATTGAGCAGCTGCTGCAGAAGGGAGATGAGAGTCAGGCACGCAGTGTGGCCAGAGAGTACAGGGAGATATTCCACGACAACGGCTTCTTTATTGAGCTACAGCGGCATGGATTAACAGGGCAGGAGGATATCAATCGCCAGTTGATCGAGCTGGCCCATGAACTTGATATCCCGCTGGTTGCCACCAACAACGCCCACTTTCTGGAGCGTGAAGATTTCCATGCCTTTGAGGCGATGCTGGCGCTGCAGCAGAACAGAACGATTCACGATGATGTCTCCGGCCATTTTACGCCCGAGTGCTATCTGAAATCCTATGATGAGATGGAGTCACTGTTTGAAGATCTGCCGGAGGCACTGGAGAACTCCGTTCACATCGCCAACCGCTGCAATGTGGATTTGCAATTTGGAAATTACCAGTTGCCCGACTTCCAGACACCGGACGATATGGAGCTGAAGGAGTATATCCGTGAGCTTTCCCGGCAGGGGCTGGAGGAGCTCTGGCCGACCATTATGGCCAACCGCCCGGAAGCTGTGCGCCAGGAGTATGAGAAACGGCTCGCTTTTGAGCTCGATGTGATTGAACAGATGGGGTTCCCGGGTTACTTCCTGATCGTATCGGACTTTATCATGTGGGCCAAAAAACATGAGATTCCGGTTGGCCCCGGTCGCGGATCAGGTGCCGGTTCGCTGGTTGCCTATGTGCTGCGTATTACCAATCTGGATCCGATCAGGTACGGCTTGCTGTTTGAGCGATTCCTCAATCCGGAACGTGTCTCCATGCCGGACTTCGATATTGATTTCTGCATGAGCCGTCGTGACAAGGTGATTGACTATGTCACTGAAAAGTATGGCGAAGAGAGGGTGGCACAGATTATCACCTACGGTTCGATGAAGGCCAAGGCGGTGATTCGTGATATGGGCCGGGTGCTGGGCATGGATCTGGGCAAGGTCAACACCATTGCCAAACTGATTCCCAACGATCTGAAGATGACCCTTGATAAGGCCCTGGTTGAGGAGCCGCGATTGGCCAAAATGGTCAGGGATGATGATGAGGTGGCACGCCTCTTCGGGCTTGCCCATCGGCTTGAGGGAATGCACCGCAACGCCGGCACGCATGCGGCGGGCGTAATTATCGGCCGTGATCCGCTGGTTGAGACTGCACCGCTGTTCAAGGTCTCCGGCGGAGAGGGGCAGGTGGTTCAGTGGGATATGATCAATTCGGAGAAGATCGGGCTAGTGAAGTTCGATTTTCTGGGGCTTAAGACCCTCACCGTTATTGATCTGGCCTGCAAGCTGATCAGGAAGCAGCACGGGCATGAAGCCTTTGATATCGAGACGATCCCGCTGGATGATCCCGACACATTCAGGCTGATGCAGCGTGGACAGACAGGTGCCGTTTTCCAGGTGGAATCATCCGGCATGCGTGATCTGCTTACACGGCTGAAACCGGACTGTTTTGAGGATGTTATCGCGCTGGTGGCGCTCTACCGCCCCGGGCCGCTTGAGTCCGGCATGGTGGATACCTTTATCGAGTGCAAGCACGGGCGTCAGGAGATTGTCTATCAGGTGCCACAACTCAAGCCGATTCTGCAGGAGACCAACGGTGTGATTCTCTACCAGGAGCAGGTGATGCAGATAGCCCAGACACTGGCCGGGTACACACTGGGTCAGGCCGATCTGCTCAGACGTGCAATGGGCAAGAAGAAGCCCGAAGAGATGGCCAAGCAGCGGAAGATTTTCATGCAGGGAGCGGAGAAGCAGAAGGTTCCCGCCGACAGGGCAGAGCAGATCTTTGATCTGATGGAAAAATTTGCAGGTTATGGATTCAATAAATCCCACTCGGCTGCCTATGCGCTGATCTCCTATCAGACCGCCTATCTGAAAGCACATTTTCCCCAGGCATTCATGGCGGCAACCCTCTCCTGTGACATGAACACAACTGACAAGGTGGCAACGCTGATCAATGATTGTCGCAGTATGGGGATTGAAGTTCTGCCTCCCGATATTAATGCATCCGGCTGGGAGTTTATGCCTGAAGGTAACGCGATCCGTTACGGTCTTGGCGCAATAAAAGGGGTGGGAGAGGCTGCTATCGGGGCGCTGGTGGAAACCCGGGTGAAGAGCGGCATCTTTACGACCTTTGAAGATATGATCCTCAGGCTGCCCGAGCGCAGCATGAACAAGCGGACATGTGAGGCCCTGATCAAAGCCGGAGCAATGCATGCCGTGGTGCCGCATGTGCATGCAGGGCTTGCAGGGCTTGCCGAGGCACTGGATGAGGCGCTGCGCAGGCGCAGAGAGCATCTGAGCCAGCAGTCTGCCCTGTTTACGGTGCAGGAGCCGGATGGCGACGGCTGCGGACTCTTTCCCGATCTGCCTGAGTGGAGTCAGGGGGAGTGTCTGCAGGCGGAGCGTGAAGTGCTGGGTTTCTATCTGACAGGCCATCCGCTGGAGGAGCATCTGGCCAACACCAGCGGGCTTGGGAGCCTGAATCTGAGTCAGCTGGGAGAGGTCGCAGATCAGTCGAATGTGGTGATTCCTGTCGGGGTCAGCTCGATCAGGGAACACAAGGGCGGGCGCGGCACGATGGCGTTTATTCAGGTGGAGGATCTTTTTGGCAGGGCGGAAGCGGTCTGTTTTGCCAAACTCTATGAGAGCAGCCGTGACAGCTGGCATGCAGATCAACCACTGTTGCTGGCAGCACGCGTGGACGCCTCCAAAGATGAGCCGACCCTGATTGTTGAGGCGGTTAAGCCTCTGCAGGATATTTTTCCCTCACTGGTTGCCAGGGTTCGTGTTGAGAGCAGCAGCATTGCCTGGGATGCGTCGATCATTGCAGGGATTGAGGCATTGAGTCGGGAAAAGCCGGGGGATGTCCGGTTTCAGTTTCATGTCCGTCTTCCTGATGGCAGCATTGCCGAACTGGAGTCAAAGCCGCTACTATGCTGGGATCGTGATGTGGAGTCGTGGCTGAAAGAGCATTTCGGGCCGGAGTCTGTGCATATTCAGTGCAGACCATGGAAGCCTGAAACGAATGGCGGCGGCGGGAAGGCCTGGAAGAGGTGATTGTGCGGCCTTTGGTTCAGGGCATCTCCCGTCTTAGGGGCAATGCCCCGCTTTTTGTCCAATCCGGTTTTCCTGCCAATTGGGCATATAGATGAAACGAGGAGCAGTAAGATGGCCTACAGTTATCTTGAATTTGAGCGTCCGATTGCCGAACTGACGGAAAAAATCGATGAGTTGTCGCAGATGGGCGCTGATTCCGAGGTGAACATCGCCGAAGAGGTGGAACGCCTGGGTAAAAAACGGGACAAACTCATCGAGCGGACCTACCTCAAGGCAACCCGGGGGCAGATAGCACAGCTATCACGCCATCCGGACCGCCCGAATTTCCTTGATTATGTGCCTCTGATTTTCGATGATTTTCAGGAGTTGCACGGTGACCGTACATTCGCCGATGATGGTGCGATTGTTGGCGGAATCGCCAGATTCGGCGAGCACTCGGTGATGATTGTCGGGCATCAGAAGGGCAGGGACACCAAAGAGAAACTGAAACGTAATTTTGGCATGGCCCGGCCCGAAGGTTATCGCAAGGCGCTGCGTCTCTTCAAGCTGGCTGAGCGTTTTGAGATGCCGGTGATGACCTTCATTGATACGGCCGGCGCATGGCCGGGTATCGATGCCGAAGAGCGTGGCCAGAGTGAGGCGATTGCCCGCAACCTGATGGATCTTGCAGTGCTTAAGGTTCCGGTGATCTGTACCGTGATCGGTGAAGGCGGATCGGGTGGTGCGCTTGCGATTGGTGTCGGCGACAGGCTCTTCATGCAGCAGCTGACGATCTATTCAGTGATCTCTCCGGAGGGGTGTGCCGCCATCCTCTGGCGTGACCGGAAATTTGCCGATGAAGCGGCTGAAGCACTGAAGCCGACAGCCAACGACCTGAAGGATCTCGGACTGATCGATGGTATTATTCCTGAGCCCGCCGAGGGGGCGCATCGCAATCTTGAAGCCGCTGCTGATATGATGGCTGAAACACTGAACAGGGCGCTTACGGAGCTCCTCACTGTTCCACAGCATGAGTTGCTGAAGCAGCGCGAAGCGCGCCTGCGCAAGCTTGGTGTATTCGGGGAGGGGTGATAGTCGATACGGCAGAAACTTTCTGCCTCCGCCTTCGCTTACGGATTCATTTCATTAACTGGCCGCACCTCCATATGCGGTTACCACCGGTTTCTTGCTCTAATGATGCATATTCGTATGCTTCGCCGTCTTCTGCACAGGGTGGTCATGATCTGGAGAGATGTCTGAGTGGTCGAAGGAGCACGCCTGGAAAGCGTGTGTACTCGTAAGGGTACCGAGGGTTCGAATCCCTCTCTCTCCGCCATTTTCACTGGTTGGCTTAATGCCAATCAGTGAAAATGGGAAAGAGGCTTTGAGAAGTGTTGTTGGGTTCGACAAATCGGCAGGATGGCCGATTTGGACGACCGTCAGGTCGCCTGAAAGGCAAGGGTAGGAAGCCCGCAGTCAATCCCCCTGACGTGTTGATTACGGTCTGTGGTATCCGTGGCCGGGTTGTCGGAGAGAGGGTGAGGAGCCTCGTTCGGGTTCATAACGCACATCAATGTGCGTTACCCCTTCGGGGCGCTGGCGCGTGCAATTTTGCTTTCCTGCAAAATTGTCGACAAATCGGCAGGATAGCCGATTTGAACATCGCGAAGCGATGGCCCGCAGGGCGAGGGGCAGGATGCCCCGAGTAATCCTGTTTGTTTTGATTGATACGGCCTCGGAGCGTCTTGCCCTCGGCCTTGAGCGCAATCGAAAATTGCGATTTCCGATTGCTCTCTAAAGCCGCACATCCGTGTGCGGGAAAGTTTTCCGCAGCTCTCTTTTGGGGTTTGCGGATACCCAGTGTCACCCGGGTTGGGCCCCGCACGGCTGGTTCTTGTGAACCCCGTCAGATCCGGAAGGAAGCAGCGGCAGCAGGATGCCGGCGCGTTGTGGATATGTCCGGCCCGGGTGGCGCTTTTTTCTTAGACACGGCTTTGGGCTCCTGCCCTGCGCCTTTAACGCAAGTCTAATTGTGTGAAATTTGACTTGCTCACTAAAGCCCCCCATCCATGGGGGGGGGAAGGCATCATACAAAACTCGCATGCAATCATTAATCCCTGATACAGTTAAGCTCATGGTTCTGGATCGCTACATTTTTCGGCTCTGGGCAGGCTCGTTTCTGGGCTTTCTCTTCATTGTTACGGGTGTGCTGCTGCTGGGGCGTGCCCTGAAGCTGCTCGGCATGTTTGCTGATAAGGGCGTTGAGTGGAGCATTATGGCAACCATGCTGATGGCCATTATCCCCTATTTTCTGGTGATTACAGTACCCATTGCCTTCTTTTTTGCACTGCAGGGGATGTTTCTGAAGCTTTATCAGAGCAGCGAGATGGATGCGATACGGGCATCAGGCATATCTTATGTTCGCCTGCTCCGGCCCATTTTTGCTGCAGCGCTGCTTTTATGGCTGCTGCTGACCATGACCTCGCTCTACTGGATGCCCGAGGGGCAGAAATCTTTTCAGGGTCTGTTGCTGGCGATCCAGAAGGCCAAGCCGACTCCCGGTTTTGATCCCCAGCGTTTCAACCATCAGATTGAAGATTTTACCATCTATGCAGACGGTGAGAACGATAAGGGGCAACTGCAGGGATTCATGCTGGAAGATCGCCGCTACGGAGCCTCGGTTGTTTACCTTGCCGAGTGGGCCGAGATTGGCAAGAGCGGCGAAAACATGAATTTTACACTTTATAACGGAACCCGTCTGGAGGGTTCCATGGCAAATTTGCGCTCGCTCTCCTTCGATCGTTATCAGGTTTCGCTCAACCTGGGAGAGCTGGGGCTGCTGAAGGTGCCGGTGTGGGGTACACGCGTCTTTGAGATGAATGTTTCAGAGCTCCGGGATGCGGCTTTTCAGGCAAAACGAACCGATGCCATTGCAGAACTTAATCGCAGGCTGCTGTTGCCGACAACTATTTTGATACTGCTCTTCTTCTGTCTTCCGCTCTCCTTCGCACCAAAGCGGTCGGGAAAGGCGGGCTCCTACATTATCGGAACCGCTCTTTTGCTGCTGGTTTATAATGTTCAGATACTGCTTCAGCAACAGGTGCATAGCGGATATCTTCCATGGTGGAGCATGTGGCTTGGTCAATTTCTCCTGCTTGTTCTGGCCCTGTGGTCTTTTCGCCGGGCATGTCAGGACCGGCTTCCATCCCTGCTGCTGCTTGTTGATAGCATGGCGGCAACCGTGCATCAGAAGGTTGTGAATCTGGTTGGAAAGCGTTCAGATAAGCACCCGTCTTAAGCTGGTCACAGGACAATCACAGAATACTGTTATGCGGGGGAACTCCTCTTTTCAATGCCGCCAGACCCAGTGCAAGAAATATCGTAGCAAAAATACTGCTGTGATACTCTTCCAGGCTTGGAGCGCTGAGTCCGTGAACCGCCACTCCCAGGGCCGCTAATGAAATAAGGCTGTCGTAGTAGTTGCAACGCCAGTCCGAATCCTTGCCAAGCCTGAACCACTGCCAGAGCAGGGCAAGCAGCAGCAGAAGTCCTGCCGGACCCCATCGAACCAGATCCAGAAGGTACATCTGATGTGGATGAGCCGGAGAGGTGCCGCCGAAATAGAGATCAGGTTTTGCTGCGGTTATTCTGTCAGCTGTTGACGGGAAACCGCCTGTACCTACGCCAAGCAGCGGGTTCTGTTTCCACCCTTCCCATGCAGCATACCAGAGCGACCATCTGGCTTCGGCATGCTGAAAATCTCCATGGTAGACGGCATGAGCGCTCTCTACCGTCCACTGCAGGCGCTGCTTGGCAGGCCCAAGCGCAATGAGTGTTGCAATGATCGTGATGACTGCAGCTGCAGAGAGGAGCAGGCGCCAGTGCAGCCGGCCGAGCCAGAGTTTCCAGGCCATGAGAATAAGTACGGCAACAGCGACAAGGTAACCGCTGCGCCCCTGAGCCATAAAGATGACGGTGAATGCGAGAGCGGCCGTGATCCAGGCCGGATAACGCCAGCCATCCTCTCTCTGCCATCCCCACTGGATCAGCCATGCGCCCCAGATGCCATAAGGCAGGCCAAAACCGATGCGCCCGATCAGGCCGGTAGGGTCATCACTGCTGGAGCCACCGGGAGCTTCAACGGGAAGAGGAACTCCGTATGCCTGCCCGATGCAGAGCAGAAGATGCAGTCCCAGCCCGATTGAAAGAAAGATAAGGAGGCGATCGCGCCAGATTTTACCTTCAAATACAATAATGATCAGTGGCAGCAGAAGCCAGGACCACTGCTTGCCTATAATGACAATGCCACGGCTTATATCCGGACTCCAGAGCAGCCCGATCGGCATGAGAGAGAGGTAGGCAATCAGGATCAGGGCGAATGCCGGGACCTTTTGAAAAACTGATTTTACACCTCTCCACCAGACCCCGGTTGTCATCGCAATAATTAGAGATAGCCCCAGTAAAACATTGCTTGCAGCAATAGACAGCGGGAGCGTGAAAGCAGCGGCACAGATCAGGTAAGGCAGAATTGCTGCTGTTTTCTCTCTCCGGGTTTGAAGGCTGTCCTGAACCGGTTGCGTTTCGTGTATGTTATGCACCTGGCAACCTGTAAACCGCATAGATGCCTTTTCTCCAGCGTTTGACGAGGTCCCTGATCTGCGAAATCAGAATGGCGACAGAGCCCCGTTTCTGTCGATTGTAGGAGGAGTAATATCTGATCTCCTCGGTTTTAAGTCCGAAAAAATTTCCAATTGCCTGCAGATCTTCACGGGAATATTCGTGATTGTGCCGATCATAGTATGGCACGCCATCGACAACTTCCGGGGTCTGCTCCAGATAGTGCTTCTGAAAATCCCAATGCAGGCTTTTACCGCGGATCAGACGCGACACATTGCGGAAACAGGAAATATTCGGGGCATCCACAATAACAATGCCGCCGGGGCGCAGGATGCGAAGCATCTCCTGCAGGGGGCGTAACGGGGAAAATGTAAAGTGCTCAATGGTCTGCGATAAAATGATGGCGTCAAAACTGTTATCGGCAAATGGAGCATCATTTGCTTCAAGGTGCCATTGATAATAGGGGATATTTTTGGCATCGAAGATTGCCAGACCTTTATGGATGTCCGATGCATGGGCGTCAAAACCCGCCTTTTTCAGGGCGAGTGCAAGTACGCCATGCCCCGCACCGGCATCAAGGATTTTTGCACCTTCGGGAACGTATTCAAGCAGTTTCAGGATGAGCATGGCAAAACGACAGGAACTGCCCTGAAAATATTCATCAAGGTCACGAAGTGATGCCTCGTCTGCCTGCTCCCATGAATGCACGCGCTCGGAAGGATTGTTATGAAAGAAATGCTGTTTGCTCTCTTCCCAGGAAGCCATCACCAGCTTCTCAGCTTCTCGGGTTTTCACAATGAATGCTCCGTGGGGAAATAATTACAGCATTGAACCCTACGTGCGGAGGCGTTGAGCGTCTAATGGTTCTGTCCGGAGACGGCACCATTTATAACCGGATATGTTTGTACAGATGCTCATATTCCAGAGCCACTTCACGCCAGTTTCGGTCGTAGCCGATAGTGTCAACGGGGTGGCTTAACCAGTGATCGGCAGCATCAACCCAATCTCCGATGGGATCATCAAGCGACAATGTACTTCCATTGAGGGCAGTAACTTCTGTGACTGCACCGCAAACATCAGAGATAAGCACCGGCACACCGGCACTTAGCGCTTCGGTGATCACCATGCCAAAAGGTTCCTTTCGTGCCGGATGCAGCAGCAGATCAAACTGTGAATATAACGGGCGGGCATCAACTTCACCCAGCAGTGTATAATGAAATGTAACCGGTTCAAACAGATGTTCAATGGCCTCTCTGGCAGGGCCTGCAACCATGAATCTCAGGTCCGGCCGGGCCTCTGCCAGCTTTGAGACAATGTTGATGGCCATCTCCAGCCCTTTGCGCCTCCACTCCTTGCCGACAAAGCCGATCACGCCCGCGTCGGCGGCGATCACTCTCTCTGTTCGGCCCGGACAGGGATTAACACCGGGGACGATCGGCCTGGAAAGTCGTTTTTCTACAGCCGGGTAACAGCCCCTGAGCTGCTCGGCAATGCGGACGGAGTTGGGCACAACTGTCTGTACCTGTGGCGCGCAGAGCTCACGCTGTTCCAGCCACAGGTTCATTCCGGCTCGCAGTGAGAGCCGTTTCCATATGGGCTGGTCCTTAATCTGCGCAAAAGGGGGGCCGTGAAAGGTGGTAATATGGTGATCCTGCAGGCGTTCGTGGCTATGGATGATCATATCGGCCTGACGATTCTGTTTAAGCCATGCATGAACACGGTTCGAAAACCTGATATGTGACAGCCAGCGGGGTTTTGGCCGAATGGTGCCCAGAGTGTGAATCCGGACGCCCGGTAACAGTTCGGAACTCAGATTGGCTTCGCACAGCACCTGTACACGATGTCCGGCCAAAGCCAGTTCCCGTGCCAGTTCCCAGACATAACGCTCCATGCCACCCACCGGGCCAAAGCGACGGACAACCTGAAGAATATTCATCAATGATCTGGTGGCTGATTCCAGTTGTTAAGTTTCATGGTTCGCTTGGCATAGCGGTAGAATGTCCCTTCAAAGTTTCCAAGGGCCAGTACGAAACCCGCCCAGCCATCAAGGAATCCCAACTTGATAAAATAGATCCGGATGAATGCCCAGACTCCATGCATAAGCGCCCGACCCATGCCGGCAGGTCTGGCATTACGTGCCAGTTTTTTAGCACCCAGCGTAGAGTAGCGCTGCATCTTGTGCAGCATCTGCTCCAGATTCATGAAAGGGATCTGCCAGATATCCTGTTTGAAGTATGCGACCTTGCCATGAATTTCGTACGACTCATGCACCTCTTCCCGATCATCAAAAACGATCGCACCTTTGCGGAACAGCTGCGGCTGCCGGTAATCCGGATACCAGCCGCTGTGCCTGATCCATCGCCCCATGAACCAGTTTCTTCTTGGAACGAAGTAGGCATCAGCCTCTGGATTCGCAAGCTCCTGTTTCATCTCCGCTTCGGATTCAGGTGTGCAGCGCTCATCGGCATCAAGGCTGAATATCCACTCATATGAGCAGGCGGCAATGGCATCGTTTCGAATCTGGCCGAATGCCCTGAAAGGGATATTGACGACGGTTGCGCCAAGGCGCTCAGCGATCTTTGCAGTGTCATCGGTGCTGAATGAGTCGGCGACAATGATTTCATCGGCCCATTGAACGCTTCTGATTGCCGCTTCAATTTTATCTGCTTCGTTAAAGGTGAGAATGTATGCTGATACTTTCGGTGTCATGATGCTTCCTGTAACTGTTTCAGACCTTTGACTGCTTCCACTCGCCCGGTATTTAAACACTCTGCCAGCAACAGGTCGTTTTTATTCAGTTGCCCGCGTTCCTCTTCCCTGTGCCACAGATGCAACACTGGCATACCGCGAAGGTCCAGGCGACAGATGCCTGCATGAAACAGCCGGGCAACGAGGTCCGAGTCCTCACGCCCCCAGCCCTCATAGCTCTCATCAAAGCCGTTAATCTTACGAAGGTCATCCAGCCAGCAGGAGATATGACAGCCGCGAATACCGCGCAGTTCACGGTTGGGCCTGCCCACATGTGTCGGGACAGATAGCGGAAGTATACGGTTAATATTGTTTTTCAGACGGTGTAAAAACCATTCGGCAAGTGATGCATCACTGTGCAGTTTTGCATCGCCTCTGCTGAGCATTCCGGTCCACTGCTCTGACAGTAGCACTCTTCCTCCACTGATCAGGTGCCCCTGTTTCGCGAAACTTCTATGGGCCTTAATCATTCCGGGCAGGGGCACACAGTCGCCATCGGTCAGCAGCAGGTAGGGCGCATCAATCTGCCCAATCGTGATGTTGTGAATCCTGGCTTTGCGAAAGCCGCGGTCTTCATGCCAGATATGTTTAACGGGGACCGGAAAGTCGGACTGGTAGCGGGCGATCAACGCTTTTGTCTCTTCACCTGAGCCATCGTCAGCAATATAGATGGAGAAGTTGAAATCGCTCTGCCTGCGGTATCCTTCAAGCACCAGCCGCAGAAAATCCGGCGAGTTATAGGTGGATATAATGACAGCGATCGAATCGACCATGGCGGGTTGCTATTCGGGCTTGCGAAGCACGATCAGCATGTCATGACCTTTGTTAAACCATCGGGCCGGCAGGGCGAGAAGCTCCCGCATGACTCTGTTGAACTGGTAGAAGAGCCAGCTGACATCTTTTTTTTCGCCAAGGTTTACCCGTTTGGTTTTGATCGCAGACAGTTTCAGGCCGCTCTTTTTAGCCAGAATTGAAATGCTTTCCGGTGTAAAGAAACTGATGTGGCCACCATGGAGCCTGATGTCGAAATATTCCCATCTGCTACCAAGTGCACTCACTGTCCATGAACCGGCGTTGCCTGTTCCAATCAGCAGCAGGCCGCCGGGTTTCAGAATGCGGCCGATCTCTTTAATCAGAGAGATCGGGTCCGTCAGATGCTCAATCACTTCGAACAGGGTGATGATGTCGAAATGGTTGTCAGGATAGTCTGCCTGGTGAAGAAATCCGTTGAATACTTCAGCTCCCGGTATCTGACGGGCGGTTTCTGCCGCTCTGGCTGCCGGCTCCACACCATGAATGTTGAATCCACACTGCCTGGCGACATTCAGGACCGAGCCGCTCGAACAGCCGACATCGAGAAACATGACCGGATCAGGGCTGCCGGGAAGCTGTGCGCGGGCCTGCTGCAGAATCCGGGAGATACGCTGTTCGTGGCGCTTCTGGCTTCCCCCCTGAGGCAGTGTTCCTTCGGGGACATCAAACTCCCGCATGGACTCATCATACCAGGTCTGTGTACACGAGCTCAGCAGTTGGCCGCAATCGGGGCACTGGCGCAGGTTGCCTTCAGGAAGCTCAATATCCGTAGTAATCAGGGGTGTCGTGCATCCAAGCGGGCAATGTTCAAACAGAGGTCGGTTCATGGCTGAGCTTCCTTTTCGGTAATGCCGGCGTGTATTTCAGATATACTGTTTAAAGCAATATATGCCGATAAACAGAGCAATGCCAGCCAGCATGGCGAGCGCATTTTTGTGTTCGCGGTGTTTGACAACCAGGGGCCACGAGAAGGCTCCCTGCACGGGGTAGTTTGTCCATTTTGGCCAGAACAGCGGAACAACGCTTGCCCACTGACGAAAATCGTCTCCGAAAATCTCTTCAATATGGCGCGCTTCACTGTTCAGTGTGGGGCGATAAATAATGGTGAAGGCAATGACACCGAATAGTCCGGCAAGCGGATTGGCCGCCATGATACAGAAACCGATAAAGATCATGCCGTTGAAAAAATAGAGGGGGTTTCTTGTAAAACGGTACGGTCCGGCTGTGGCAAGTTTTGCATTCTTGTCAATGTAACCCGAGGCCCATGTCCGTCCGATTTCACCCAGGCATACAACCGTCATGCCGATGAAAAGGGAGTAGGCGCTCGGATTGGCAAAAACCAGCAGGACAATAAAAACAGGAGCGGTGGCCCATATGCGGTGCGCACAACACCATGTTTCAAGTTTTGCATACCAGATTACAGGTTCAGTTGACTCGGGACTCACATCGGCTCCTTACAAAAGGCGGCAATGCTAGTCATGAAGGGGGTGCGTAGCCAGTTAAACGGGCAACAATCCGGCCAATTTTTATTTTTGCAGTCATTTTTAACGGAATCCGCCGGCTATCATTGGTAAGCCATACCTGCATGGTGCCTACGCTGGAGAAAATACCTTCGCTTTTCAGTTTGGGCTCGATCACCAGGCACTCGACCATGTCACCCCACGGCGCTCTGATCCGCTCTTTTTTAAGCAGACGGACCTCGATTTCGTACCGTTTACGGGCATCAAACACCGGTATTTTAATGACCCTGCTTTTTTCGACCGGCAAGGTACGGGTCAGGAAGAATGCATCCATAACGTTGAGATGACCGGCAGGAACATCGTAGCTGTCAGTTTTGTTGTTCTGCGTGAATGTGGCTCTGTTCTCTTTCCAGAGAAACTCGGTTTTTTTATTGGCCTTGTAACGGTTCTCATGCTGATCCAGGTCAAAACGGGTGCTTTGTATTTTGCCGTTCAGGCACAGACCTTCTGAAACAATGGTGTCCCGTACTTTTTTGAACAAGTCAAAAAATTTATTGGTGCGGGCATCGGTATCAATCCGGTAGCCGTTTTCGCCTTGATTGCTGAAATGCATCGTGGCCGTGCCGGCATTGACAAACTCCCAGCCCACAGAGAACTGCATGGTCTCTCCATGATATGGAAGGCATGAGGGGGCGGCATAGGCCGGAGTTGCTGCTATTACCAGCAAGAGTATCAGAAAATATTTTTTCATCGTTTTACCTCTCTCCATGCCGCAATGATATGCTCAGGCCTGATGGAGGGCATGCAGATAAACTGGTCGCATGCTCTTTTGAAACATGGCCCGCATGATACCTGTGCTACAACATGGCGGTGTTCGGCGCCAAGCGCTCCCATGCGCCATGGCGCAGTCGGCCCCCAGAGACAGACCGTCGGGCACCCCACGGCCGCTGCCAGATGTGTTACTCCGGTGTCCTGTCCGATATAGGCATCAGCCCGCTCCAGCAGACCTGCCACAGCACTGATCGGGAGCATCTGCCTTGTCGTAACAACATTCGGGGAGACTGAGCAGGCCATCTCCGCCCGCAGCTGCTCATCCCGATTCCCCCACAGAACCAGCACCTGCCCGGCTCCCGACAACTCCGCCGCAATGGACGGCCAGTGCCCGTCAGGAATACGCTTGGTAGGATAACTTCCGCCCACATGCAGGATGGAAAACGATCCGCTGATTCCGATCTCTGACAGGGCCGCTTCTCCCTGCTGCCGCATGCTGTCTGTTACATGGACGGCTGGAGGGGTGTATGCCATGGCATGGGCGCTGCCTGCCGCTCCGGTGAACGGGGCGGCTGCAATGCGTCGATAGAGCTGAACGACATGTCTGTCATCCTGATGAAACGGAACGGAGTGAACAAAAAACCGGTTAGGCTTTTCAGGGCTCTGTCTGGCATCAAAACCAAACACATTGGCGCCGATGGCACGGGCCATGATGCCGGATTTGATCAATCCCTGCAGATCGAAGATCAGGTCGAACTGCTCTTTGCGAAGTGTTCTGATTATGTTCCAGGCATCGCGCAGAGGTGCATTCCCCTTCAATGCAACTTTGTGCACCTTGACGGTCTCCGGAAACAGTGCTGCTGCAAATGCAAAGCGGGAATCGAGCAGCCAGTGAATCTCATCAACATCCGGCTGTTGTATCAGATCATGCAGTGCAGGCAGGGCATGGATGATATCGCCGAAGGCTGACAGTTTAACAATCAGGACTTTCATTCAGGTAAGCATCTCCAGGCAGGCATCACGTACAGTTTCAGGACGGATGTTGGCCATGCATGGCTGGCCGGGCACAGAACACTCCCGTTGCAGGCACGGGCTGCATGGTGCAGGGCGGTAGAGAAGTCGTACATGCGGCCCTGAGGGTGCGGTTCTCTGCGGGTCTGTGGCACCAAAGATGCCCACGACAGGCCTGCCCATGCCGGCAGCAACATGCATCAGGCCTGAATCGTTGCATAGCAGGAGGCGGCAGGCAGCCAGAATCTGAAGCGCCTGTTTAAGCGATGTCTCGCCACTGCTGTTCCAGCCCGGAGCTGCCACCTCAGCAAGGCATGCTTCAGCAATCCTCCTCTCTGCAGCTGTACCCAGAATCAAAATCTGCCAGCCGGCTTCGGAGAGCGATTTGATAATATGGCGGTAGGATTCTGCAGGATAGCGTTTGGCACCGCCAAACTGTGCGCCGGGGGCAATGCAGATGGTTTTATCCGGATCCAACCCGTGTGACTGCATCAGTCCCTGCCCCTGTGCAGTGTCAGAGGCGCTTGCTGACAGTTCAACTTGCCGCTGCTTAACAGGAGCGCCTGCCTGTTCTGCCAGATCCAGAAAATAGTCCCGATGGTGTTCGCGGCTCATATCCAGCCCGGGGGTGTAGCCGGGGCTGAGCAGCAGGCTTCGCCACTGCCCGCGAAAGCCTGTACGTACCGGAATGCCGCTGCGAAAAACCTTCCAGGCAGAGCTGAAGCTGTTGGGAAACAGCACGGCCATGTCTGCATCCGCCGGGACCTGTTCTGCACAGGAGACGTTTCCGAGCCCGAGAAAAGGGGCCAGGTCGGAGAGCCAGCTCTGGCCGACCAGGGTTGTCCGGGCGCCTTTATGACAGGTGCAAAAGGCGCGCATGGCAGGCTGTGCCATGATCACATCACCCAGCCAGTTAGGGGGCAGTATCACCAGATGTTCAGCTTTGTCTGTTGTCATCTGATGGTCTGTTCTTATGCTGGCAGAGAAAGAGCCACTCCTGTGAGAATGACGGAGCGCTGGTCTCCAGAAGCTGTCTGCTCAGGATATCAAAATGGCGCAGCAGTGTGTTTTCGATACCTCTCTGTGTGTAGCAGTAAAGACGGTTCTGGTATTCACCCATAGGAAAGAGCCTCATCTTCAGATAGTGAAGGCGGGCAAGAAGCCCCGGCCAGAGCGTGATGCTGATGGCGAGGGTTCCCTCCGGTTTCAGCAGGCGCCTGATCTCATGCATAACCAGTTCAGGGTTGAGGGAATGGCTTAACATGTTCAGGCAGAGAATCAGATCGTAACTCTGGTCAGGCTTCGGAATATCTTCCGCAGTTGTTGTAATGAATTCACCTTCAGGCAGTTCACCCGGAAAAATTCTTTTAAAGTTATTAAGCAGCGGGTCAAGGTAGGTTGTATGTGAAGAGTTGAACAGCTTGGCCGTGCAGACAGGGCCGCAACCAATATCAAGTATGGATGCATCGGCGGGCAGAGGTTTGGGGAGTGCGCCGATAATGGCTTGATACCGCTTCCCTGCATCGGTATGCAGCGACTCCAGATCCTGCTCCTGCAGCCTGGCTACAGCAGCTTTCTGGGAGGCGCTCCAGCGCTGCTTGCTGGAGGGTTTATGATGTACCATCATCTGCCCCGCCTGCCATCTCCTGCTCATCAAGAATCAGCCAGCGTCTGTGAATCCACAGCCATAACTCCGGACGTGCATGAATGATATCGTCAAAACTTCCGGTGATCGTCTGCATGATGTTACTGGTATCAAGCGCCTTGTCACCGGTTAATGCAGGCGGCGTAATGGGCCAGAATTTCAGGCGAAAGCTGAAATTTCGACCCAGGCGCTCAATAGCAACACCGAACATGGGCGTTTGGTTTCTGATAAAAAATGTGGCCGGGAGTGCGGTTGTGTTCGATGCGTGCCCCAGGAAAGGAACGACAATGCCCTGGCTCATATGCTGATCAACCATTACGGCAACAGAGCCGCCCCGGTTCAATGTTTTTGGCAGCCAGCGAAGGCCATCAAATCGTGACTGCATGACGGCACCAAAACGTTCCCGGCATGCCTTCAGATAGTTTTCCAGCTCCATATTTTTAATAGGTCTGTAGATAATACTGGAGTCATAACCAAGCAGGGAAAACATCAGTGCCCCCAGCTCCCAGTTGCTGTGGTGACAGGCATTAAGAAATACGCCTTGCTTTCTCTCCATCGCTTCGCGGAAGAGCGCCTCCCCTTCAACTTCAACACGTGACAACAGAAACTCTCTGGAGCGCAGGAAAACATGCGGCAACTCCAGCATGGTCCGGCCCAGTTCAGCAAATGATTCCCGTCCGACTGTTTTGCGCCAGGACTTTTCACTGTCGGGGTAGATACGCTTCAGGTTCCTGAGCGCAATATTCCGGTGCCTGGAGAAGAGGAAGAATGCTGCGCGTCCGATTCCGGCACCGATTGCTCCCGCCAGCCTGACAGGTAGAAGCCGGATGCCCCGGAAAAGCAGGCGAATGCCGATGGCTATAAGTTTGTCCATTTAATCAGGAGCTCAGCTTGACAGGTTTTTTGCCTCATCCACCAGCATGATGGGAATATCATCGCGGATCGGGTATTCAAGCTGGCATGCGTCGCAGATCAAACCGCTTTTACTGTCATTATAATGCACATCGCCCTTGCATTTCGGGCATGCGAGAATATCCAGAAGTGTCTGATCAATCATGATGAACCTCGTTTGTGGCAACCCGTCTGCGGGTTGTATGGATGTTCTGAAAAAGCAGAGCATCCATGCTAAATCTCCGCCAAGACTAGCCCGAAAGATCGGTGAGATCACGGAATTATAACCTCTGCTGTCTGCCGGCTAGCGAATAAACTTTTCGATGGCTTCAAAAAGACCTGCCTCAGCCTCGGCACTCTGTTCCAGAACCCAGAGCGGCCTGTCAGCAGGCCAGATGTTCCTGAGCTTTACGGCATCTTTTGAAGTGACGATAACGGCTTCATGATGCCGGGACGCCTGCTCAATCTCAGCGGCTGAAAACGGGTGATGGTCAGGAAACGTGTAACTTTTAACAATATCAACACCCAGTTCTTCAAGGCTTTGAAGAAAGCGCCCGGGACGTGCAATGGCTGTAAGCGCTACCCCCTTCCCGGGTGTCTCATGACGGGGGCCGGCGACATGCTCAAGCTGATGATTATCGCACCACCAGCGCCACTCTTTTTCTTCAGTGAGCGGTTCGACCTCACTGGCCCGGCCGGTACGGATGACAAGGTCGGCCCGTTTCAGTGCTTCGACGGATTCTCTTAAAGGGCCTGCCGGAATAAGGTGGCCGTTACCCACCCCTTCAGCAGGGATAAGAACAATATCGCAAGTCCTTTCCAGCTGCCGGTACTGGAAGCCATCATCAAAGATGATGATATTTCCATAATCCTGTGCCATCTGTGCTGCATGAACCCGGTCTTTTCCCGATATGACAGGGCAGCCGCTTTTCTGATACAGCAGCACCGCTTCATCACCAGCCTGCTGCGGATCGCTGCTGTCGGCAAGCAGTTCCGGCTTCGCGCTATTGCCGCCATCGCCACGGCACAGGATCACAGGCTGAAAGCCCTCATTTTTTAACTTTGTCACCAGCCAGATTACAAAAGGCGTTTTACCGCTCCCGCCTGCCGTGATATTGCCAATGGATATCATGGGCAGAGAAGGGGGTATCGTGGCTCTTTCACGCCTGTTCAGATTGTGCCGGTTGATGATCCTGTAAACATGACTCGCAGCCCTGAGGAGGAGCGGAGGCAGATCGTCCGACCACCATAGCTGTTCAATTTTCTGATGCAGCCGGCACACTTAATCGCACTCTAACTGGTTTAGCCATGGTTGAAGCGCATGCATCACCCTGTCCAGCACGCTGCTTTTTTCATTCATGTAGAGCGTGGCTTTGGCGTGGAGCTGCCGCAGCTCGTCCGGATGCTGCAACAGGCGCAACACTGCATGTTCCACCTCCAGAGCATCCTTGCAGACAATGGCGGCATGAGCTGCCCGCATTTCATTCATAATCTCACGGAAATTCTGTACGTGCGGGCCGGTCACTACGCCGCGCCCGCAGATGGCAGCCTCAAGCGGATTGTGCCCGCCGGTCGGAACCAGAGAGCCGCCAATAAAAGCGATGTCTGTAATGGTGTAGAGTTTCTGCAGCAGTCCCATGGCATCAATCAATATGATGCTTTCCGGGTGCTGCTCCGCCTCACTGCCCAGCTCGCTCCAGCGACTGAAGTTTAGGCCTGTCGACTCAATCTCCGCAGCAACCGGGTCAAATCGTTCAGGATGACGGGGAACCAGAATCAGCATCAGCTCCGGAACAGCCTCCCTCCACAGAGGCCACATGGAGAGAAGTTGCTTCTCTTCATCACGATGCGTGCTGGCTGCAAGCAGGATTGGACGCTCGCCGGATGGGTCGACCATCGCACGAATCCGGCCGGCATCCACTTCAGGCGGAGTGATGGCATATTTCAGGTTACCTACGGGCCTGATGCGATCCGTTTCTATGCCAAGTTCCGAGAGGCGCCGGGCATCGATTTCACCCTGTGCAAGAAACAGCTGAACCGGCCTCAGCCAGCGTTTCCATAACCATTTTGTAGCCCTGTATCGGGGGAAAGAGCGATCGGATATGCGGGTGTTGATACCGATTACCGGGATGTTCCGTTTTCTGCACGCATTCAGCATGCCTGGCCAGAACTCTGTTTCCGTCATCAGGAAAAGTCCGGGCTTGATGTGGTCGATGAGCCTGGCGATTCTGCCGGGGAGATCCCATGGCAGGTAGGAGATATGGATACTCTCTCCGAACACTCTTTTTGCATGCCCCATGCCGGTTTTTGTGACCACAGTCAGATGAATGGGATGGTGATACTCCAGCAGACGGGTTACCAGTGGCGCAATCGAGGCGACTTCACCCACCGAGCAGGCGTGTATCCAGATGCAGCCGGAGGCGTGGGCTGGTGGCAGTGCAAGTGCCATATGCTGTTTCCACTTAACGGGCAGTACCGTGCAGTTTGCTTCTGATTCAATCACATGCGTATTGCAACAGGATTGGTTGCCCTCTTCCAGACAAATATGGCATCTCTACCGGGCTGTCAAACGGAAGCTATCTTTTAATTCCCTTATATCAGTGATGAATATATGGTTGCCTTTATTACATAAAAACAGGGACTCTCGTTATGGAGGATAGATGAATATTGATATTGAATGGCTTGAAGAACGCGTGCTGCTTTGCAAGCTGAACGATGAAGACAGGGCTCTTGTGGCCGGTCTGTTCGAGGTGGCCAGCTATGCCAAGGGTGATGTAATTGTTGCCGAGGGCACAGCCGGTGGCGAGCTCTACCTGCTGCGTTCGGGTCGTGCCGATATTACCTGTATGTCAGGTGGCCAGAGCATCCGGGTTGCTGTTGCCCGTGAGGCATCACTGTTTGGCGAGATGTCATTTCTGACGGGTGATGTCGCCAGCGCGACGGTCACTGCAAAAGAGGATACTGTTATTTACAAGCTGTCCCGCAGTGCCTATTCAGAGCTGATGATTAAGAATCAGGATCTGGTTTATGCACTGTTTGCACACATGCTGGTGCATGCAGGTTCTATTATCCGTCATATGAATGAAGAGCAGATTGCTCTGCAGAACTATATTACCGGCAGGCGTGCCTGAGGGCTTACAGGGAAGATGTTTTATTTTTAAGCCCGTGGGCGCCTGATGGAAAGTATCGTAAGTCTGGTTGTGGCTCTGGTTGTCGTGTTTCTCGCAGCAGAGGTTTTTACCAATGCACTGGAACACCTGGGTGAACGGATGGGCGTCTCCGAAGGTGTGACCGGCTCCATCTTCGCAGCTGTGGGTACAGCGATGCCTGAAACGATCATTCCGCTTGTAGCCATTGTTGCCGGTGGCGCCTCCGAGGCAGTGAATCATGAAGTTGGTCTGGGAGCCATCCTGGGTGCACCATTTATGCTGGCAACACTCAGCATCGGGCTCATGGGCTGGTTTGCCGGAAGAAAGCGGGGCTGGAACACCCTGCTGACACCGGAGATGTCCGGAATGAAACGGGATCTGTCCGTTTTTCTTGCCGGTTATCTGCTGGTGGTTACAGCGGCCCTGCTTCCCCATGGCTGGGAGCAGGCCAGAGTTGCCTTTGCGTTCTCCCTCTTTCTTCTCTACTTCCTTTATCTTCTGGGCACCATCAAAGCCAGTCGCCGGCTGGTTGATGCGGGTCATGCAACCGAGGCAGATGCCACGCTCCATGTAGCGCATCTTTTTGGTGATTCAACGGCCATGACAGTGATTCAGCTGCTGGCTGGTCTGGTGCTGCTGGTGGTTGGTGCGAAGATGTTTGTGCATGGCGTTGAACTGGCTGCTGCCGCTATCGGAGTCTCTGCTCTGGTGGTCTCGCTGCTGATTATCCCTGTTGCAACTGAGTTGCCCGAGAAGGTGAATTCAATTCTGTGGGTCAGGAAGGGCAGAGATACACTGGCTTTCGGAAATATTACCGGTGCGATGGTGTTTCAGGGAACCGTGATTCCTGCAGCTGCAATGTTGCTGATGCCGTGGGATATTCAGGCCGGGCCTGCGGTGGCAGCCATACTGCTCGCACTTCTTGGCAACGGCTGGCTCTGGTATCTGAGCAGGTCGGGACGTTTGAGCGGACGCTATCTGTCGATGAGCATGTTGCTCTATGGCATCTTTCTCGTATATATCCTGCTGGAACTATAGGAAGTTAACAGTTCAACAATTACCTGAGAGCCGTTGTGACCGGGTATTTTTTATAGCCGAGCACGTTTTAAAAGAGGGGTCTTTCATATGATTACAGCGGTATTGTCTATTGCTGCGATTCTTTATCTGGCACTACAGCTTGAAGACAAGTTGAAGGTGCCGTCACCGGTCGGACTGATTACGCTCTCATTTCTTTTTCATGCACTTTTTGGGGATATTTTTCTGCTGACCGGGGATTCGGAACACTTTGCCCTGCTGGTGATTCTGCTTCTGCCTATACTGCTGATTAGCGATTCACTGGAATTGAAGGTGGATGACCTTAAGGAGCATGGGCTAAGTCTCTTCTATCTGGCAGTTGTCGCTGTTGCACTATCGGTGATCACAGCCCTGCTTATCGGCGATGCTCTCTTCGGTCAGTATGATCTCTCAGTTGCAGCTATTATTCTTCTCTTTGCGATGGTGCTGGCGACTGACCCGGTCTCTGTTGTCAGTATTTTTTCCAGTTTCAACCTGCCCCACAGGCTTAAGATTCTTTGTGAAGGCGAGAGCCTTTTCAATGATGCGACGGCATTGATTGTTTTTGTTTTTATCGGCCTCTACGCACTTCAGGGAGGCGAGGTGACGTTCGGCTACGTGGCTGAAACCAGCATCATGATTGTACTGGGTTCAGCACTGCTGGGTGTGTTGATCGGGTATATTGGCCTGCTGGCGATGAAGACTACAACGAATCGGACAGCAGAGCTGCTGGTGTTGATTCTAACCGGCTACGGAGCCTTTGAGCTTTCAGAGCACTTTTATGCCCTGCTTAATCTCTTTGGTGCCCACTCCCACATGCACCTCTCCGGTATTCTTGCCTGTATCTTTGCTACGGTAACGGTTCACCACGTACTCTCCAGAGCGATTGCATATGATGATATGCGCCTGGAGAGGGAGGAGGAGGAACTGACACGGCAGTCCCGGGCTGCGTCTTCATCTGCAGGACTGGTCCATGCCGCAATCCGGACAATCAGGGCCACGGTTGAAGAGCGGGATCGTCATATGCGCAGTAAAGAGGATATTCAGCTGCTCGCCATTGTTGCCAATACGATGCTCTTTGTGGCGATGGCCGAGATCATTGATCCCGGTCTGTTGTGGCAGTACAAAACCGAAATTCTGATTATGTTCCTGGCAACAACCGTGATTCGCGCTGCGATGATGGCCAAGTTTGCCATTATCACCAGGCAGACGGACAGGATGACCAATATCAACTTCCGCTGGTGGGGTGTTCTGACATTTGCCGGAATTAAAGGCGGCCTCTCCGTTGTCATGTTGATGATGATCCCGTCAACCTTTGAGCATCTGGAGATGTTCAAGGCAATTGTCGTCGGGGTTATTCTGCTCTCTACATTTGTCTATTCAGCCATTCTTATTGTCCTGATCACAAAAAATAGTGAGGTGTTTGAGCAGGAGCTGGCAGATGAAGACGGCCACCATTAGGCCTCGGGGTTACTTCTACTGTCTGTATTAGAGAGCAGATGTCCGTAACGGCCATAGAAATATTTCATCATGAATGGCGGGAGAATGGTGGTGGCCGCAATGGTCAGGATCATCACTGCATACAGGTCGTTGTCGAAAACACCCGAGATGCGCCCCAGTTCGGCAAACACGAGACCCACCTCCGCACGGGGGATCATGGCCAGGCCAATGGCCCAGCGGGAGTGCGCGGATTCACGCACCAGAATCGGGCCAACCATTTTGGTGAGCATGGCCAACACAATGAGCACCAGCGTCATCTTCCAGACAGTGGGCGAACTCCAATCAACAGCCTGCAGATTCAGTGACAATCCCACCATGACAAAAAAGATGGGCGTGAAGAGCTGAATAATTGGTTTCATCTTATTTTCGATCTGAACTACAAAGGGACCGTCATCCTGTGATAATTCAATTCCGAAAGGCAGGAAAAATCTGCGCGACAGTGCCAGTCCGGCAGCAAACCCTCCCAGCAGTTCGGGGGCGCCCACGGCGTGTGATAGCCAGGCAAAAAAGAGAATAAGTGAAACAATCATCGTGGGAACCAGCCCTTCGATATGGCTGAACTTCTCAAAGTTTCGGATTACAACGGCCATCATTTTTGCAACGACCGGTGCCAGGGCAAAAAAGATAACAATGAAGAGAAACACCTTGCTGGCATTAATCAGGTTGACTTCACCGCTCATGGAAAACTCAAACAAAATGGCCAGCAGAATTACGCCCAGAATGTCATCCAGCACAGCGGCTCCCAGCACAATCTGAGCCTCATTGGAGTGTTGTCGGGCAAGATCGCGCAGCACCCTGAGCGTGACGCCGATACTGGTCGCCGTGAGCGTACCGCCGATAAACAGGGAGATAAGCAACGAGAGATCGAAGAGGTAAAAGCTCAGAGCGAAACTGGCAATGAACGGTGCAATGAAACCGCCGATCGCCACGATGGATGCCTTACGCCCCTGACTGGCCAGTTTCGACAGGTCGGAATCAAGGCCCACTTCGAACAGCATCAGGATCAGGCCAAATTCTGCCAGCAGTCTGATCACTTCGGTTGGTTGAACCCAGCCCAGCAGGCTCGGGCCGAGAATGATGCCGGCAAACATCTCTCCCATCACCGATGGTGTTTTAAGCCATGCTGCCGCCTCCCCAAACAGCCGCGCAGACAGAAGAATCAGTACGAGAGAGAGAAAGAATGAGCTGTCCTCCATCTGCTAGCGCTTTTCCTGCCCGGACCGGAGCCTCTCTATTCCGGTGTTCGACATACGATATCGCGTGCAGAAATCGTGCCGGTCAACCTGCCTTCATCATCCACGACAAGAATGTTAAAGGTGTCATGGCGAAGGTTGGTCAGCATGGCCGCGACGGCACTGGTCGGAGTATCGCCATGAACAGGACGGATATGACAATCCATAATTTCCGCAACCGGTTTTTCAGAGATGCTCTTCAGGTTATTGTAGACGGATACGATATCCGGCCCTCCTTTCATGGCAGCCAGGAGCTTGTCATCTGCATAGGCCGGAACAGCCGCATGCAGAATGGCGCGGGTGCTGATACTGCCGACAGGTCTGCGCTCACTGTCAATGACCGGAAGGTCATGCAGCTGGATAGATTTGAAAAGCGCAACCGCATCTTTCACTTTCGCAGCTTCTGATATGGTTAGCGGGCTCCTGGTCATGACATTTGAGGCAATCATGATGCTCTCCTTTATCGGGGGGATCACTCTTTCCACCGCTATTATAGATGCTTGACTGCTGTTATGTCTGGCAACAATAAAAAAAGGCCCCGGAAATCCGGAGCCTTTTCTTATTAAACGAGGCCTGATGCCGTGGGGAGGGAGGGGAGAGTGACATCAGGCAACCGTGAATATAGGCGGGATCAATTATTTTGCTATTAACAGGAGATTAATTTTCTTTTACATTCCTTAGAAAAATAGTCAGGTATTGCTCTCTTTTCCAGCCAGGCGCAGGACGCATCGCTTAACATCCAGAGCAACGCCCAGAGCTGCCGGTACTGAAAACAGGGTGATAGCCGTTGAAAAGAGCAGTCCCCAGGAGAGTGCCAGTGCCATGGGTGCAACAAATGGATCCAGTCCGCCCCAGCCGTAAGCGGTTGGCAACAGGCCGACAACCGTGGTGATAGCTGTTAGAAGAACGGCACGAAGCCTTCTTTTACCACCGCTGATAATCGCTTCAAACCAGGGCACTCCCTCCTCCAGCAGGCGTTGAATGAATACCGCCATGACCAGCGATGAGTTGACCACTACACCGGTCAGTGCCACAAAGCCCATCAGGGACATGAATGAGATCGGTTGACCATGCAAAAACAGCCCTATGACAATTCCAATCATGCCAAAAGGAATTGCCAGCATCACCAGAAACGGATAGCTCAGGCGGTTAAACTGCACTGCGAGAATGATGAAGATGCCGAACAGTGCAAAAACAAAGCTGAATACAAGACCGCGGACAGACTCTTCAGTACGCTCCTGTTCGCCACCTAGCCGGTAGTGGATATATTTCTCATCCTCACCCAGCCACTCTGCCTTTCTGCTCTCTACGAGTGCATTAAGCTCGGCGGAAGTGATTTCACTTGGCCTTACCTCGGCTGAAACATGAATGACGCGAATACCATCCTTGTGGCGAACACTGGCCAGGCCCGGCTTCTCTTCAAATGTGGCTATTTTACCCAGAGCAACCAGACCACCCATCCTGTTGGGAATCATCAGGTTTCTAAGCGTTGCAGGATTGTGATCTGCCGATTCGGGATAACGCAAGGTGACATCGATCTCCTCTTTTCCCTGTTTAAGCGTGGAGACAACGAGTCCGTCAAAAGCAGCACGGATATGTGTGGCGACGGTCGCCATATCAACTTTCGCATACGAGGCGAGTGCCCGGTCAAGGACAATGTGTATTTCAGTCTCCCCCTTCTGCAAACCACTTTCAACGGAGTGTGCACCGGGGATACTTTCCAGCATGGCCACCAGACGCCGGGCGGCATCTTCGCGGATATTGTTGTCGCCGCCACTGATCTCGACCTGAAGTGCACGTCCGGCCGGAGGCCCTGCCTTCATCATGACAAAGTTGATATCCAGTTCCGGAAAAAGTGCAGGGATTTCAGTTTCAAGGCCTCGCATCACTTCGCTTGCAGGTGTGGATCGTCCGACAAATGAGGTGAGCGATACACGCAGGTAGCCGAAATGATCACCAACCTGTTTCAGCTCTTCACGCTCGTCCGAGCTGTTGCTTCCTGCCATGGTGGCGGTAACTTCGAGTAGCGATGGGTCAATGCGCTTGCGGACCTCCGCATCAATTTCACTCAGCAGATTGCGCATCTCTTCCAGCGTGGTGCCGACAGGCGCATTGACTCTCAGGTAAAATTGATCTTCCGCACCCGCAGGGAAGAGCTGGAATTTGGTCTGCGAGCCAAGCCACCCGGCCCCGAGGAGAGCCAGAATGGTTAGCAGGATGGTGATATAGCGGAACTTCAGCGCCAGCGTCAGTACTTTGCCATAGACCTCCGTCATCCGGACCAGCACCTTTCGCTCCTTCGGATGCCTGTTCGGATTGACTACATCACGAATATGGTTGGGCAGAATAAAAATAGCTTCCCACCAGGAGAAGAACAGCAGGATTACGACAACCACAGGAATAGAGTAGATAAATTTACCAATAATGCCTTCCATAAACATCATCGGCAGGAATGCAATAATGGTGGTCAGCACGGTGGCTGTTACGGGCCCGAGAAGCTCATAGGTGCCCTCTATGGCCGCTTCGCTTGAACTTAACCCTTTCTCCATGTGATAGGTGGCATTTTCACCGATGATGATGGCATCATCAACCATCAGGCCGAGTACGATAATAAAGCCGAACATGGTCAGCAGGTTCAGAGTGGTGCCGCTCAGCCAGAGAACAAGCAGACCGGAGAAGAAAATGATTGGCAGGCCCCATGCCGTGGTCATGGCAACAGCCGGACGCAGGAACATGAACAGGGTCAGGAAAACAAGCACCAGACCCATCATGCCGTTACTGGTAAGTACACTGAGCCGAAGCCGGGTGTTGATTGAGAAGTCCTGATAGGTGCGAACTTCGATGGCCTCATGGTAACGCTCTGAAATTGATGGCAGGTAGGCACGAACTCGGTCAACAAGCTCGATAATGTCGGCATTGGCCTGTTTAATGACAATGAAGTTCATGGATGGTTTGCCCATGGCATCCACATAACGTCTTGGTTTTTCCAGTGTCTGGGTTACCTCCGCAATCTCCTTCAGGTAGAGCTTGTGGCCCTGCTCCGTGGCTCGTACGACCAGGTTTCCGGCATCTTCAGCCGAGGTGAACTCGCCGTTGACCCGGATGATCTTCTGGCCTTCGGAGGTTTTCAGATTGCCACCGGGGGCATTCACATTCCAGCCACGTATAAGCTGCACAATATCTTCGGTTGATACGCGATGCCGGAGCATTTTTTCAGGATTCAGCGTAATGCGGATCTCCTCTTTTCTGTCTCCCTGAACAATCACTTTCGATACGCCGGAGATATTCAGCAGGTCATCTTCAATACTGTCTGAGATATGTTTGAGTTCGAGATCATCGATCGGGGCAAAGATTGAAAAGGAGATGACCGGCGTCTGCTCGGATTTTACTTCCATAATCGCAGGTTCATAAGGCAGGTCAGACGGCAGTACAGCCCGGTTGATGGCCTGCTGCACGTCAGAGACAAATCTGGAGCGATCAGTGTAGCTCGGTTCAATCTCGATCAGCATCTCCATAGATCCGGCAAAGGCGGTGGAGCTGACGGTTTTAATGCCATCCATACCTTTAAGCTCCCGCTCAATCGGCGTGACAAGAAGCTGTTCGGATTCATGAGGCGATGAGCCCGGATAGGTCGCCGATACAATGACAAGGTCAAAATCGACGCTCGGAAAGGCCTCGCGCTGGATTGACATGGCGGCATAGATGCCAGCCAGAAGCAGCATGATAGAGAGCATGTTGACGAGCAGTCCGTGATGGACAAAAAATGCGATGATTCTTTTCATGGTTTGGCGATCCCGGGGTTTCCCGCTTCAAGTGCTGGCAGCATGGCTCCACGTGCCAGAGCCAGCTGATGCCTGGCAAGTATAAGTGATACCTGCTGTATCGCAGCCTGTAGCTCAGCCGCCCGCAGTTCGCCCTCAAACTGAATAAGGGTGGCGGTATCCGAGCGCCCGTTTCTGTAACGGTTCATTTCAGCATTGAATTTGTTTTTCTCCGCCCTGGCGCGCTGGATTGCCGCAGCGACTGTTTTACGACTGCTGTTGACTGTAGTGATGCTGTTTGCCAATCGGCTTTTAACAGATTCGCGCAACTGCAGGCGTTCCAGCATGGCCTGCTGGCGACCAAGTTCTGCCTGCCTGATGGATGCCCTGGTTGTATTGCCCGTCAGGGTGTCGCTCAGTTCAACACTGAGAGATACAAAACGGTCATTCAGGGTAAATCCCTGTCCCAGAGTCTTGCCTGCGCTGGCATCGAGTGCGCGGCTTCCCAGCTGCCCGACAAGATCGATCTGGGTTTCATGCTGATCGCGTGCTGCTGCCAGTCTTGCATTACTGGCGGCCAGACTGGCCTCAACCGCCCGGAATGCAGGGCGTACTTTTTCTGCTTCTGCAAGCAGCTCATCCAGCGACATCTCTTCTGCTTCTTCTGCTGAAAACAGGCCTTTGTTCATGTCAGGCACAAGCGGTGCATCGGGAGTGCGCAGCATAAGGCGGTTAAGGTTCGTCCTGCCCTGCATGGAAGTCGCCTCGGCAAGAGTAAGCTCCATACGGCGTGTAGCCAGAAGAGCCTCTGTCTGAAGGCGGTCTGAGCGTTCAATAAGTCCGAACTGCTCGCGCATTTTCTGATATTGTAAAAGTTTCTCGGCACGGTGAACGGCATCCCCGGCCAGCTTCAGCGCCAGATCGTCAGCCGCCAGCTGAAAGTAAGCTGCCGTGGCCTGCTCAGCCAGTTGCTCCTTCAGCATCTCCACGCGCCAGAGAGCAGCCTCTTCATCCTGCCTTGATGCAGCCATCTGCTCATGATATGCGGGATTGCCATGACCGCGCAGCAGTGGATATCGATAGGTCAGGTCAATCTGATTCTGGTAGATCGGGTTGATGCTGGATTGGAAGGCTGCAGGCACGGATGACGGGTAGCCAAGCATGGTGCGATTGTAATTCAGGCTTCCGGTCAGGGTGCTGCCGTCAGAGAGTGGCTGAGCTATGCTGCCTGAAAGCTGGCCGAGCTGGGTGTTATTGGCAGCGAAAGGATTGGGCGTTGTAACCTTCTCATCACTGTAGCCAATGCGGGTCGACAGATTCGGATCAAGCATGCCCTCAATGCGCTGCTGCTCGGTTTTGGCGAAATCTCTGTTCAGCCGGCTCAGCGGAATGTCGGGATTGTTGGCAAAAGTCTCTATTATAACGTCAGCCAGAGAAATGGACTGTGCGGATACAGCGCCTGGCATAAGAAGAGTGCAGAGCAATAAAATATTTCGAATGCGGAGCATCATCTACCTCTCTAAAAACAACAGACCATCTGCGATGGAAAAGACTTAAACACTATCATAAAGGTTGATATGGGCAACTATTGACCATATCAAAGGAATGGGCATAATGGTGGGATGCGAAATATTCCATATCCTCCGGAGCGGATTGAAGACGGACTTGGCTTTCTTGCCAATCAATTGAGCTTTGCCATACGCCAGAATATAGGCAGAGAGTGTGAGGCGGCCGGTTACAGGGCGACGCCTGAAGGGTTGGGAATTCTCTTCCTGTTGAGTCGTCAGGACGGCCTGACCCAGACCCAGATTTCGGAGTTCCTTGCAAAAGACAAGGCGGCAATTACCCGTCTTCTGAACGCGCTGGAAAAAGAGGATCTGGTTAAGCGGAGTCATGACAAAGAGGACCGCCGGATTGTCCGCTCGTATCTGACACCTAAGGGGAAGGCAGGGATTGATGAGATTATACCTGCTTTTCAGGCATTCTTTGTCGAGGCCTTTGACGGCGTGGATCAGGATGAGTTTGATATAGCACGCAAGGTGCTGCAGCGTATAATCGCAAACCTGAAAAAAAGAGGAGGCTGTTAAGCAGTCCCCTTTACCGGATTATCCTGCTTTCTGTAGCTGTCTCCGAATACAGATCAGGCGCGTTCCATGAATTCACCGGTCTCCGTATTTACTTTCACCCTGGTTCCGGATTCCAGATAGGGTGGAACCATAATAGATGCACCGGTCTCCAGTATGCCCGGCTTGTATGAGCCTGTAGCAGTCTGGCCTTTGATAGAGGCATCGCACTCTATCACTGTAAGTTCAACACTCTGCGGCAGCTTTACATTCAGCGGGCGCTCTTCGTGGAACTCAACTTCCACCATCGTCTCAGGCAGCAGATAAGGCTTGGCATTTTCAAGCATCTCCTCGCCGAGTGTGATCTGATCATAGGTCTCCATATCCATGAAGTGATAGCTGCCTGAATCCTCATAGAGGAACTGCATGGGGCGCTGTGAAAGAACAACGCGCTCGGCACGCTCAGTTGAGTTGAAGCGCTTGTTGGTCTTGGTGCCGGTTTCGATGTTGCGCATCTCCACCTGCATACAGGCCACACCTTTACCTGGGGTAACATGTTTGGTTTTCATTACTTTCCAGAGGCCACCGTCAACCTCAAGGATGTTACCGGGGCGGATGGTTGTTACATTTATTTGCATCGAGCTACTCCAAAGATGACAATTCAGACAATTCTCAAATCTACGTTACAAAAAACGGGTGGTGACCATAGCCATTAAGACTATTAACGGCAAGTGGACAACCCTGCAGGTGGGATCATGATAACGGATATGACTGTTCAGGAAGCGATGGACCAGTTTGTCATGAACTGCTCTGACACGGTTGCAGCACCGTTTCCGGCAGAACGTTGTATGGAGATGTTTGCAGAGTACCTGCTGCACTATTCTGATCTTTATCAGGATGATGAGATGGTGGATGAGGATGAGCTGCAGGAGTGGGAAGCGGCACTCGGGGAGTATGTGGATAATCTTTTTGATGGTGATGTTGAAGCCGGGCATGCAGCTGAACTGGGCAGCCTGCCGGTATCGATGCTGGAAGCCGAGCATTTTCGGGACTTCATCGGCTGGTCGCTGTTAAGAGAGGTTGGTATATCCAGTCTTGAGGTGGAGGGGTGCGCGGATGTTCTGCTCAACTGGGTCTCCTTTCTGCATAAAAGGCACTGGCTGGATTCAGAGAGGCATGTCACCTTCCTCGAAGCGATTCAGGAGCTGAAGGATGAGTCAATGCGTGCATCACAGGCTGCCCGCCTGCTGTTTCACTACGTCCGCCTGGGAGGCGGGGTCTCTCCCAGAAATCGAGGCAAGCGATTTGAGCAATTCGTTGAAGGCCATGCCAGAATTTCCAGGCTGGGGAAAGGATCGGTTTCACTCCGGTTTGATAATAAAAATCTGGAGATTGGTCCGGTAGCGCTGCCTGATGAGATTACCCGCCACTTAAAGTGTGGCGATGTGCTCGATGTTGAGCTCGGTTCAAGAGGGGGAACCTGGCTGATTGTCGACATCGGTCCGGTCTATCCAGGCGAAGTCTATGTTGATGCCGATGAGTTCGAGATTCCCGAAAAGCTCTCCTGAGTTCTGCCCGGGCACGCCACCCGGGGCACTCATTCGGTCAGATAGCAGTTTGGCTGTTTATGAACGTTCTTTGATGGCTCTGGCCTGAGCTACGGCATTGCCGATGTAGGTGGCAGGAGTCAGTGCCATCAGTTCGGCTTTGGCTTTGGCCGGAATATCCAGGGTTTTAATAAACTCCCTCAATGCTTCAGGGGTGATGCCTTTACCACGGGTCAGCGCTTTCATCTGCTCATACGGATTCTCAAGGCCATAACGGCGCATGACTGTCTGGATGGCTTCGCCGAGCACTTCCCATGTCGCATCAAGATCTTCGGCCAGACGTGGCTCGTTCAGCTCAAGTTTGCCGAGCCCCTTCTGTGCGGAGGTGTAGGCAAGCAGGCTGTAGCCGAAACCGATACCAAGATTACGAAGTACGGTGGAGTCGGTCAGGTCACGCTGCCATCGCGAGATGGGCAATTTGGCTGAAAGATGGCCCATGATGGCATTGGCGACACCCAGGTTTCCTTCAGCATTTTCAAAATCGATCGGATTAACCTTGTGTGGCATGGTGGAAGAGCCAACCTCACCGGCAATTACACGCTGTTTGAAGTAACCGAGTGATATGTAGCCCCAGATATCACGGGACATATCGATAACAATGGTGTTAAAACGGCAGATGGCATCATTGAGCTCAGCCACATAATCGTGCGGTTCGATCTGGGTGGTATAAGGGTTCCAGTTCAGCCCCAGGCTCCCGACAAACGCTTTGGCAATGGCTTCCCAGTCCAGCTCGGGATAGCTGCAGATATGGGCATTGTAGTTGCCCACAGCACCGTTGATCTTGCCAAGAATTTCAACATCGGCGATCTGCCTGCGTTGGCGAGTCATCCGGTAAGCTATATTGGCCCACTCCTTGCCGATGGTGGAGGGAGATGCCGGTTGTCCGTGCGTGCGTGACAGCAGCGGCACATCGGCCATCTCCACCGACAGGTTCTGCATGGTTTCAATCAGGCGGTCCAGTTCAGGCAGCAGAACAGTATCGCGCGCCTCTTTAAGCATCAGGCCGTATGAGAGGTTGTTAATATCCTCGGAAGTACATGCGAAGTGGAAGAACTCCGAGATAGCTGCCAGTTCACCGTGATCAGCAACTTTCTCTTTCAGGAAATATTCCACCGCTTTCACATCGTGATTGGTGGTTGCTTCGATATCCTTGATTCGCCTGGCATCGGCTTCGGAGAACCCTGTGATAATGCTGTTCAGCAGGCTGTTGGCATCCTCGGTAAATGGTGGAACCTCAGCCATTCCCGGGTTCTCTGCCAGCATCTGAAGCCAGCGAACCTCAACGGTAACGCGTGCCCTGATCAGCCCGTACTCGCTGAATACGGGACGCAGGGCCTGAACTTTCCCTGCATAACGGCCATCAAGTGGCGAAAGGGCTGTGAGTGGTGAAACCTGCATGTAAACTCCAGTCTGAATCATTACCAGCGGCCAAGGCAGCAGAATCTACACAGTTTCGATTGATTTCTAAAGAGTGTGAGGTAATGATACTCCCTCTGGAATTACCTGCAGGGGTTTTGGGGCTATTGTTAATCACGGTGATCTGAGCTTGCAGCGTGTAGGGGAGATATGGCATGGAAGGATTAATGCGCACTGGGGTTGGCTTGATGCTGGCGGCAACTTTTTCACTGCCGCTGACCGCTGAGGAGTTTATGCCTGATGCTGCACAGGGCGGCAAGGCATTCAAGGCAATCTGCATACACTGTCACACGATCACCTATGATGAGAGTCGGGTTGGAGCACCGGGGCTGAAAGGCGTTCTTGAGCGCCATGATGAGGAGTGGCTGGATAAGTGGCTGAAATCACCGGAAGCTTTTGCCAAGGTCGATGAGAAGGCAGCAACTATTCTGGATACCAATAAATACGGTCTGAAGATGCCGACCCTTCCCGAGATGCAGGATGCCAGGAACCGTGCAGATATGATTGCCTATCTGAAAACACTGAAGGGTGACTGAGGTCTGTTTAGAAGTCTGAAGAAATGCTCCCTGCATTTTTCAGCCACGCAAAGCAAAAAGCGTGACAATTTGTGAATTAAAAAAGGCTACGCCGGGTTAACCAACGTAGCCTTTTCTTTTCCGGCTTCATCCGCATAGGACATGCGGCTTTAGTGAGTAATCGGAAATCACACTTTTCGATTACGTTAAAAGGCTTTGGGCTTCCTGCCCAAAGCCGTATCTCACTTAAGAAGCTCTTTCAGGCGCTGATTCACCATACCGGGGTTGGCCTGACCTTTGGAGGCCTTCATGACCTGGCCGACAAAGAAACCCATCAGTTTGTCCTTGCCGGCACGGTAGTCCGCAACCTGTTCAGGGTTGGCATCCATTACTGCCTTGATGGCGGCATCAATGGCACCGCTGTCGGTCACCTGTTTCAGCCCCTTCTCTTCAATAATAGTGTCGGCATCTGCGCCACTGGCCATCATGAGATCGAGAACATCCTTGGCGATTTTACCCGAAATGGTGTTATCCGCGATGCGATCCAGAAGCCCGGCCAGTGATTCGGCCGATACCGGTGAATTTTTGATATCCTGACCTGTTTCTTTCAGGCGGCCCAGCAGCTCGTTGGCCATCCAGTTGGCACAGCGTTTCGGGTCAGCCGGATGTGCAGCCACCAGTGATTCATACCAACCGGAGAGTTCACGTGTCTGGCTCAGTACATCGGCATCATATGGTGACAGACCGAATTCAACCTCAAAACGTTTGCGGAGCTGACCCGGCAGTTCAGGCATGCCTGCCCTGATGGCGTCCACCTCTGCCTGTGATACACGCAGCGGAGGCAGATCAGGTTCCGGAAAGTAGCGGTAGTCGTGTGCCTCTTCCTTGCTGCGCATGGAGCGGGATTCGTTTTTTACAGAGTCCCACAGCCGTGATTCCTGAACCACTTCGCCACCATCTTCAATGACCTCGATCTGACGCATCATCTCGAAATCAATTGCCTGCTTGATAAAGCGGAATGAATTCATGTTTTTCAGTTCGGTACGGGTACCGAATGGCTCGCCCGGATGGCGGACGGAGACGTTGGCATCACAGCGGAACTGGCCTTTCTCCATGTCTGCATCGGAGACATCAAGAAAACGGATCAACTGGTGCAGCTGTTTCAGATAGGCAATCGCCTCATCGGCACTGCGCATATCCGGTTCGGAAACAATCTCCATCAGCGGAACACCGGAACGATTCAGATCGATATGGGAAACGGCTTCCAGCCCTTCATGCATCGATTTGCCCGCATCCTCCTCCATATGGATACGCGTAACACCGATCCGTTTCTCACCGTCTCTGGTCGGGATATCAATATATCCACCTTCCACAATCGGAACGGCAAACTGGGATATCTGATAACCCTTTGGCAGATCAGGATAGAAATAGTTTTTACGGTCAAACCTGGATTCCAGATTGATCCTGGCATCGATGGCAAGACCGGTAAGAATCGACTTATCAACCGCTACCGTATTCAGCACCGGCAGCTGGCCCGGCATCCCCAGGCATACCGGGCATGTCTGTGTGTTGGGCTCGGCGCCGAACTCGGTCGAGCAGCCGCAGAAAGCCTTGGTTCTGGTGTTGATCTGGCAGTGTACTTCGAGTCCGATGACAACTTCCCAGCTCATGATTCACCTCCAAACCCGGAAGGTGTCCGGGTATGCCAATCGGTGGCATGTTCATAAGCTGCAGCAGCACCTAAAAGCACATCTTCACGCCATGCAGGTGCGATCCACTGCAGGCCGACCGGCATATCGTTAGCAAAACCACATGGCTGCGACAGGCCGGGAAGCCCTGCCAGATTCACGGCAATGGTAAATATATCGGAGAGATACATGGTCAGAGGATCATCACTCTTCTCACCCAGTTTGAACGCGGTGATCGGGCTGGTAGGGGTCGCGATGATATCCACTTTTTCGAACGCCTTGATGAAATCCTGCTGAACCAGTGTGCGAACCTTCTGTGCTTTCAGGTAATAGGCATCGTAATAGCCGGATGAGAGTGCAAAGGCACCGGTCAGGATTCGACGTTTTACTTCCGAGCCGAAGCCTTCATCACGGGAGCGGGTGTACATGTCCAGCAGGTCGTCAGGGTTGTCACAGCGGTGTCCGAAGCGGACGCCGTCATAACGCGACAGGTTGGCTGATGCCTCCGATGGTGCAATGACGTAATAGGCAGCAACTGCGTACCCGGTGTGCGGAAGCGAAATATCAATAATCTCGGCACCGAGTTCTTTACACTGCGCCAGTGCAGCATCGACAGAATTGCGAACGCCCGCATCCATGCCATCAACAAAATACTCTTTCGGGCGGCCGATCTTCACTCCCTTCATATCGGTTGCATCGCAGGCACCCAGCCAGTCAATGGCCGGCGCATCATTAACCGATGTCGCATCGCGGCTGTCATGGCCGGAGATGGCGGCCGTGATCATGGCCGCATCTCTTACCGTACGGGTCATCGGCCCTGCCTGATCCAGGGAGGAGGCAAATGCAATAATGCCTCGGCGTGAAACACGGCCATAAGTCGGTTTCAGGCCTGTAATGCCGCAAACCGATGCGGGCTGGCGGATCGAGCCGCCGGTGTCCGTGCCTAGTGCGGCAGGGGTCAGCGCCGCCGCTACAGCCGCAGCAGAGCCACCGGAAGAGCCGCCCGGAATAGCATCGGTATCCCACGGGTTGCGACAGATGCCGAAGGCCGAAGTCTCTGTGGAGGAGCCCATGGCAAATTCGTCCATGTTGGTCTTCCCGACAAGAATTGCACCCGCCTCTTTCAGCAGCGTGATTACCTGTGCGTCATAGGGGGCATGGAAGCCTTTCAGGATATTGGAGCAGCACTGCGTCGGGCCATCCCGGGTGCAGAAGATATCCTTTACAGCAATCGGCAGACCTTCAAGCGGACGTGCTTCATGTCCGGCCCGGTATCTGTCGGAAGCTTCGGCCTGATCCATAACATGTTTGGAATCAATATAAACAAAAGCATTCAGCAGCTCATTGTGAGCAGCAATGCGGTCGAGGTAGAGCCGGGCTACTTCAGCAGCGGAGGTTTCGCCCGCATCAAGACGGGATTTGATTTCGGACAGGGAAGAGAAAGGCATTAACATGCTCCGGGAAAATGAGAGTTTTTGCTTAAGGTGCTGCAACGTGGCATGGAGCGGAAGGAGGACGTGTTTGTCATTATTCGATCACCTTCGGCACAACATAGAGACCGGATTCGGTTTTGGGGGCCGAAGCCTGCAGCTCATCCCTGCGGTTTGTGTTGGTTACAACATTGGCGCGCAAAGGCATGGCTGCATCATGCGGATGGGCTGTGGCGGCAACACCTTCGGTGTCCACTTCGGAAAGTGTTTCAATATAACCGAGAATGCCGGAGAGCTGTGGCCCCAGTTCAGCGGCCTCATCATCCGTCAGACGGATGCGAGCCAGCATCGCTACCTTGTTTACATCAATATCCATCGCCATGACCTCTGTTTGAATTGGCGCGAAGCTTAGCCCTATTTAAGTGTGAATTGAACCATGAAGCGTCTGTTTCCGGGTGCATCAAATCAGTATTTGTGCCATAAGTATGATGAGATGAAGAGAAGTTGCGCCTGTCCACCATCTGTTCTCCGGATCTTTTTTCTGCTGGGGCTGCTTCTGGCGGCATGTTCGTCCCAGCCGCAGCTTCCGAAGCTGGCACCGGATGCAGCCATTCTTGCTTTTGGAGACAGCCTCACCTATGGCAGCGGTGCAGGCAGAGATGAGAGCTATCCCGCAGTTCTTTCACGCCTGACAGGCCTGCAAGTGATCAACGCAGGGGTTCCCGGAGAGGTAACCAGCCAGGGAGTGAAACGATTGCCGGGTGTGCTGGATGAGTCTTTTCCGGCACTGTTGATTCTCTGTCATGGCGGCAATGACCTGCTGCGCAAGCAGGATGTGAATCTGACTGCGCAGAATTTGCGCAGCATGATCCGGATGGCTCACAAGCGTGGTGTTCCGGTACTGCTGCTGGCTGTTCCGAAACCGGGAGTATTTATGCAACCTCCCGATTTTTATGAAGAGATTGCCACAGAGATGAAGGTTCCGATAGCCCTGGAGATTGTTCCGGATATTCTCTCCAAGCGCTCCTTGAAGTCTGATACCATTCACCCCAACCGGGATGGTTACCGGATCATGGCTGAGGAGATATTTCAGCTGATGAAGGATGTGGAAGCACTCTGATTCATGTTGCCGGCTCTATCCGGATTGTTGTGTTATCCGGTCAGCTATTTCACGGTAGAGATCAAGGTGATCGAAACGCCTGCGCTGCCTGAACGGATTCAGCCAGAAGTTCTGGCCGATCACTTCAAAATGATCAGCATGCAGCGTTCTGACATGTTCGCCCCAAATGGCCGAAGTCACTGATACCTGTGCATCATTGGCACCCTCGGCTTGCTGGATGATCCGGGCCAGGTCTCTGACGCTCCAGGGCAGTTCATTCACGGGTCGGCTGGAGGAGTAGCTGTAATAGCGGACTGTAGCGGAGTCGGGGGTGTTCTCGTTGAATGTTTTCATATGCCCGGTGGTCAATTCATGTACGCCATCGAACAGCCTGTAAAACGAGATGTTATTGCAGATATAGTCGGCAGCCGGGGACCCCCGGTGCGGTGTTGAAAGGGTGGTTAAGCTCCGGACTTTCTTATGGCCATCACAATGGGTGATATAATAGCGTGCATAGAGTCCGCCCATCGAGTGAGCGATCAGGTGCAGAGGGCCACGCTCGCCCGCAAGTTGTCTGGCGAGTGATCTGGCCTGAACGTCAATTGTTGATGCTCCGGGGACCCTGGGGACCAGCACCCGCAATCCTCGCTGTTCATAAAACTTCCGAACGCCATTGAAGTAATCCCAGTAGATGATGCGGCTGAAGCCGAACAGCCCGTGCAGAAGTACAATCGCGGGGCTGCTCATGACCTCCGGCTGAAGAATCGAAGCAGGGAGAGCTGTGGTGAACGCGGACCATCGATAGGAACCGGATAATCGCCGGAGAAGCAGGCATCACAGTGGACATCTCGAGGTTTGCCCACAGCACGGTACATTCCTTCGGATGAGACAAAGGCGAGAGAGTCGGCATTGATGGCCTTGCACATCTCTTCCAGATTCATCTGGTTGGCCAGCAACTCTCCGGGATTGGGCGTATCGATACCGTAGAAGCAGGAGTGTCTGGTTGGTGGACTGGAGATGCGCATATGCACCTCTGTGGCACCGGCAGCTCTGACCATTTCAACAATCTTGCGGCTGGTGGTTCCGCGAACAATGGAGTCATCCACCAACACAATACGTTTGCCCTCAATCAGTCTGCGGACCGGGTTCAGTTTCAGCTTCACGCCGAAGTTTCTGATCGATTGCTGCGGCTCAATAAATGTGCGCCCAACATAGTGATTCCGGATCAGGCCCATCTGGAACGGAATACCTGACGCTTCTGCATAACCCATGGCTGGCGGAACACCGGAGTCAGGAACCGGGACAACAATATCGGCTTCGACAGGGGACTCTTTGGCCAGCTCGGCACCGATCTGGTAGCGGGCGTTGTATACGTTGACTCCCTCCAGATTGGAGTCGGGGCGTGCAAAGTATACATATTCGAAGACACAGAACTTCGGCGTAGCACTATCGAACGGGTGCAGGCTTTGAATACCGTGTGCATCAATCAGCACCATTTCACCCGGCTCAACATCGCGTTCATATTTTGCGCCGATCAGGTCAAAGGCACAGGTTTCGGATGCCAGAACATATGAGCCATCCAGCTTGCCCAGTACCAGCGGACGGATACCGTTTCGGTCGCGCAATCCGATCAGCTTGGTTTCGGTCAGCACCAGTAGCGAAAAGCCGCCGGCCAGTTTGTTTGCAGCTTCGGTCAATCGGGACTGGGTTGTTTCACCGCTACTTTTGGCAACCAGATGGATCAGCACCTCGGTATCAGATGTTGACTGGAAAATAGAGCCGTCTTTTTCCAGCTCTTTACGCAGTTCCGTTGCATTGACGATGTTGCCGTTGTGACACATGGCAATGCCACCATGGGAATACTCGAATGAAAACGGCTGGCAGTTTCTCAGGCCGGACTCGCCGGAAGTGGAGTAGCGGACATGACCGATACTGCTTTTTCCGGTCAATTCGGCGATGTCCGATTTTTTGAAAACATCCGCAACCAGACCCATGCCGCGATGACTGCTGAATGTATGGCCGTCTGTGCAGACGATGCCTGCGGACTCCTGGCCGCGGTGCTGCTGGGCGTAAAGCCCGAGATAGGTAAGGTTGGCTGCTTCCGGATTGTCATAAACACCGAACACTCCACACTCATCGTGGAAGTGATCATCAGTTTCGTGATCCGGGGGGAGGTGGTCATTCGTCATAGTCACTTCATACTATCCTGAATAATGGATTCTAGTTCTTTTTTATCTGCAACGGGAATCCGGTCAATGACCTTCTCGGTTGCACTCTTTTCCTGTGGAGCTGCTGTGATAGCTGCACCACCCTTGCGGGAGAAGGGGTACCCTTCAGGAATAGACTTGCCGATCATCTCTCCTGCCTGAATGGCATAAGGGGTCAGCATGCTCTCTTTCATCCACTTGTGGTCGGGGTTGGCGTAGGATGTATAGATCAGGAAAGCCAGCGAAATAAGCAGCAGCCCCCGGGCAGCACCAAAGAAAATGCCCAGAGTGCGGTCGGTTGTTGTCAGGTCCGCCATGTCGACAAGTTTGCGGATAATGACACCGATAATGCCGACGATAAGCATGATAAGGACAAACACCAGTGCAAAACCGGCAATATCGGCAACTGTTCCGTTGCTGATCCACTGGCCGAGGAGATCACCCGCCTGCCCGGAAGTGCGGCTGGCAATAAAAAATGCGGCGACAAGGCCGATGAGAGAGATGATTTCCCGAACAAAACCGCGCCATAGCGAGAGAACGACAGAGAGGCCGACAATACCGATCAGGATATAATCAAAAAAGTTCAAATCATCCTCAGTTTAAGGCTATCTGCACTGCCTCGGATAGATGTTTTGCCGGCAGGCATGTGAGCCCGGCGGCAGACTTCCGAAGCGTAGCAGCAAGATTCGACTCCTGCACCCTTGTTTCATTTTCACGTGGCAGAAGCAGCTTCGAGAAGCCGAGATTGGCTACTTCCCGTGCCCGTGCCTCGGGGTTGCCGACAGGACGGATCTCTCCGGTCAGGCCCACCTCGCCGAACAGTGCGAGGTCAGCAGGCAGTGGCTTCTCCTGGTAGGCAGAGATGATTGCCAGCAGTACGGCAAGATCAGCAGCAGGCTCATTGATTCTGGCGCCGCCTGCGACATTCACATAGATGTCATACTGGCCGAGCGGAACACCGATGCGTCGCTCCAGCACAGCGGCCAGCATGGCGATTCGATTAATATCGAGCCCTACAGAAGAGCGTTTCGGAGTGGAATAAACAGTCGGAGCCACCAGAGCCTGAACCTCGACCAGCAGTGGACGAGTCCCCTCCATGCAGGCCAGCACAGTGGAGCCCGGAACATCATGCGCACGCTCGGCGAGAAAAAGTCTTGATGCATCCCGGATGCCGATCAGCCCCCGGTCACTCATTTCGAATACGCCGATTTCGCCAGCCGGGCCGAAGCGGTTTTTCACCGCCCTCAGAATCCGGTGGGTGTGCCCCTTGTCGCCCTCAAAGTAGAGCACGGCATCGACCATATGTTCCAGCACACGCGGGCCGGCAATGCTGCCGTCCTTGGTAACATGGCCGGCCAGTATCACCGCATGACCAAGCTGTTTGGCCTGCTGAATCAGGGCTGCGGCACAATCTCTTACCTGGGAAACCGTGCCGGGCGCAGATGTCAGACGATTGGTTACCATGGTCTGGATCGAGTCAATCACCACGGCAGCAGGCCGTTGTCTGGAAATGGTTGCCATGATTGATTCAAGTTCCGATGCGGCGATCAGCATCAGATCCTGATGCAGCGCATCAATGCGTTCACCGCGCATCTTCACCTGCGAAGTGGATTCCTCACCGGTGATATAGAACATGCCGCCAAATGCAGCCAGATGGCAGGAGGCTTGCAGAAGCAGGGTCGATTTACCGATGCCGGGGTCGCCGCCAATCAGCACGGCTGAGCCGGGGACAAGCCCGCCGCCTAGCACGCGGTTCAGTTCTTCAACGCCGGTGTCGCGGCGTGGATTGTCTTCACCGGATATCCCGGTGATGGATGAGGTATTGAGCACCTTGCCTTTGCTGCCGACTCTTGCGGTGATCGGCGCATCATTCTGCTCAACGATGCAGTTCCACCCGTTGCAGTCCGGGCACTGCCCCGCCCATTTGCGCTGCTCGGAGCCGCAGTTCTGACAGACGAATATTGATTTTGCCATGGTGAGGAACTGTACACATGAAGCGGCCCTTATGCACATGGGCATGCACATGGGTTTGTTATGTTGAAGCGAGTAGCAGCTGAATGCAGGTTGAGATGAAAGTGGCAGGACTCTGGAGATCCGTCTTCCGGGCAGACAAGGCAAAATGGATATGAAAAAAAGGGGGAGTGTTCCACTGCTGTTCCATTTAAGCTTGTTTAGCAGTGTTCGTTGAGCATTTACTGGAAATAGTGGGGGCGCTCTCTTTTTCCATTTTGATAAGTTCCGTAACAGGCCAGCTCCTTGTGAACGGGTTCGTTCATATCTGAACGTTAATGTTAACGTTCAGGCTGTGCCACTGCAAGTGCTGAACAGAGAGCAATATATCCATATTCTCTATTGTTATCAGGCAGATAGAGGACTTTATGCCGGTTTGGCACGGGTGTTGCTGTGTGTCTTGTGTAGGCACGATACGGATAGTATCTGCCAAAGGAGATTTAACATGAAACATCTAACTCTTGCT
>JAVVEJ010000003.1:0-106856 GCA_032251395.1 Mariprofundaceae bacterium
GAGTTCTCTTTGTTGCTTGGACTCTGAATAATCATCCGGGTGGAATATCAGCTCTTCTACTTCATATGACTTATTCCAGTCGACTTGGTAAAGACTATTGAATAAGAAGAACTCATAAACGAAAGGTGTGAGTGGCATAGTAGAAATTCGTCGCTGGCCGACTCTCTCAGCATAGTATTGTTGTTTTGAATTATCACAGTGAACATTATACAGAATATCAATAAGGCTACTAATACTCTGTCCTATTTCTTCTTCCATTTGTATCCCCATTTTCAAGGCCTAACGGCCAAGCCAAGCGGCGGAGAAGCCGTCCGATTTGGGCGCCTTGTTATGCAGCCTTATTTACTATTGACTGCATTTGATATTTCCATGAGGCGCTCTAAGAGGAAATGCCAAGTCAGCCGGATAATTGATAACGCAATGAGTGCGGCAACAAATCCGGATAGAAGCCCACCCAAAATATACCCGACACCGACCCAGAAACTAGAATACTTTTTACGATTATTTGGCTCGGTTAACCACAAACCTTTTATTCTGTCGCCATCATCAAAAACAAGGTCAGGGTCAACACTGGCATCGTATGGCATAACCAAGATCGATATGTGCGAATCCTTCTTTATAAATAGGCGGGTCTTTTCATCTCTTGCTTTTTTCCACGCTTTTGTTGTTTCGTACTTATCGTCAATAAGCGGTTCCCGGTAGATTACTGCATCAATAATTTCTTCCTCAGTTGGATCGTTAGAGAATGTAATGATGAAGTCGTCACCCGAATAATTGCTATGTACTTTGTAGATATACAGATCGGCTATAAACGGAGCAAGAATAGCCGTAAGAATTCCGATAATCAGACTTAGGATGATGATTCTCTTCATTCACGTGTTCTTCGGCTGCTAGGCTGCATAACATATATTATACACCAGATATGGTTCATATTCTGGCATATTGGATTTAATGAAATGGAAATTCCCCATATTCCCTCCACAGTTATGCTACTATAGTCGGTATATTGAATATGGCAAATACACCTTAAGCAGCATGGCCGGGTGATTATGGGTGGAGAAGGGTTTACAGAGCCACCCAGAGCAGCAGGGCGCCGAAGATGATGCGGTAGATGCCGAAGGCAACGAAGGTGAAACGTTGCAGGAAGCTGAGCAGCAGTTTCATCGTGGCGTAGGCTGCGAGGAAGGCGACAAGAAAGCCGTAGAGTAGCGGAAGCGTCTGCTCACCGCTGAAATCCTGATAATGTTTGAGCAGATCGAAGCCGCTGGCGGCAAGCATCACGGGAAGCGCCAGCAGGAATGAAAATTCGGCACTGGTTTTACGATCCAGCCCCACCAGCATGGCGCCTATGATCGAAGCTCCGGCCCGGCTGGTGCCGGGAATCAGGGCTGCAACCTGCGCAATACCGATCCACAACGCCTGTCTGTAGCTGACCTCCTCGACATCGGTGGTTTCGTAGATTTTATCCCGTTGCAGATATTCAACCAGCAGGAAGATCACGCCGCCAACAATGAACATGATGGCGACAATATCGACCGTGAACATCGCCTTGATCTGTTTATGAAAAAGAAAGCCGACCGCTCCGACCGGAACAAAGGCGAGTGCCACCTTCTGCCACAGGGCAGTGTGAGCAAGCGTCAGCTTGTCGCGGTAGGTGGCGGTAACTGCGAGGATGGCCGCAAGCTGAATAATCACCTCAAAGGCCTTGTTATCTTCGGTTTGCGAAAGGCCGAGCCACTGGCTGGCGACAATCAGGTGGCCGGTGGAAGAGATGGGAAGAAACTCGGTAATGCCTTCGATGATTCCGAGGATAATGGCCTGAACGATATCAATTGAAGGCTGGGATTGTACTATAAGGGCTTCCATGGTGGCAGGCACTCTACGGCTTGCCGTGGCGATGCCAATGGTTTTAACTACCGAGGTTTAGTCTCTCCGGGGGAAGCTGATGAAAGGATTTTTTGCAGGATTAATGCGCTGGATGGATCGAATCCGGAGGGTGTTTATCAATGGCTTCCTGCTGCTGTTTCTTATCATTTTTTTCAGCGTACTTTTTGCTTCCAGACCTGAAGTGCCGGAAGATGCAGTGCTGGTCATTGAGCCGGAAGGGAGACTGGTGGAACAGATTGTCCGGCCTAGTCCGGATTCATTTCCATTTTCGTTGCCTTCGCCGGACCAGGTGCTCATTGCAGACCTGAACCGGGCACTGGAGCTGGCTAAAGTTGATCCGAAAATCAGGGTGGTCCGGCTGGAGCTGGAAAAGCTTCAGCAGGCGCCACTGGCCAAGCTTCAGGATATCCGAAAAGCTGTCGAGTCGTTCAAACAGAGCGGCAAACCGGTTGTGGTGGCAGGCCATGCATTCTCCCAGACCCAGTACTATCTGGCTGCGACAGCCAACAGGATCTATCTGCATCCGATGGGGCTGGTTGAACTGACCGGGTTTGCGCTTTATCAGAACTATTTCAAGTCGGCACTGGAAAAGCTGAATGTGGATATCCACCTCTTTCGGGCGGGTGAATATAAGTCTGCCGCAGAGCCACTGGTACGTGATGAGATGTCAGAACCGGCCCGCATCGCGAACAGGGCATGGCTGGGCTCACTGTGGGAGGCCTATAAGACAGATATTGCCGCAATGCGTGGCATTAACTCCGAACGCATGCAGGCGGTTCTGGATGCGCCTGCAACCTATCTGGCCGAACATGACGGCAATGTTGCGCGGCTGATGCAGGCAGAGAAGCTGGTCGATGAGCTGGCGGACAAACATGCTGCCGATGCCTATATTGCCGGGCTGCTGGGCAGGAGCGAGTCGGATGAGATCGCGCAGATCGGCTACAGGGAGTATCTGAAGGCAACCGATGTCGAGCTTCCACAATCAGCAAGCCGGAATCTGATCGGAGTCATCACAGCCAGCGGCCCGATTGTTAACGGTGAGCAGCCAACCGGAACGGTGGGCGGCGATACGGTTGCAGATCTACTCCGTGATGCCAGGCATAATGAGGATGTCAAAGCAGTGGTGCTTCGAATTGATTCGCCGGGCGGCAGTGCGCTGGCATCGGAGGTGATTCGCAAAGAGGTGGAGCGGGTAAAGGCGGCAGGCAAACCGGTTGTCGTCTCCATGGGCAGTGTGGCGGCATCCGGCGGCTACTGGATTGCAGCACCGGCCGATGAGATCTGGGCGCAACCGACCACCATTACCGGCTCCATTGGCGTGTTCGGATTGATGGCAGGCATCCATCGCGGCCTGAATGAGCTGGGTATCCATACCGATGGTTTGGGCACCACCTCCATTGCCGGGGGGCTGCGTTCGGACAGGCCACTGAATCCTGAACTGGCCAGGGCGTTCCAGATGGGTGTGGATGATGTCTACAATGAGTTTATCAAACATGTCTCGGCAGGGCGCAATATGGAGCCTGCACGGGCAAACCAGCTGGCGCAGGGGCGGATCTGGAGCGGTGTTGATGCACACCGGCTTGGCCTGGTGGATCAGCTCGGCGATCTGGAAGCGGCCATTGTATCGGCAGCCAGTCGTGCCGGGGTGGCAGATGATTACCGCAAAGTATCCCTTGAGCCGAAGATGGAGTTTATGGATTTCCTTGCCGAGAATCTGTTCGGTGAGATCGGTGCATGGTTCGGTGGTGCTGCCGTTTCGAAAATTGCCTCACTTCCGGCTGCAAAAACATGGCTTGATGGCATCAGGGGAGTGGAGCTTTTTGCCCGCTTTAACGATCCGAAGCAGGTTTATGCCTACAGTGAACTGCCGTATTAATTATGTTTGTTTAACCGGCAGTTAAGGGAGATGCTGATTAATAGGCATCCTGCCTATAATCAGCGCGCGAACACAAAAGTGTGATTTTGTATTCGCTTACACAAGATTGCAGGACAGCAATCTTGCACGGGCTTTCCGCCCGAAGGGGGCCATACATGGATGTATGGCATAAAATCGGTCACTTACGTTCCCGATTTGACTCACGGCATCCTGCCGCTCGCCTGAAGGTGGCTTTCGCCGTCCAACCCTTGCTCTCCTGCCGGGTTGTGGCAACCCGTCCATGGGTTGTGCGGAAGTGCTGAATAAATCAGCGCTTCCTTAGCGCATAGAGGCAAGCAACAGCATTTCTCGCACGCACTTGGCCGCCAGCACCGATGAGCAACCGCTTGTATCCAGCTGAGGTGCAAGCTCCACAGCATCGAGGCCGACCATATCGCACCCTTGCATGGCATCGATAAAGCGCTGGAAGGTCCACCAGTCGATGCCGCCCGGCTCGGGTGTGCCGGTGCCGGGGAAGGCCGCAGGATCGAACACATCAAGATCCACCGTCAGGTAGAGTGGCCGGTCGCCGATCCAGCTTCTTAATTCGGCAAGATCATCTTGCCTGAAAGTCGTCAGCGTGCCGTAGTCACGCATCAGTTGATACTCATCTTTCGTGCCGGAACGAATGCCGATCTGGCGGATATGTTCCTGCCCCAGAAACTCCGAGACACGCCGCATTACACAGGCGTGGGAGAGCTTTACGCCGAGATAGTCGGCGCGCTGGTCAGCATGGGCATCAAGCTGAACGACAACAAGATCAGGGTGCTGCGCATGGATCGCCTCAATGGCAGGCAGCGACACCAGATGTTCTCCACCAAGCAGAAAGGGAACCGCTCTGCCGTCAAGCGCATCCTCAACCGCCTCCCTGATGATTGAGAGGGCTGTCTCAACACGACCCATCGGCAGCTCGAGATCGCCGGCATCGGCATAACTGACCGACTCAAGATCATGATCCAGCAGCGGCGAGTAGGTTTCAATACCGTCAGAGGCGCTACGGATAGCGGCCGGGCCAAAGCGGGCGCCGGGCCGGAACGAGGCTGTGCCATCAAATGGCACACCGATGATACGGATGTCGTGGGGCTCTTTCAGATTCCTGTCGGTAAAGTCGAACATACCGGCATATTAACCATAGAGAAGAGAAAGAAGAAAAGCTTTTCACCACAGAGAACACGAAGAACAGAGAGAAAACTTTGATTTGAAGCATCAATGTACCCATGGACAGGTGGCTTTTAACTCAGGCCCGAATCATGCTCCGGGACCATATTTTAATTAATTCATCTGGTATCAGTTCCGCGCCGGGATTATGATCGCCTGACCTTTCCTGAGTATTGATAAAACCGTTCCGTGATTCATATTGTGCTCGGATCGGGATGATCGCAAGGGAGGCTGCGCAGGCTGCAGCAAATATGCGACCGGGCTGACTGGCGACGGGAGCACCCGATGCGGGTATAACCCGGAAAGAGAGAGGTGAGGTTTATCCATGAGCAGAGTTCTAATTATCGGTGCAGGTGGCGTCGGACGTGTCGTCGCCCATAAATGTGCACAGAACCCCGATATCTTTTCCGATATCTGGCTGGCCAGCCGCACCCAATCCAAATGTGACCAGATCGCCTCGGAAGTAAGCGAGAAGACAGGACGCACCATCCACACCGCAGCCGTGGATGCCGACAATGTGCCGGAACTCGTTGCGCTGATCAAAAAGGTTCAGCCGTTCATGATCATTAACGTAGCGCTGCCTTATCAGGATCTGACCATCATGGATGCATGCCTTGAAACCGGTATCCACTATCTGGATACGGCCAATTATGAGCCGCTGGATGAGGCAAAGTTTGAATACAGCTGGCAGTGGGCCTACCGTGAAAAGTTCAAGCAGGCTGGGCTGATGGCGCTGCTCGGTTCCGGCTTCGATCCGGGTGTCACCAATGTTTTCTGTGCGTACATGCAGAAGCACCATTTCGACAGCATGGATTATGTCGATATTCTCGACTGCAATGGCGGTGATCACGGCTACGCATTCGCTACCAATTTCAATCCGGAGATCAATATCCGCGAAGTGACCAGCAATGGCCGCTACTTCGAGAATGGGGAGTGGATAGAGACCAGGCCGATGGAGATCAGAAAACAGTTCGATTTTGATCAGGTCGGGCCGAAAAACATGTACCTGCTCTACCACGAAGAGATGGAGTCACTGTCGGTAAATCTGAACGGTGTGAAGCGGATGCGTTTCTGGATGACCTTCGGCGACGCCTATCTGAAACATCTGGAGGTGTTCCGTAATATCGGCCTGGATTCGATTGAGCCGATCATGTTTGAAGGGCGCGAGATTGTGCCGATCCAGTTTCTGAAGGCGCTGCTGCCCGATCCGGCAAGCCTCGGCCCGCGCACCGTCGGCAAGACCAATATCGGCGTCATTGTAAAGGGCACGAAAAATGGCAAGCCGGTTTCACGCTATATTTATAACATCTGCGACCATCAGGAGTGCTACAGGGAGACCAATGCACAGGGAGTCTCCTATACCACCGGCGTGCCTGCCATGATCGGTGCAATGATGATGATTCAGGGCCACTGGATGAAGGCGGGCGTCTACAACATGGAAGAGTTCGATCCTGACCCGTTCATGGCGGCGTTGAATGAACACGGCCTGCCGTGGACCGACATCGAGACCGATATCGACATCGACTCACTGCCTGAATGAATATTCACCACAGAGACACAGAGAGCACAGAGAAGAAGCACCCATCATGGAATTCGACAGCCGTAAAATCAAACTCGCTTCTTACTGTTTTAACCTCTGTACCTCTGTCCCCCGTCGGGGATTTCCAAGGGTCATGTCTCTGTGGTTAAAAAAGGATTTCGCATGAGCGTTGACCTCTCACAAATCCCCTCCCCCTGCTACCTGCTGGAGGAGGAGAAGCTGATTGGCAACCTCGAAATCCTGAAAAGGGTTCAGCAGGAGTCCGGCTGCACCATTATTCTGGCACTCAAGGGCTTTGCCATGTGGTCGGTGTTTCCACTGGTAAAGCAGTATCTTTCCGGCTGTACGGCTAGCTCACTCTATGAGCTGGAGCTGTCCGACAGGGAGTTCGGCGGCGAGAACCACATCTACTCGGCGGCTTACAGGGAAGATGAGTTCGACGAGATCACCGGTCTCGCCGATCACCTTATCTTCAACTCGGTGGCGCAGTGGCAGAAGTTCGGGCGCACTGCGATGCGCGCCGGTGTCTCCTGCGGACTGCGTGTAAACCCCGGAATATCCGAGGTCAAAACCGATCTCTATAATCCGTGCTTTGCAGGCTCCCGCCTCGGCATCCGTCCCGAACATCTGATGGGTGCCGACATGCGGGGCATTGAGGGGCTGCATGCCCATGCCCTGTGTGAAAATCTTGCTGACTCCTCCGTGACCCTGATTGATGCCTTTGAAGAGAAGTTTGCTGCCTGGATACCGGAGCTGAAGTGGGTCAACTTCGGTGGCGGTCATCTGATGACCCATAAAGATTACGATACCGGCAAACTGATCGAACGTATCAGGGCATTTCGTGAGAAGTGGAAAGTGAAGGTCTATCTGGAGCCCGGCGGTGCCGTCGCCTGGCGGACAGGGTCGCTGGTTGCATCGGTGCTCGATATCGTGCCAACCGACGGGTTGCCTGTCGCCATTCTCGACATCTCGGCCACAGCCCATATGCCCGATGTACTGGAGATGCCCTATCGCCCCGCCATTACAGGCAGCGGTGAAGCCGATGAGAAGGCGCACACCTATCGCCTCGGCGGCACATCATGCCTGGCAGGCGATGTGATCGGTGATTATTCATTTGACGCACCTCTGCAAACCGGAACCCGGCTTGTGTTTGAAGACATGATTCACTACACGATGGTAAAGACGACCATGTTTAACGGTGTACGCCATCCCGATATCGGCATCTGGCATGCGGACAGCAGGTTTGAGCTGGTACGCCACTTCAGCTATGAAGATTTCCGTGACCGGCTCTCCTGAACTGGCTCCTGCCGGATATCCGGACAATATGCTTCAAATGTAGATTTCGGCGCAATAGCGCATCAGGAGTTAACATGGCGGATCAGGAAACAGTGCAGAAGCCCTGGGCCAGGCTCAGCGCGCTTGCAACAGCCAACGATGTTGAGCAACTCAAGGCCTACGTCAGACTCATTGGCACGGATGAAACATTTCGTGCCATTCTCCGCCTCAGTGTTGAAGAGCGGGAGAAGGTGCTCACCACCCTGTCGGCAGAGGATGCCGCCGGCTTTATTGAAGATATCCCGGAACAGCATGCAGCCGAAATCATCAAACAGCTGCCGGTTGAAGATGCCGCGTCGATTCTGGACGAGATGGCAAGTAATGATCAGGCAGGCGTGATCGCCGAACTGGATTCCAGGCATGCCGAAGAACTCCTTGCTGAAATGAATCCCAAAGATGCCGCCAACGTGCAGAACATTGCCCAGTATGACCCGCAATCTGCCGGTGGATTGATGATGTGCGAACTTCTCGCCTATAAGGGGGAGACTCAGGTTCGTGAGGTGATCGAAAATCTGAGTGAGCACGCGGAAGAACAGCCGGATCTCGGAACCTATGTCTATGTTGTGTCGAAGAGCGGCAGGCTCACGGGCGTTCTGGATCTTCGAAATCTGGTACTTTCAAAACGCACCGCGCCTATCGACGGCATAAGCAGGCCATGCCTCTCCGTATCGACCGACACTTCGCTGAACGAACTGGATGCCTTTTTTGATCGTTACCCGTTTCTTGCCGTGCCTGTCGTGGACAGGCACAAGCGGCTTGCCGGTGTCGTGAAACGCCAAAGCGTTGTTGAAGCCAGGGCAAAGATTGCAGTGGCGAATTACAGCAAGGCACAGGGCATTATCGCTGATGAAATCCGTTCGCAACCGCTCCTGCTCAGATCCCGCAGGCGGGTTTCGTGGTTGAGCATGAATATCATCCTCAACATTATTTCTGCCAGCGTAATCGCCTTCTATCAGGATACGTTGAGTGCGGTCATCGCACTGGCCGTGTTTTTACCCATTGTCTCCGACATGAGCGGATGTTCCGGCAACCAGGCCGTAGCAGTGAGCATGCGCGAACTCACACTTGGAATCGTCAAGCCCTACGAAATCATGCGTGTCTGGCTCAAGGAGGTGTGGGTCGGTTGTATCAACGGTATCATTCTCGGCACGCTGCTTGCCACAGTGGCATGGCTGTGGAAGGGCAATCCATATCTCGGGCTGGTGGTCGGTGGCGCGCTGGCAGCAAATACTGTCATAGCCGTATCGGTGGGTGGCACTGTGCCGCTGCTGCTAAAACGGATGGGCAAGGACCCTGCCGCTGCATCCGGGCCTGTTCTGACAACGGTTACGGACATGTGCGGATTCTTCCTGGTGCTCAGTCTGGCTTCCATGCTGTTGCCTCAACTGACGGGCATGTGAGCATTTCGGACAGAGTCCGGAGAAACACGACAGGAGAACAACATCCGGCGCATCGGCATCCGTTTCAATTGACCCGCGGCTTCACTTGTGAGGGGGTTGGCCCGGACTATTCATAAATCGTTGTGATGATTGCGCCGAACGTTTGTTTGTAACGAATTCTGAAGAAGTCGTGCGTAGCAGTGCATACGGACGGCTGATGAAGGGTTTGTTGCGGACAAACGGGCAAGCAAGGGCGTAATAGAATTTGTGAATAGCCCGGGCTAGAGGCAGTCTTCCCTGATGCCTTCACCCTCCAGCGCACAGACACAGGATTAAAAACATGCCGGGCAATGCTGCATGGGTCGGTTTTGCGCTGCTCTCGGCAGCCAGCTTTGCCATTATGGCCGTCTGTGTCCGCCTTGCCAGCATGGAGCTGCCGCAGAGCGAGGTCGTCTTTTTCCGTAACTTCATCGCCCTGCTTATCCTGCTGCCCCTGCTCTATCGTAACAGGGTATCGCTTAAAACAGGCTGCTTTCATCTGCATTTGTTTCGTGCCACATCGGGGCTGGCGGCCATGTATCTCTACTTCTATGCCCTCAACCACCTGCATCTGGCCGATGCGCTGGTGCTCAACTACACATCACCGGTCTTTATTGCGCTGTTTGCCGTGTTGTGGCTGAAGGAGTCGTGGACAGTGAGCCGCCGTCTGGCGCTGGGCCTGAGCCTGGTCGGTATCGCACTGCTGTTTCATCCCTCGGCCGCGATCTTCTCTCTTCCCGGCCTGCTCGGCCTTGCCTCCGGCGCGCTGGCCGGGCTCGCCCTGACTATATTGAAACGCCTCTCAAATCATGATGATCCGGTCAGTATTGTTGTCTGGTTTGCACTGATTTCATCGACAATATCGGTAGTGCCACTGCTGTGGTCGTTTGCCTGGCCACAAGGTATGGCATGGGTCTGGTTGCTGGCCGTTGGCCTGTTCGGCAGCCTCGGTCAACTGGGCCTGACCTGGGCCTATCAGCACGCACCTGTTACACAGGTCTCCCCACTCGGTTATGCCGGCATTCTGTTTGCCGGTCTGATCGGCTTCCTGCTCTGGGATGAGCGGCCGGATATTATGGGCGTTGCCGGTATGCTGTTTATTACTGCCGCCGGCATCACCGTGGCACGTGAACGTGCCACGCCTGCGCCGCAACCGCCGAGTGGCGTGCCGATTCTGCGGCCGAATTCCGGCGAGAATTTCCGCAACCCTCCTGTGTGATGTATACTCGGGACAGTTCCGGCCTGAAGCAGCCGTAAAAAGGACATAATATGAGCGACAAAAATCCGACCCGAAGCATGGCGCTGTTCTGCGATTTCGAAAATGTGGCGCTGGGCGTGCGTGATGCCAAGTTTGCCGCCTTCGATATCAGAAAGGTGCTGGAGCGGCTGCTGCTCAAGGGGAACATTGTAGTCAAGAAGGCCTACTGCGACTGGGATCGCTACAAGGAGTTCAAGGCACCGATGCACGAGGCGGCCTTTGAGCTGATCGAGATTCCTCATGTGCGCCAGTCCGGCAAGAATTCCGCTGATATCCGTATGGTCGTTGATGCGCTGGATCTCTGCTACACCAAGGCGCATGTCGATACCTTTGTCATTATCAGCGGTGATTCCGATTTCTCACCACTGGTCTCCAAACTACGCGAGAACGATAAGGTGGTCATCGGAGTGGGGGTGAAGAACTCCACCTCCGACCTGCTTACTGCCAACTGCGACGAGTTCATCTACTACGATGATCTGGTACGCGACTCCGAATCCAAAGGCAAGGGCAAGCGTAAACGCTCACCGGCCAGGCCGAAGGGGAAGAGCTCCGGTGAAGATAACGATGCACTGAAACTGGAAGGGATCGAACTGGTGCTGGCCACGGTGGAGGATCTGTTCAAGGAGCGTGGTGAGGAGGAGAAGGTGTGGGGCTCGATGGTCAAACAGACACTCAAGCGCCGCCACCCCGGCTTCTCCGAGGGCTATTACGGTTTCCGTACCTTCGGCCAGTTGCTTGAGGAGGCACAGGTGCGGAGACTCCTGGAGCTGGAACTGGATGAAAAGTCCGGTGGCTACATCATCAGGAGCTTCTCAGCCGAGGAGTGAGAGTGTTCAGGCATATGCCGGCACAGGGTGCTGCTTCCGAAGAGGTTACCGCACCATGCATTCAGTTTTTTTGGGATGGCAGCCGTGAATCAATCTCAATCGGCGGATGCTCCTCAAGGTAGGTGTAACCCTTCAGCCCTTCACGATAGTAATTCAGGAATGCGGTAGACTCTTTTGCTGTAATCCGGCCTTCGGATTTTGCCTGCGATAGCTGCCTGCGCATACGATCAGTCAGAACCGTCTCGTGGAACTGCACATAATCAAGTACCTCGGCCACCGACTCACCCTCAACCACCTGCTCCAGCTCATAGTGATCGCCATCCATACGCACATGTACCGCATGCGTGTCACCGAAGAGGTTGTGCAGATCGCCCAGAATCTCCTGGTAGGCTCCGGTCAGGAAGATGCCGATCAAATAGTCGTCACCGTTATTGACCGGATGCAGGGGAAGTGTTTCGGAGAGCCCCTCCTCAAGCGGAAACTGCTGAATCTTGCCATCCGAATCGCAGGTGATGTCCACCAGAATTCCCTGCCGGGTCGGCTCTTCATCGAGCCGGTGGATCGGCATAACCGGGAATACCTGTTTGATCGCCCATGCATCAGGCAGTGATTGAAAGAGTGAAAAGTTGCAGAAGTAGCGATCCGCCATCTGGGTATGGATGCCGGGAATCAGCTGATTCACCTCCTCCTCATCCAGTTTTCTGACAAGGAGGCTCAACATATGCCAGTAAAGTGCATCGGCCTGCGCCCGGTCTGTGAGCGAACAGTGCCCCAGTGTAAAAAGCTGATTTACATCCTCACGCAGCGACACAACATCATGCAGCGCCTCGCGCGGATTGATCTGATCAATATCCAGCAGTGTCTGCCACAGCTGGCGCAGCTGCATCGGAGCATCCTCAGAGGGCTCATTGACCATAGCAGCACCGGTTCGCACGGTGACACCCAGCACATCGATAATCAGCACCGCATGATGAGCCACCAGCGCCCGGCCCGATTCGGAAATGATATGTGGATGCGGAAGCTCCTCATCATCGCAGACATTTTTCATCGTCCAGACAATATCGTTGGCATACTCCTGCAGGGTATAGTCCACCGACGAGATGTTGGCCGAAATGGAGCCGTCATAGTTCACTCCGAGGCCGCCGCCGACATCCATAAATTCGATCGGTGCACCGAGCTTGCGCATCTCGACATAGAAACGGGCGGCCTCCTGCATCGCCTGTTTGATACGGCGGATCTGCGGCACCTGTGAGCCGATATGAAAATGCAGCAGGCGCAGGCTATCAAGCATATCCGCACCCTTCAGTTTTCTGATCACCTCCATCAACTCCGATGCACCCAGGCCGAACTTGGAGTGGTCACCGCCGGAATCATCCCAGAGCCCCTTGCTGGTTGCCGCAAGGCGGCAGCGAAGACCGATCAGCGGCTCCACCTGCAGGCGTTTTGAGGCATCCAGAATCATGTCCAGTTCGTTGGGCTTTTCGACAACAATAAAGACTCGCTTACCCATTTTACGGCCGATCATGGCCAGCTCGATGAATTCCCGGTCTTTGTAGCCGTTACAGATAATCAGGCCTTCGACATCCTCCAGCATCGCCAGTGTGGCGTGCAGTTCAGGCTTGGAACCGGCTTCCAGCCCCCAGTTGAAATCTGCTCCGAACTCGACAATCTCCTCGACCACCTGCCGCTGCTGGTTGACCTTGATCGGATAAACACCGAAGTAACGGCCCTGATATTCCGACTCCTGCCGGGCGATCTGAAAACGGTCATGGATCTGGCTCATCCGCTGTTTCAGCATATCTGAAAAGCGCAGCAGCAGCGGAGCGTAGAGCTCACGCCCGGCCAGCTCATCACACAGCTTTTTCAGGTCAATCCTGTGTTCTCCATCAGGAATGGCGACGATGTTGCCGGCCTCATTGACGCCAAAAAAGCCGTTGCTCCAGCCATCAATCTGGTAAAGCCCGGCAGCGCGTTCTATCGTCCAGTCTGCATTGTTCATAGCTTCGCCCTCAGGCCCCTAAACTTTTTAATTCTGATTGCATGCCGCTGCCCCGGGATTGAATCCGGGCCAACACGGCCGGGTTTTCAGTACTAACACTATAAAATATCCGGCACCACCAGTGTGAGCAGGTTTTACCGTGCGCAAACTATCACATGCCATATGCCGGCTGACAGGACTTTTCAGCAACCGGCAGCCGTTATTGCAATCCATGACAGGTTCTTTCCTGCTGGCAGTCACGCCGGTGCAGGAGCTGTCAGATATCATGACCGGATTTTGCCTGATGGTGCTTCATGTGGCCGTGCAGAAACCAGCCAATGATGATTCCGACGGCCAGCAGCAGGAACACGAGCAGGGAGCGGGATATCTGCATTGACCAGAATAGAAACCGGATCTCCACGACAGCAACATTCTGGATGATAAAGAGTACGGCAAGGCCGGTGAGAATCAGAACAGGCAGCAGTCTGGAATTCATTGGGTCCTCCTTTCCGGCTGCCGGAAAGAATTTTTAATCCGTTCGGCAGACAGGCCAGCGATGCTTTCAGTGTAGAGGGGTATTGGAGCAGCCGCAAACCGGGAGCATGAAAAAGAGGCCCCTGTGACGGGGCCTCTTTCCGGTTTTGACCAGTAAAGGGATTACTCGCGGAGCAGTTCGGTGATTCCGGTTTTGGAACGGGTCTTCTCATCCACCTTCTTCACGATGACTGCGCAGTAGAGGTTCGGGCCGCCCGCCTTGCCGGGCATGGAGCCCGAAACAACGACCGAGTATGGCGGAACTTCACCGTAGAATGTTTCGCCGGTTTCACGATCATAGATGCGGGTCGACTTGCCGATATAAACACCCATCGAGATGACAGAGCCTTCGCGGACAATCACACCTTCAACCACTTCGGAGCGGGCACCGATAAAACAGTTATCTTCGATAATGGTCGGCGTGGCCTGCAGCGGCTCCAGTACGCCACCGATACCGACACCGCCGGAGAGGTGAACATTCCTGCCGATCTGGGCACATGAACCGACAGTTGACCAGGTATCCACCATGGTGCCTTCATCCACATAGGCGCCAATGTTCACATAACTCGGCATAAGCACGACCTTGGGCGCAATATAGGCCCCTTTGCGCACGGTTGCCGGCGGAACAACGCGCATGCCGCCTGTGCGGAACATCTCTTCGCCCCAATTGGCAAACTTCTGCGGAACCTTGTCATAGTAATTGGTATTGCCACCGCTGATCACCTGGTTGTCGTGCAGCTTGAAGAAGAGCAGGACGGCTTTTTTCAGCCACTCATTGGTGATCCAGTTGCCTGCACTGTCCTTTTCGGCAACACGGACACCGCCATCATCCAGCAGCTGAATAGAGTGCCTGATCGCATCACGGTGTTCCGCATTAACACTCTGCATATTCCACTGGTCGCGGCTCTCCCAAGCTGCCTCAATAACCTGTTGTAAATGATTCATGCAGACCCCTTTGGATGTAATACTGATACGGACGAAGCTAGCCGCCGGAGCCGGAACTTCAACTTATATGAATTATGGAGTGGTTTATGCATAGACCGGCACGCTTTCTACTGGCAGCGCAGCACTTGAAGCGGTGGATGTGAAGGTAAAATAGCGCTTGCCAGCCGCAGGCCCCGAGGCTGATGATGCGGCCAACAGCGAGGTGTAACAATGCAGGTGATGATACCTGATGCTCCGTTCGACAGTTCCGTATTTTCTGCCGGCTATGCTGTGGCACGGGAGCAGTTTCTGGCAGCTGTCCGCGGTGCAGGCGCAGAGGCTGTAACTTATACACATCCGCTCACCGGTCCGAACGGTGAAGCGCTTGCTACCGATGTTGTGTGGCTGGGACCACGTGATGCCGAAACGGTGCTGGTGCTGCTCTCGGCCACCCACGGAGTGGAAGGCTTCTGTGGCTCCGCAGCCCAGATTGACTGGTTGAATCACGGTGCACTGCCTGAAAAAACCGCGCTGCTTGTTGTGCATGCCCTTAACCCTCACGGCTTTGCCTGGTTGCGGCGGGTGACTGAGGATGGCGTTGATCTGAACCGTAATTTTATCGATTTCGAAAAAGCGTTGCCTGTGAACCACGGTTACGATGAGTTGGCCGATGCCATCGTGCCGGATGCGCTGGATCATGAAGCAGTGGCTACAGCCGATGCCCGGCTGCACGACTATGCGACTCATTACGGTCAGGCTGCCTTTGAAGCAGCGCTCTCCGGCGGCCAGTTCGCCCATGCTGATGGGCTCTTCTATGGAGGCAGGGCGCCGACATGGTCACGACGCACCACCGAAGAGATTGTTAAAGATTTCCGGCTGGCCGGGCGCAAACGTGTTGCCGTACTCGACTTCCATACCGGCCTCGGCCCGTTCGGCTACGGCGAGCCGATCTGCGACCACCTGCCCGGCACTGTCGGCCTTGCGCTTGCCCGCCAATGGTACGGCCAGTCGGTCACCGAGCCTGCCATCGGCACATCAAGTTCGGTAGCCAAGCAGGGGCTTTCCGATTTCGGCTGGCAACGGATGCTGGGCGATGCGGTGGTCTTCATTGCCCTGGAGTTCGGAACCTTCCCGTTTGACGACATGGTCAGCGTATTGCGCGGCGATCACTGGCTGCACCGGCAGGGCCTTCCGGAGTGGCAGGCAGCCAGGACGCAGCGGATCAAGGCGGATATCCGCCGTCACTTCTATCCGGCCACCCCGGATTGGCAGCAGATGGTGCTGTTCCGTAGCCGTCAGTGTATTGCTCAGGCACTGAATGGCCTTGCCGCCGAAACGTCAGTGCCGGATAAGAGGTCTCAACTATAGCGCGAGGCTTCGATGCGGCGGATAAACTCCTGCGTGATCTCTGTATAAAGCGCGCTTTTAAGCACCTTATCCTCAACACCCTGATCAATATTCGGATTATCGTTAATCTCAATCACGAAAATACCGTTGTCATTCTCTTTCAGGTCAACGCCGTAGAGGCTGTTGCCGATCAGGTCGGCCGCCCGGGTGGCGAGGCTCACCACATGCTCCGGTGCATCCTCAACGGCCAGCGTCCGAAATCCGCCGGCTACCATGCTACCGTCATCCCTGTGGTTAACGATCTGCCAGTGGCCACGTGATGCCTTGTACTGGCAAGCGTAGAGCGGCTTGCCGTTAAGAATACCGATACGCCAGTCGTAGGCGGTGTACATGAACTCCTGCGCCAGAATAAGGCGCGAATTGGCAAACAGTTTGCCGGCCGCATCTTTCACCTGCTGCCTGTTGCCGGCCTTGAACATGCCGCGCGAAAAACAGCCATCAGGAATCTTCAGCACCATCGGATAGCCAAGCTGCTCCTCCAGTGTTGTCAGCACCGCATCGTCAAAAATAGCGCGGTTGAGCGGAATGGTGCGCGGTGTCGGCAGCTGGTGATTGCTCAACCGCTCCCACATATAGACCTTGTTGGTGCAGCGCAGGATTGATTTGGAGTCATCAATCACCGGCAGCCCTTCGGCTTCGGCCTTGCGGGCGAAGCGGAAGGTGTGATTGTCCAGCGCCGTGGTTTCACGCAGAAAGAGTGCATCGAATTCGGCGATACGGTGGTAATCACGGGCCTGAATGATCTCCACATCCATGCGCAGGGCCTTGCCTGCCTTGATGAAGCGGTTCAGCGCCTCTGCATTGGAGGGTGGCAGCTTTTCGTTCGGATTAACCAGAATAGCCAGATCGTAAAGGGCCGGTTTCCGGCTGCTACGCTGTCGCCGTGGCAGGCGGGTGTAGTGGCGGATGCTCTGTTCGAAGAAGCTGTCAAGATCACCCGTGGTTTTTTCAAGCCCCAGCGGTGTGATGGATTTAATAGTCCAGTCGTTACCGCTGGCCACACGCACTTTGATTAGCGGATAGCGAAAAAGATCAAACATCTCTGTTGCCAGTCTGTGAAACCGCCGGTCATCGGCCTGACCGAAAAAGACATGGAGAACAAAATCCTCCTGCGGCGGCTCTGCCAGTCGCTGCATGGTCTTGCGCAGTGACTGATTCAGCTCCGGCAGCGCAAAGGCGTAGAGGCTGCGACGTGAAAGATCGAGAATGTCGGCTACAGTCGGCATCGGCAGATCATTGCGCGCTTCAGCCAGCAGCGAGCAGTAGTAGCCGGCACTGAGGTAGGTGTAGCGACGGCACAGGTTAATGATGCGCATAGGCCGCTTCTGCGGACGAACCCAGCGGGTCAGATACTCATTGGCTTCCAGAATGCGTAGCCCCTCGATCTCCCATTTCCAGTCGGCTGCGCGATCAACAACGACGGTATGACGTGGATTCAGTTTCATGCGTTCTCTTCTTTCCTGGTAATCAGCAGTGCCGCGTACTGGCGGCTTTTGCCGTAACGGGTCATATGCTCGAATTCGTTACGGGGAATGGGGATGCCGATACAGGTGGTATCGGTTTCACCCTCTTCAACATCGACATAGGGCTCATGAATATAGATGAAACGTTCGTCGAAACCGGTCACCACCACCCAGTGGGGCGATTTGTCACCGGTAAACCGGTAGGAGCTGATCAGCACGATGGGAATCGCACCTGAGCGGAAGTGCTTCTCCATCTCACTGCTGGTCAGAGGCCGATCCCGCATCTGGATATCGGAGCGTCCGATTTCACGGATGAAGTCCCCCTGCACGATACGGATGACTTCGCGTTTCTCCTCACTGCGTACTGACTCGACAAACATCTCCGGATCACGGCGGACAAACAGGGTCACCTGATATCCGCGCTGACGGGCGGAGAGGGCCAGGCCATACGGACTGCAGCCGCCATGGCCGGAGGTCATGAAAATACTGGTCGATTCACGCCAGAGCCGGAGCTCCAGGATTCTGTCGAGTTTTATTTTCGGCGACAGCGATTTCATGGCCATCATCAGGCAGGCCGGGCCGCAGGTAAACTCCAGTGTCTGCGCATAGAACGGCACCGGCGAATTTTTGGCAGACAGGTGCGGCGCCAGCTCCTTTTCAAAGCGCAGGGCATCGCCATGATCTTCGTAGTAGTCGGAAAGCGTGGCAAATTCCCGATAACCGAGGCTCCGGTAGAGTGCCTGTGCACTGCTGTTATTGGTATGCACTTCCAGTCGCATGGAGACCATGCCGCGACCAAGGGCGATGGCTTCGACCGCTTCGATCAGTTTTTTACCGATCCCTTTGCCGCGGCTTCCGGGATCAACTGCCAGTGAATACATGCGGGCGATGGAGGTGTTGCGGTGAAAAAGCACCATGGCATAGCCGCGCAGAGCGCCTTGCTCCTCCTCGACCAGCGTTACGGCATTGCCTCGGGTCAGCAGATGGCGGAAGCTGCGTTCGGAGAGACGGTCAATATCGAAACAGTGGATTTCAATGTCGGTCAGTGCCGGGATATCGGCGGCTGTGGCGGGGCGGATCATTGCCGGGTACAGGGTTTGTTCATGCCGGCATATTAGATCAATGCCGGGGTTTCTGCCAACTGGCAAACTTATAGTGCGGCATACAATTACAGCAGGCCCGACCCGGGTTATTCATGCATACTGCCGCGCCCTCGCTTGTTCCTTGATCCGCAACGAACCTTTTCCCAGTCGTCCGTAAGCAATGGCTACGCACTTCCTCAAAAAAAATCCGTTGCAACATAAAGGCCCGGTGCGATATCACACCGGTTCATGAATAATCATGATGTCTAGAGAACAACCTCTTCCGGCCGCGCATGACTCAGGAACTCCTGATTGGACATGGTCAGTCCGTAAGCGCCTGCCAGTCCGAAGACGGCAATATCACCCACATCGGCCGCCTCGACATAAACGTCATTGGCCAGCTTGTCCGCACTGGTGCAGAGCGGCCCGCCGAAGTAGACCTGTTCGTTTGCAACGCAAACCTGCCCGTCGAAAAGCGCTGCTTTTGCGGTACGTACAATGCCGAGCGGGTGGTTGATGGAGAGGGCTGCAGGCCTGCGGAAATGGTTGATGCCACCGGCACAGATCACCTGTTTTTTCCCGCGGCTCTCCTTGATATCGAGAATTTCGGTGCAGAACCAGCCTGAATCGGCAGCCAGATAGCGACCCAGTTCGAGCACAAAATGGCGCCCCTCAAAGCCGTAGTCGGCAATCATGGCTGCCAGCCCGTCAGCATAGGCCTGTGGGTCGAAATCAACGCCGGTCTCAAGATAGTCGACACCGAAGCCGCCGCCGAAATCAATAATATCGCAATTGACACCGGCATAGGCTGCTTCGATTTTTCTGGTGAGATCAAAGACCAGCTCGCAGTTTTTCAGCAGGTCGTCCACATTCAATACGCCGCTGGCTGCATAGACGTGCAGGCCACGGAAATTAAGATGTTCAAGAGCAAGCAGCCGGGGTAGCGCCTCATCCAGTTTCTCTTCATCGATACCGAATTTTTTGCTGCCGCCCGAGAATGTGGTCTGGGCATCGTGGATATCGAAGTCGGCATTGATGCGCAGCAGCACATCTATCTCTTTGTCCTGCTGTCTGCAGATACTGTTCAGGCGATACGCTTCAACCAGTGATTCAATATGTACGGTCCGCACACCGTTTGCCACGCTCCATGCCAGCTCTTCCGGGGATTTGCCGGGGCCGGTATAGATCAGCCGGTCTGCAGAAAAACCTGCATCCACAGCCCTTCTTGCTTCACCAAGGCTGGCGATTTCAATTCCGACCGCACCTGCTTCAAGCGCCGCCTCCAGAAATGCCGGGTGCGGATTGGCTTTCATGGCATAAAAGAGTTCCAGGCCGTCCGGCATGATCCGGACAAGGTGTGCAATCTTCTCCCGCATCGGGGCTGTATCATACAGATAGCAGTTCAGCGTACCGCCGGATGCGGCCCGTCTGCGCAGTTCCGCTTCAATATGGGTGGGGATTAACATGGCCTAGACCCTGACGGCCTTCAGCCGGAGGGCAAGCTCTGCGGCTTTTCCAGCCCCGTCCACCAGGGCTGCCCGGACATATCCGGCACCTGAATTGACACCGTTTCTGTCGATTGCACTCAGATATGAGCCGGGAAGCACGGTAACCGCCTGCTGTGTATAGGCAGCCAGGGAAAACGCCTCGTCATCGTCAACCGGAAGCCAGGCAAAAAACGATCCGGCAGGCGGTCTGCTCCGGCCATAGGTGTCAAAAAATACCGCCAGGCTTTGACGATAAACTGCAAGATGCTTCTGCACATGCACCTCATCCGACCATGCCGCCGCCGCCACCTGCTGCAGCGGAATTGGCGTGGCAGGCCCGGTATAGCTGCGCAGTTTGGCAAAACGGCTGATCAGCTCGGCATCTCCGGCAATAAGTCCCGAGCGCAGCCCCGGCAGAGCCGAACGCTTGGAGAGAGAGTTGAAAACCAGACAGCGGGAATAACCTTCACGGCCCAGTGCCTGGGCCACCTCAAGCAGGCCAACCGGCGGGGTTTCCCGGTAAATCTCCGAATAGCACTCATCTGCCAGTACATAGAAATCATATCTGTCGGCCAGCTCAAGCAGCCTTGTATAGTAGTCAGCATCAGCCACCCAGCCTGTCGGATTGGATGGTGAGCAGACATAGATCATGGCGGTATCAGCCCAGACACTCTCCGGAACGGCATCAAGTTCAGGTGCAAAACCGTTTTCGGCAGCACACGGCATCAGGTAGGGGATTGCCCCGGCAGTTACGGCGGCACCCAGATAGATCTGATACATCGGATTCGGCATCAGCACATAGGGTCTTTGCCTGTCTCCGCAGCAGGCCTCGGGATTGACCAGCGCATGGGCAACGGCAAAAAGCGCCTCCCTTGTTCCGTTGGCGCTTAATACCTGCGTTGCCGGATCAACATGCCTGAGGCCATACCGGCGCTTTAACCATGCTGCGATCGCCTGGCGCAAAACATCATTGCCTCGGGTGCTCGGGTATTTGGAGAAGCCGGCCAGATGACTGGCCAGCGTGCCTTCAACAAAGCCCGGCAGCGGCAGCCGTGGCTCGCCGGCCCCGGCATCAATCGGGGTCATATCCGGATTCGGCTTATGACCCTCAAACAGCTTTCTCAGCCGTTCAAACGGATATGTGCCCAGCTGGTCCAGGCGAGGCTGTGACAGTTTCTCAGCAGGCATCAAAGTTATTCGAAGAGAATGACTGCTCTGGCACGGATCGGCTTGCTCCATTCGCTGAAGCGGCCCAGCGCATCAACAGCACGTACCCGAAATACGTACTCCATATCACCGCCTCTCAGGTTGATCAGCTTTGATAAGGATGGCTTGTCAAAATTCTTCGGATTGGGCATCTCTTCATAGTAGCGGCGCCACTCACCCGGACATTTGCAGTAGGGATCCATCTCGGCACGATCAATCTGATAGCCTAGGCCGCCGCTGCCGCCACTTAGTACCATATCCAGCTTCAGGCTGTTACCGGTAATGATATGTTCAACAGAAACAAGGGCCGGTGGCGCATTATCTGCTATCGGTTGCGGCGGCTCTTTGCGGCCGCAGCCGGCAAGAACAAAAGCCGTAATGACAAAAAACAGTAGAAATTTACGCATGGTTATGACTCCGCCTTTGATGGTTCCAATAGTGCTTTCCAGGCAGCGCACTGCTGGCGCACCTGTTCGGGGGCTGTGCCGCCGATATGGTTACGTGCGGCAACGCATGCCTCAACCGATAGCTGTTTGACCATCGCTTCGGTAAGCCTTGCATCAATCGCCTGGCAGGCTGATTGAGTCATCTCGTGCAGGCCGCACCCCTCTTTGATGCAGTAGGCAACAGATTTGCCGACAATTTCATGTGCTTCACGGAACGGTACACCGGCCCGAACCAGTGCGTCCGCAAGATCGGTTGCTGTTGAAAAGCCGGATGCAGCAGCCGTCAGCATCGCCTGTTTGTTTACCCTGATGCCGGGCAGCATATCGCCAAAGATGCGCAGGCTCCCTTCCAGGTTGTCCATGGCATCGAAAACGGCCCGCTTGTCTTCCTGCATATCCTTGTTGTAGGCCAGAGGCAGCCCCTTTACCGTGGTCAGCATGGCAACCAGCCCGCCGATGATGCCACCGGTCTTGCCGCGTACGAGCTCCGGCATATCCGGATTTTTCTTCTGCGGCATAATCGATGAGCCGGTACAGAAGGCATCCGGCAGCTCAACAAAGCCGAACTGTGCACTCATCCAGAGAATCAGCTCTTCCGAGAATCGGGAGAGGTGAACGGCACAGATCGAGGCGGCTGCCAGCAGCTCCATGATAAAGTCCCGATCCGAGACTGCGTCCAGCGAATTGGTGCAGGGACCATTGAATCCCAACATTTCAGCGGTCTGGCTCCGGTTAATCGGGAAGGTGGTGCCGGCCAGAGCGGCAGAGCCGAGCGGGCACTGGTTCATCCGCTCGCTGGCATCAAAGAAACGGTCCATATCCCGCTCAAGCATCTCGACATAAGCCAGCAGATGGTGGCCGAAGGTAACAGGCTGTGCGGTTTGCAGGTGGGTAAAGCCGGGCATAATCGTATCGGCATGCTCTTCTGCCAGCGCCACCAGCACCGACTGCAGGGTATGAATACGCGCAATCAGATCGTCTGTTCTCCGGCGCAGATAGAGGCGGGTGTCGGTGGCAACCTGATCGTTACGGGAGCGTGCCGTATGCAGTTTCTTGCCGGCATCACCGATGCGGTCGGTCAGCCGCTTTTCGATGTTCATATGCACATCTTCAAGCTCAATAAGGAATTCAAATTCACCGCGTTCGATCTCTGCCTCAATCTCATTCAGGCCTTTGAGAATGGCCGCCAGTTCACCGTCGGTGAGGATGCCCTGGGTGTTCAGCATGGTGGCATGTGCACGGGAGCCTGCAATGTCCTCCGCATACATGCGGCAGTCTACATCCGTGGATGCATTAAAGGCTTCTACAAAGCTGTCGGTCGGGGCATTAAAGCGCCCTCCCCAGGGTTTATCGGACATGTCAGGACTCCTGCCTTTGCATACTGAACAGGTGCAGTTGCGGCTGTTCAGATATTCCCTTGGTCGAAGAGAGCCACAACTATAACGGCAAGGCAAGGGTTCGGAAATGAGCATTGCAACAGCCCCGAATGATTGGGGGGGTGATGTTTATAAAAAAATCCTATATTCTGCGCCGCCTTTACGCATAGAAAGCTGTTTTCAGATTCAGAAAATGCGCCAGTTTATTTGAGGAGAACTTATCATGGCCTTGAACGTCTATTACGACAAAGATGCCGATCTTTCGATCATCAAGAGTAAAAAAGTAGCCATTATCGGCTACGGCTCGCAGGGCCATGCCCATGCCAATAACCTGAAAGATTCAGGCGTGGACGTAACCGTCGCCCTGCGTCCCGGCTCCGCTTCCGCAGCCAAGGCAGAGGCCTCAGGCCTGAAAGTAAGCAATGTTGCCGATGCGGTTGCAGGTGCAGATGTTGTGATGGTGCTGACGCCGGATGAGTTCCAGTCGGCTCTCTACAGGGATGAGCTTGCGCCAAATCTGAAGCAGGGCGCCACGCTGGCTTTTGCTCACGGTTTTGCCATTCATTACAATCAGGTCACCCCGCGTGCTGACCTGAATGTGGTCATGATCGCGCCGAAGGCTCCGGGCCACACAGTTCGTTCCGAGTTTGTAAAAGGTGGCGGTATTCCTGATCTGATCGCCATCCATCAGGATGCAACCGGTGATGCGAAAGCGATCTGCCTCTCCTATGCATCAGCCATTGGTGGCGGGCGAACCGGCATCATCGAAACCACATTCAAGGATGAAACAGAAACCGACCTGTTCGGTGAGCAGGCTGTACTTTGCGGAGGTGCGGTTGAGCTGGTCAAAGCCGGTTTCGAAACCCTGACCGAGGCGGGTTACGCACCCGAAATGGCATACTTCGAGTGCCTGCATGAATTGAAGCTGATCGTGGACCTGATGTATGAGGGCGGTATCGCCAACATGAACTACTCCATCTCCAACAACGCGGAGTATGGCGAGTACGTGACCGGCCCGCGCGTGATTAATGAAGAGTCCCGCAAGGCGATGAAAGAGTGCCTGCACAACATCCAGACCGGCGAATATGCCAAACAGTTCATTCTTGAAGGCGCGACCAACTACCCGTCCATGACTGCATACCGTCGCCTGAATGCGGCTCACCCGATCGAGCAGACCGGTGAGAAGCTTCGTGCGATGATGCCGTGGATCAACAAGATCGTGGATAAGTCAAAAAATTAGATACGGGATGCGGGCATCCATGTCTGGGCAATAAATTAAAAAGGCAGCCTTCGGGCTGCCTTTTTTATCAGGGTGTTGGGGTCATTCGCTCGGCCATACCGGCATCTACTTTGAGTCAGCTATTTTTTTGAAGTGAGAGAAACAAGCTTCTTTGGTAGCCAAAGGTTGTTCCATGCAGTTTGAACAAATTCGTACCATCACAATTTCACCGACTGTTTTGTAATTTGGATTAAGAATTATTGGCTCTGAAGTAATCAGCCCCGGTTCAGAAGTAATACGACCCTCTGATTTCGCAGTGTTATAAACCTTAAGTGCAGAACGCAGTGCTGCACAACCCCTCTTCTCATCGCCACTTAAACCGTAAGCGCCTCCAAGCCCAAGCAATGACTTTGCAACGCCCACTTCACTGTTGACACTTTCAAATAATTCTTTTGCCTTCTGAAAGTGATTAATCGACTTTATGTAAGTTCCATCATAAGTCCCAAGTCTCTCAAATTGAGTGCGATGGCGATGATAACCTTCATTTTTATATAAATTTCCAAGAGAGAAATGAACGTCTGCTTCAACTCCACGGTTTGGGTTCTCTTTTAGTATCCTCAGAGCTGATAATAGATAATCTTCCGCCATTAGGAACCTGTCCTGAGACATTAATGAATAAGCTTGTTGAGTTTTAACTGCCGGGTCATTTGTCTTTACATATCCCATAGCACCACATGCTGTTAACAGAGACGTAAGAATCACCAGCCCAATTGTTTTCACCATTCCCTCGCCCCTCATTAATTAAATCTGTTCCTTAGAATGTCGACTATAGCCTAAGTTGTGAAGATCCACCTTTGGCCGGAAGCAGACCTTAGCCTGGAGGACCGGAAGCGGCCATCCTAATTGTCGTCATGCGGCCATGTTAATTGACATTGTATAAATAGAGCTATTCAAACGCTGGCGATTCAACGCACAAAGAGACAGGAGCTGGCTCTTAGATCGCTTTAACCGTGTTGCGGCCTTGATGCTTCGCCAGATACAGGGCTTCATCTGCGGCTTTGGTAAGGGAGGGAATCGGGGTGTCTTTATCAGGTGTTATTGAGGCAACTCCTGCACTAATAGTAACAACATCACAAACGCTTGAACTCTCATGTGGAATCTTCAATTGGTATATTTTTTCACGACACTCTTCAGCCAGGTTGATCGCTTGTATCAAATTTGTGTTTGGTAACAGCAATGCAAACTCTTCTCCGCCATAACGAGCACATAGATCCATAGTACGTTTTGGTACCTCAGACAACGCTTTCGCAACCATTATCAGGCACTCATCTCCAGGCAGATGACCATAGGTATCATTGTACTGTTTAAAATAATCGATATCGATCATAATCAATGAAAGCGGTTGTTTTTCACGCATACTTCTGCCCCATTCCAGGAGCAGCCTTGAATCAAACATCCGTCTGTTTGCGATATCGGTTAGTCCGTCATGAAGAGAGAGAATCTCCAGTTTCTGGTTAAGATTCTGCAACTTCTTCTCGATAGTTTTGCGCTCGGAAATGTCCCTCCATGTACAATAGAGACAATTTTTGCCTTTGATTTTTATGCTGGAGAGCGTCACTTCTACCGGGAAGCACGTACCATTGCTGCGTCGATGTTCCCATTCAAAACGGTGTATGCCTTCGCGTCGTGCGCAGGCCATCATCTCGTTGGCTTTATTCAGAGAGCTTTGTCCATCCGGCTGGAATTCAGGAGAGACTTCAGATGGATGCATCGATAGTAACGCTTCAATGCTCTCATATCCGAGAATCTTAGAGGCAGCGTCATTGCACAGGATGAACACGTTATTTTCATCGACGATCCATGTGGGGTCCGGGGAGTTTGTAAACAGGGTCTTAAACTTGATTTCACTCTCCAGCAACTCTTCAGTACACAGCTCAATCTCCTTATGTAAGGCGATATGATCATGTTCTGTTTTATCGATATCCAGTATTTGCAATGTACGAGCTAAAGATTGTTTGCTTAGCCTGTAGGGGGTGATATCCGTTATCGCCAGCCTTACCACTTTGGTATCAAATTCACCACTGTCTGCGGAAAGGCCCGTTAACTGTGCAAACAATTTACCATCCGGCACTTTGATTTCAACCTCTGTAATGGTCTTCTCGCCTGTGTGAAAACAGTTGTGCAGGAACTCTCCAAATGCCGTTGAGTCGCCGACAAATGAGCTGAACAGCCTGCCGATGAGCTTAGGTCTTTCGATGCCCAATATATTTGCTGCCATGAGATTAGCTTTCAATATAACAGCCTTGTTGCTGAGGGTTACATAACCTGAAGGAGAAAAATCATAGAGGTCGGTAAGGTGATCGCGAGCCTCTGTCAGCGCCTGCCCGGATTGCCGCAGCTCTTCATTTTGTATCTCCAGCTCAATCTGATGCGTGCGCAGTTCATGGATCAGCTCGCGAGCATCGTATTCTGACAGCTCCGGAAAAGGCTCATCCAGAGCCGCAAGTCTGGCCTCAGCCCGTTTACGAAGATCACTCTTTTTAACGTCCAAATTTCTTTCCCTCTTCTTTCAGAGAATTAGACCGAGAAGTTAAAGTGACAACCGTTCTGCAACAAAATCAGCATCTTTATCGCCACGCCCTGAGAGGTTGACAAGGATTGTTTTATCGCTCGACATGGTTTTGGCAATGTTCATCGCATAAGCCACGGCATGTGCGCTCTCCAGCGCGGGGATGATGCCTTCCAGACGGGAGAGCTGCATAAATGCATCCAGACACTGCTGATCATCAATAGTTTCATATTCCACACGCTTGATATCTTTGAGGTAACAGTGCTGCGGACCAACTCCGGGATAATCCAGACCCGAAGCGATTGAATAGACGGGCAGAGGATTACCTTCAGCATCCTGCAGATTATAACACTCAAATCCGTGAATCGCGCCTTTGGTACCCAGGGTCATTGTTGCTGCATGGTCCGGGGTATCCAGACCTTTCCCGGCAGGCTCCACACCGACCAGCTTTACTGTTTCGTCATCCAGAAAGGCGGTGAATATGCCGATGGCATTGGAGCCGCCACCTACACAGGCTGTCACCAGATCCGGCAGCCGGCCCTCTTTTGCCAGAAACTGCTCACGCGCTTCCCTGCCGACAATACTCTGGAAATCGCGCACCATTTTTGGAAACGGATGCGGCCCGACCACCGATCCGATGGCATAAAAGAAGTTAACAGGATCTTTCAGATACTCTTCGAACGCACTGTCAACAGCATCTTTGAGTGTCCTTGTGCCGCGGCTTACAGGCACAAGTTTACACCCCAGAATTTTCATTTTGGTGACGTTGGGGTGCTCTTTCTCAATATCGATCTCACCCATATGAATTTCACAATCGATGCCAACCAGGGCACATGCCGTTGCCAGAGCCACGCCATGTTGCCCGGCACCGGTCTCTGCCAGTACCTTGGTTTTACCCATATGTTTTGCCAGCAGGGCTTCGCCAATGCAGTGGTTGATTTTGTGTGCACCGGTGTGATTCAGATCCTCACGTTTTAAGAAGATACGCGCGCCGCCTTGCTGCGTTGTGAGGCGCCGGGCAAAATAGAGAGGGCTTGGGCGGCCGACATAGTCGGTATATAGCTGCTGAAGTTCATTTTGAAATGCTTCGGTAGTGATAATTTTATCGTAGGCATCATTAATCTCATTCATAATCTCAACGAGCATCGGTGGAATGACCTGCCCGCCATATTCACCAAAATAACCATTTTTATCGGGCATCTCTAATGTTGCTGTTTTCATACGCTCTCCGTCGGTCCAAATAGTCTTAAGATGCTCAATATGAGAAATGCCCGCCCATTTTTCCAGAGGAATTTTATGGACTGCTTCCTTTGCACGGTGTGTTTACGCTGTCGGATTAAACATATCCAGATTAAGCGGCTCGGGTTTCCCCATCCAGATGGTGTGTTCCGTATGATCTTTCAGATCGTCACCCGTATTCGCATGGATAAAAATAGTCAGACCATGGCGGTTCAGGGCCAGCCATGGGACAATGTTTCCAAACGCTTCCGGTTTGAAGGCAAGCTGACAGCTCCAGCACGGATGTGGCCCGACAGGCTTTTTATACTTTTGACCAACGGACAGGGTGAATTTTTCTCCTGCTTCATCACACAGCCTTGAAGCCTGTTCAAAGGTTGATTCATTGTAATAAACGTGTGCATGAAATCCATGAATTACGGTCATGGCAGATTCCCTTCATTCTCAGCGAATAGGGTGCGCCAGTCACTCACTGCTATTTTTCTGGCGGAACCGAAGCCACCCACCCAGTGGATATGTGATGGCGTGAACTGAAAGAGTCGGAAATCTGCAAAAGAGAAAAGTGGTTCGGCATCGGGGATGGCATTCAGGTAGGCTGCTTTGGCTGCTTCAAGTTGCCCATCCGGAACGGGAGAGGCTTCTCCCTGCAGGCTGACCCGAGGCAGGGCCAGCGCTGAATCAGCCACCGTTTCCGGCGTGCAGATCATCAGGCCGATGTTTGAATCGCCTTCGATGTTGGTTGTGTGGCGGGCTAATCTGGAGAGGTGAAGAAGGATAGCACCATTGTGGATGGCACAGGGTGCCATGGATGTTTCAGGGCCGCCTTCCCCCTGAGTGGCCAGAAAGCAGACTCGCGATTGATTCAACAGGCTCTGTATGCCTGCCTTCCACCCATCTGCCATCACATCTTATACTGGCGCTGCAGGTCGCGCTTGATGTCCTTCTCTTTTTTATCCTGACGTTTGTCGTAGAATTTTTTACCCCGGGCCAGGCCGACCTCCAGCTTGGCGAAGCCCCGCTCATTGAAATAGAGCTTCAGGGGAACAAGTGTAAGCCCCTTCTCCTTGAGTTTGCCGAGCAGGCGCTGAATCTCTTTTTTATGCAGCAGAAGCTCCCTCGATCTGGCCGGCTCTTTCGGGTTGTTCATCGCCGCCGGTTTGTAGGGGCTGATATGGCAGCCGATCAGCAGCAGCTTTTCATTGCGGATAATACAGTGGGCCTCGGCAAGGTTGGCCTGTCCTGCCCGGATCGATTTCACCTCAGGCCCGGTCAGGATCATGCCTGCTTCACAGGTCTCAAGAATATGATATTCGTGCCGTGCCCGGCGGTTTACAATGGCCATGGGCGGATGCTATGGATTTAAGCATGATTAGCTATCCTGAAGTCAGTTTTTCACGGCTCTTTCTGAGCTTGCCACACCTTCTGCAGCATGGACGGCTATTGTTCAGAATGGGCCGCCTGCAAGGTGAATGCCGCCAAGGTGAATCGAGCCAAGGTGAATCGAGCCAAGGTGAATCGAGCCTGCGAGAGAGAAGGCACCCTGGGGTGTTGCGGTAGAGAGGGTGCCCTGGGGTGCTGCGAGAGAGAGGGCACCCGGCATCTGTCTGCCCTAACGGGCTCCCTCAGACTGCATATGAAAAATGGGCGCGACGTAGCTGCTTTATCCCATTTTTCATATTTGCTGAGGCCGTCAGCTGAACGGGGAGGGGGAGGGAAGAAATTATTTCCACTTATGGACGGGTTTGAATCACAATCGCCGCCGAAGCGGCATAAGCATTAAGCATGGAAGCTTAATGTGGATCTACCAAACAAAAAAAGCGGCCCGAAGGCCGCTTTGAAAACTGCAGTCCGGTTAAAGACTTACTTGAGGCCGTTCAGGAATGCGATGAGGGCATCAGCCTTCTTGCCTTTTATCCGCTGTTTTGGCATCTTGGTCTTGCTGCCGGCAGCCTTGGCCATCTTTTTGGAGTCCTCAAGCCACTCTCTCATGCTTGCTTCATCCCAGACAGCGCCAGCTGAGTTCTGAGCCTTCAGGTATGAACCGTACTTGGTATAACCTGCACGGGACTCATCACCCATCTTGGCACCCATAATGCCGAACAGGTTAGGGCCTGTCTTGTTTTTGCCGCCCTTATCAAAGGTGTGGCATGCCTTGCACTTGCTTTCCGCGCCGGCAATGGCTTCAGTTGCAGCAAAGCCGCTAACCATAAACGCAGCTGCTGCTGCAATCATCAAAGTCTTTTTCATGAAAAATTCTCCTTTAGTGATTTGGAGGCAACCTGTTAATGGAGGCCCCCCCAGGGGAGTAATGATAAAGATTAAGAAATTTTAACCATAGTGGAAACTTCACCCCCGGGGGGGGTGATGCTTCCCCGTTATGTTTGATTCGACCTGATGCAAAGAAAAAAGGCGGCCCGAAGGCCGCCTTTAAAGCAGTCCGGTTAAAGACTTACTTGAGGCCGTTCAGGAATGCCATGACGTCATCAAGCTTCTTACCTTTCATCTTCTGGTTCGGCATCTTGGTTTTGCCGCCGGCAGCCTTGGCTACGCCCTTGGAATCCAGGAGCCAGGCTCTCATGCTGGCGTCATCCCAGGTGCCTGGTTTGCCAGCTAGGTATGAGCCATAGTTGAAGCCGTCAACAGAACCCATCTTGGCGCCCATAATGCCGAACAGGTTAGGACCTGTCTTGTTGGCGCCGCCCTTATCAAAGGTGTGGCATGCCTTGCATTTGCCTTCCGCGCCGGCAATCGCTTCAGTTGCAGCAAAGCCGCTAACCATAAACGCAGCTGCTGCTGCAATCATCAAAGTCTTTTTCATAAAAAAAGAACCTCCTCTAGTATTTTGGAGGCGACTTGCTACATGAAGTCGTCACAGGGTGCAATCATAAGGATTAAACAAAATTAACCATAGCGGAAACTTCGCCACCGTAAGGGGGGAAGCTGCTCCCTCCCCGGACCTGGCTGAAGCGGCTTCTGCATCCGGGGGTGGAAGAGCACCTGTTGTAGATGGTCAGGAGTCCGACAGGCTTCTAAACGGCAGAGATCTGTAATGTATCCCCGTCGCTATCCACATCGATCCTGCTTCCCGGGGATGTTTCACCGGCAATGATCATTCTGGCCACCGGAGTCTCCACCTCCTGCTGGATAAAGCGTTTCAGCGGCCTTGCGCCAAAGACAGGGTCATAACCCTCGCGAGCCAGAAAGATCATGGCCGCATCAGTGACACGCAGTTCAATCTGCTGAGCGGCCAGGCGGCCTTGCAGTGATGCAAGGAAGAGCTCTACAATTTTACCGACTTCATGCAGGGAGAGTGGCTTGAAGAGTACAGTATCATCCACCCGGTTAAGAAACTCGGGCCTGAAATGTGCACGCAGTTCATCGGTGATCAGTTTTTTTGCCGACTCCGTAATCTCGCCCTCGGTAGTGACGCCCTCAAGCAGATGCGGGCTGCCGATATTACTGGTCATGATCACAATCGTGTTCTGGAAATTGACCGTACGCCCATGACTGTCGGTCAGACGTCCGTCATCCAGCAGTTGCAGCAGCACATTGAACACATCCGGATGCGCTTTTTCAATTTCGTCAAAAAGCAGCACACAGTAGGGCTTGCGGCGAACCGCTTCGGTCAGCTGTCCGCCCTCTTCAAATCCGATATAGCCCGGAGGCGCACCAAGCAGACGGGAGACGGCATGCTTCTCCATATATTCGCTCATATCGATGCGGACCATATTCGCTTCCGAATCAAAGAGGTTGATGGCCAGTGTTTTGGCAAGTTCGGTTTTACCCACACCGGTAGGCCCCAGAAAAATAAAGGAGCCGATCGGGCGCCTGGGGTCCTTGATGCCGGCACGGGCACGAAGCACGGCATTGGCGACGCTATCCACCGCTTCATCCTGGCCGATAACACGCTCATGCAGCACATCCGCCAGACGTAACAGCTTTTCACGCTCACCCTCCATCAGCCGGGTTACCGGGATGCCGGTCCAGCGCGCCACCACCTGAGCGATCTCCTCTTCTGTGACCTCCTCCTGCAGCAGCGAGTGTACACTCTTCTCCGATGCGGCCACCTCAAGCTTAGCCAGCTCTTTCTCCAGCGCTGGGAGTGTGCCATGCCTTAGTTCAGCGACTTTGTTCAGATCATAGGCACGCTCAGCCGTCTCGATCTCAAGACGTGTTTGCTCAATCTTTTCACGCAAGCTCTGCACTTTGCCGATGGAGGCCTTCTCCATATCCCACTGTGCCTTCATCGTATCACGGCTGCCTTTCAGCTCGGCCAGCTCCTGACGCAGTGTTGCAAGCCGCTCCTGGCTGGCAGCATCTTTCTCCTTTTTCAGTGCGGTCTCTTCAATCTCAAGGCGCATGGTTTTGCGGGTAATCTGATCCAGGTCTGCCGGCATGGAGTCGATCTCGGTGCGGATCGATGCACATGCCTCGTCGACCAGGTCGATGGCCTTATCCGGAAGAAAGCGGTCAGCGATGTAACGGTCGGAGAGTGTTGCCGCTGCAACAATAGCCGCATCCTGAATGCGTACACCATGGTGTACTTCAAAGCGCTCTTTAAGTCCGCGCAGGATGGAGATGGTATCCTCAACGTCGGGGGCGTCGACCACAATCGGCTGGAAACGGCGCTCCAGTGCGGCATCCTTCTCAATATGCTGCCGATACTCATCCAGCGTGGTTGCACCGATACAGTGAAGCTCGCCGCGTGCCAGCATCGGCTTAAGCATGTTGCCGGCATCCGATGAGCCCTCGGTTTTACCTGCGCCGACAATGGTGTGCAGTTCATCAATAAAAAGAATGATACGGCCATCAGACTCCCTGATCTCTTTGAGCACGGCTTTCAGACGCTCTTCAAACTCACCCCGGTATTTCGCACCCGCCATCAGTGCTGTCATGTCCAGTGAAAAGACGGTGCGCTGCTTCAGTCCCTCCGGTACGTCACCGTTGAGAATGCGTTGAGCCAGCCCTTCTGCAATAGCGGTTTTGCCCACACCGGGCTCACCGATCAGTACCGGATTGTTTTTTGTTTTTCTGGAAAGAATCCGGATAACGCTGCGGATCTCGCTGTCGCGGCCAATCACCGGATCAAGCTTGCCCTTGCGGGCCATTTCAACAAGATCGGTGCCGTATTTCTCCAGTGCCTCATAGGCGCTTTCCGGGGAGTCGCTGGTGACACGCTGGTGGCCGCGTACAGACGCAAGCACCTCCAGAAACTTCTTCCGGCTTATACCGGCCTTTTTGAATGCACGGCCGGCGGCTGTGGCATCACTCTCATCAATCAGGGCCAGCATCAGATGCTCGACCGAGATATACTCATCTTTCATTGAAGTCGCTATGTCACCCGCCCTGACGATGAGCTGGTTAAGCCGCTGGGTGATATAGACCTTACCCGCTTCGCTTACCCCGCCACTGATAGTGGGCAGCTTTGACAGTGCCTGCTGAATATCGGCAGAGAGTGCCTCTGTGGATGCACCGGCACGCTCAACCAGACGTGGAGCAAGGCCCTCGCTCTGGGCAAGCAGTTCGGCAAGCAGATGCTCACCATCCACCTCCTGGTGAGAGAGGCGTACAGCAAGTGCCTGGGCCGATTGCAGAGCTTCGCGCAGTTTCTGTGTCGTTTTGTTCAGGTCCATTCAGCCACCTCAGTTCATCCGGACGCTGAATCCATACGCACAGCATGATTCAGCGCTATCTCCATAATAAACTATATGGGGCCCGGATGGCGGCTTTTCAAGTCAACAGCCTGATTATGGCTGCTCAACCACAATGACGGAGACCTTTGCGGAGCCTGCAGGGTTGGAGTTGGCCATCTCTACAATCAGATCATATTTTCCTTCCGGATTGGCAAAGGGAAAGTGGAACTCATGATCGCTGACACTGTAACTACGCTGACGCTTAATCTCCTGCTCGACATCCTCTTCGGCCCGGATGATCCGGAAGGTCAGGGGACCGAAGGAGTCGGAGACGAGCGTAACCTGATAGCTGCCCGGTCGATTCGGCAGATTAAAAAATTCACGCATATTCTGGAATGCCGGAATGGTTATGTCCCGGTAATAGAGATACCCCTTCTCCTCTGCCTGCAGGGGCGCGGACAGCGTCAGCAGCAGCAGGCATGTCAGAGCCCTGATCATGAATCCTCCTGGGTATCGACTTCATATTTGTCGCACAGATATCGCATTTTGTCTTTTGCCCGGTCACCAAAGCCGAGCCAGCGCCCGGCCCGGGCCTTGATATTTCCATTTCTATCAAGCGCTGTCAGCAGCAGCTGTTTTTCAAATTCCGCCACGGCATTTTCACCTTTGATACCTGAATCCGGCAGCTGCTGAAACCACTGTTGCAAAAGGTTGTCGGACTCGTGTGCAACATGGGGGCCGGCAAGAGATGGCAGGCTTTCAATAGTGTTGCCAACTGAGAGCACAACGGCACGCTCAATCACATTTTCCAGTTCGCGAACATTGCCCGGCCAGCTGTATCGCTGCATCTGTTCAATCACCTGATCCGAGAAGCCTTCAATCTGTTTGCCGCATGCCAGCCCCTTCTGCATCAGAATACGGCCTGCCAGCAACTCAATATCCTGCATGTGTTCCCGCAGGGGAGGGGCAGTGATCTCTACCACATGGATGCGGTAGTAGAGATCATCACGGAACTCGGACCTGGAGACCAGCTGTTCCAGATCGGCCTTGGTAGAGCAGAGCAGACGGACATCAGAGCAGATCACCGACTCACCGCCGAGCCGGGTGAATTCACCCTTCTCCAGCACACGCAACAGTTTCGCCTGCACAGAGAGCGGCATCCCGGCAATCTCATCCAGCAGCAGGGTTCCGCCACTGGCGCGTTCAAACCATCCCAGCTTTCGTTTGCCTGCTCCGGCAAAGGCGCCCTTCTCATGGCCGAAAAGTTCAGATTCCAGATGCTCAGCACTCATGGCGGCACAGTTGATGGCAATAAATGGCTCACTGGCTCGTGGACTCTCTGCATGCAGGCGTCGGGCAATCAGCTCTTTTCCTGTCCCGGTCTCGCCCTTAATCAGCACGGTAGATGGTGTCGGAGCAACCTGGGCAATGAGCTCTTTCAGCTCATGCATGGCGTCTGATTCCCCGAGCAGTTCCATACCCATGCGGCTATCGAGCGCGCGCTTGAGCTCCTGCTCACGCAGCTGTTGCCAGCGTGATTCCATGGCCCGGTCGATGGTGTCATGCACCTCATCAGGGTCGAATGGCTTGCCGAAGAAATCGAGCGCGCCATCTTTGCGGGCACGCACGGCAAGGGCATGTTCATCATGGCCGGTAATCACCACCACCGGGGTATCGGGGCTCTCTTTTTTCAGTTTGATCAGGTAGGCCATGCCGATTTCAGGATTGTCCGGCTCGGGCGGCAGCGCCAGGTCAAGCACAACCAGATCAACGCGGTTGGCTGAAAGTGCGGCATCGGCCTTGTCGGGGTCACCCGCCTCAAGAACCTGATATTGATCTTTCAGCAGCAGTTTCAGGTTGAGGCGGTTGATCTCATTATCATCAACAACAAGCACGGTACGCTGGATTTTCATCTGCACTCTCCCATATCTCTATTTCTCCTGACTCTGCCATAATGGCAGGCGCACAAAGAAGGTGGAACCTTTCCCCGTTCCCCTGCTTGCGGCGGTAATGGTTCCGCCATGTGCCTCGATAATACGTTTGCCGAGGTAAAGGCCGATGCCCAGGCCACTCTCCTTGCTGGTGGCAAAGAGGTGGAAAAGCCGCTGCTTCAGAAAGGCCCTGGGGATGCCCTGACCTGTGTCCCGGACCCGCACTTCGATCATCTGATCAGTCAGCGCTGTTTCGACAAAGATATCTCCCTGTTTCTGCATCGCCTGCACAGCATTATCAAACAGATTTTCAAACACGCCCTGCAGCATGGCACTGTCTGCAGCAGCAGCAGGCAGGTCGGGCAGTGTTGCATGAACATGAATCCCTTCCGGCCAGAGACGGTCTGCAATGCTCTTTTTCAACAGAGCTGAAACATCGCAGGGGAGCAGCGCCGGATGAATCGGTGCCTGCGGATCGGCCATGCGCTGCATCAGTGTCTGCATTCGACCTACCACCTTGCGAATGGCGGCAACCAGCCGGGATGTGTCCTCCGCATCCAGCTTTCCGGAACCGATATGGTGGGCCAGGAATGAGAGGTCATGCAGCCGGTTTTTCAGGTCATGGGAGTGGAGCTGCCCGCTTATGCGGGAGAGTGAATCAAGACGCGCATCCTGAATCTGCATATGAGAGAGGCGGGCATGCTCAAGGCTCATGGCGGCAAAACGGGAGAGGCTGGTGAGACTGTTGATCTCCTCCTCATCGGTTGGCCAGCCATCCGTTCTAGGGCCGAGGTGCAGCCAGGCTCTCCCTTCGCGGCCCTCAATAGGCAGCACCAGTTCGTAAGCTTTGGAGATGGCTCCGTCGGGTTCGGGCAGTGGCGTGCCAGCCGGGTGGCAGAACACCTTACCCGAATCGCCCACACGTTCATCAAGCGCAGCATGCGAGCGGTGGCATATTTCGCAGATACGCTGCATCAGTGCAGTCTCAATATTTTTAATCGGCAGGTCGGCCAGATCTCCTGCCCCCAGCGCCCTGATTGCTGCCAGCGTATCCAGATGTCTTTTGAAGAAGAGCCTGTCAACGGTCAGCTGCAAACGGTGTACAATCGGCGAGAAGAAGAGCACAGCGGCAATTGCAGCCAGCACCATCGACCATAACGATACGGCACGCCCGGTCAGGGTATAGACGAGTGATTCGGAGAGCACCAGCGCGACAAAGAAGAGCGCCAGTGCCGAGAGACTGGCAATGAAATAGATGGCGGAGTGGAGCAGTCGCCTGTAGGTGAAAAACAGGCGGTCACGAAAACTGAGCGTCCCCGGGGTTCTGATCAGGCCAGCTCCAGCGGTTCGATTTCAGATTCAAAGCACTGCATGGCTGCTTTCAATGTATCCAGGGCGCTGCCTGTAAGAGGGGTAAGCGGCAGACGCAACTCATTCTCCATCCAGCCCATCAATGAGCATGCAGCCTTTACCGGAATAGGATTGGACTCGGTAAACATCGCATCACTCAGATTCTGCAGAGCAAAATGAGCGCGGCGTGCAATATCCATATTACCGCTGCACATCGCTTCGGTCAGCTGACGCATGGTTTTCGGTACAATATTGGCAACCACCGAAATCACGCCCACGCCACCCAGCGCCATAAACGGGAGCACGGTTGCATCATCACCGGAAAAGAAATTCATTCTGTCACCGCATGCCATCAGAGTGCGGGTCAATTGGGCCATGTCAGCGGTTGCATCCTTGATGCCGATGATATTCGAAATGTCGGAAAGGCGTGCAACCGTCTCCGGCAGAATGTTGGAATTCGTCCGGCCAGGCACATTATAGATAATCTGCGGCAGGTGTACGGCTTCGGCCACGGCACGGTAGTGCCGGTAGATACCCTCCTGAGTCGGCTTGTTGTAATAAGGCGAGATCAGCAGCGCTGCATCGGCTCCCAGCTCCTTGGCGGCCCGGGTCAGATCGATCGATTCGGCAGTGTTGTTACTGCCCGTTCCTGCAATCACCGGAATGCGACCGTTGACCTGTGCGACCGTGATGCCGATCAGGTGCTTGTGTTCGGCAAAGGAGAGGGTGGCTGCTTCGCCGGTTGTACCTGCGGGAATAACAGCATCCACACCTGCCTCAATCTGCCGCTCCAGATGAGCACAGAATGCATCTTCATCAATTTGCCCGTTTCGAAAAGGGGTGACCAGTGCGGTCATTGTGCCATGGAACATGTCAGCCTCCGTACATCCCCGCTACTATAGCCGCTTCACAAAAGTGAGAAAGGGGAGATTGTGCTCTGAACTGCTGTTGCCGTGGCGGACCCGAAGCTACAGGTAACTGCTATTATCAGGACAGGCCGGTTATTCCGGTTATCGGTCTCGTATAGAGACCAACAGAGCAATCAGGAGATGTGAAATGTTGAATGTTACGGTGAATCAGGAAGACGGGATTGTAATCCTTGTACCGGACGGTGCGTTGACACGGAAGGATTTTGAATCAGCCGCCGCAGTGATTGATCCATATATCGAAGCGGCTGGAAAACTGCATGGTGTGATCATTTATACGAAGGCGTTTCCGGGATGGGACTCCTTTGCGGCACTGCTTAGTCATCTGAAGTTTGTCAGGGATCACCATCGAAAGGTTGCACGCGTTGCAATGGCAACAGATTCGGTGGTGGGTGATCTGGCCGAAGCAGTTACAGGCCACTTTGTTCAGGCAGAGGTGAAACACTTCCGTTTCAGCGAATTCAGGCAGGCAAGGCTCTGGGTGCTTGGTCTGGGCTGATGGATACACCGGACCTCCGCCTCAGACGCTCGCTGGCGGCGTGGGGATCGCCCGACTTCAAGGCAACGCTCAAGCACGAACTTGAGCAGCTGGATGTTTTACAGCTGCCGCTGGTTCAGGGGATGACGCAGGGCTCAGTACCTCTTGAGGGCAGTGTCGAGGTGACGATTCTCAAGGCTTGTGAAACAGACAATGCTATCCGTGCCAGGGCCGGAATTTTTTATAACAGTATCATTGCCGGATGCAGCTGCGCCGACGATCCGACCCCGGTCGATGAGCGAAATGAGTATTGCGAAATTCAGTTGGATATCGACAAAGCAACCGCAGAGACAACTGTTACACTATTGCCTGCCTAGAAAGATACTTGACGCTTTGGAGGTGCAGGCATGGAATACTTGGACTCTATGGGCAGGAGGTAATTCATGGCGATGTATAACCCAACTCACCCCGGCACAATTCTGCGCGAGGATGTTTTAAAACCGCTTGGACTGAATGTTACTACAGCAGCAAAGGCACTGGGCATTAGCAGAAACAAGCTTTCCAGGATTTTGGACGAACGCTGTGCAGTTACGGCAGAAATGGCGCTACGCCTTGAGCTGGCATTGGGGGAACCGGATGCGGTGCATTGGCTGAAGCTTCAATCTGCTTATGGCCTCTGGCAGGCAAGAAGTCGCGTCAATCTCGATGGAGTCGAGAAGCTGACTTTTGCCGGTTAAAGAAAACGGAAATGCGCGAAACAAGACCTGACCCCGATGACTGACCCCGATGACCCTGCCGCCGATGCGCTTGGTATCAGCCGCAAGACACTCTCCAAGATTCTCAATGAACGGGGAGCTATCACCGCAGAGATGGCAGTGCGTCTGGAGCTCGCCTTCGGGAAACCGAGTGCCGAGCACTGGCTGAAGCTTCAGGCCGCTTACGATCTCTGGCAGGCACGAACCCATAAGGCAGAACTTGCTCAGCAGGTTCATGCGCTTGCCGCTTGAGACGATATAAAGATACAGGAAGGGAAAATATCAGATAATTATTGCACTTGTGCTTATAAGTCTGAGTGTCATTTCGTTCACAGCGGGATACTTCGTTGCCGTAACACAATTACAATAAATTTTAGGAAGCTCTGAATAAGTGCGTCCTGCACTGATTCAGAACGCAAAGACAAAAGCGTAGTTTTGCCTTTACTCACAAAATCAATCACTTACGTTGTTGATTTTTAAGCATTTACCATGCGGCGGGAGGATGGAACATCCACCTTCTCTTCGGCACGCAGGCCCAGTTTTTCGAACAGGGCTTTGTCGGCATCGGCTTCTTTGTTGCCGGCGGTGAGCAGTTTCTCGCCGTAGAATATGGAGTTGGCGCCTGCCATAAAGCAGAGCGCCTGCATCTCATCACTCATCGCTTCGCGGCCTGCCGAGAGACGGACATGGCTGCCCGGCATCGTGATGCGGGCAACGGCGATGGTGCGGATGAACTCGAATTTTTCCAGATCATCCAGATTCTCCATCGGCGTGCCTTCGATCTTGATCAGCATGTTGATCGGAACAGATTCGGGGTGCGGATTCATGCGGGCAAGCTGGGCGACAAGACCGGCACGATGACGCCGGGTTTCACCCATGCCGACAATACCGCCGCAGCAGACATTCATACCTGTGGCACGCACATGTTTCAGTGTATTTAGCCGCTCCTCATAGGTACGGGTGGAGATAATCTCTTTGTAGTATTCCGGGTCGGTATCAAGGTTGTGGTTGTAATAATCCAGCCCTGCCTCGTGCAGCTTCTCCGCCTGTTCCTCAGTCAGCATGCCGAGCGTGGCGCAGGTCTCCATGCCCATGTTGTGCACTTCACTGACCATGTCACAGACGGTTTCAAACGCCCGCCCTTGCGGTTCACGCCATGCCGCACCCATACAGAAACGGGTTGCGCCCTTCTCTTTGGCTGCACGGGCATTGGCCAGCACCTCTTCTCTGGCCATCAGCATCTCTTTCTCAAGGCCGGTGTCGTAACGGGCGCTCTGCGGGCAGTACTTGCAATCTTCGGGGCAGCCACCGGTTTTGATTGAGAGCAGCGTGGAGAGCTGAATTTCATTGGCATCGAAATGGGCCCGGTGCGCCTGCTGGGCACGGAACATCAGGTCATTAAACGGCAGCTCGAACAGCGCCTCGATCTCATCAACACTCCAGTCATACCGCATACTTGCTACTCCGCTGTAAACTTTTTGGGTGCATATGGTAAACGGACAGGAGCGATCAGGCAAAGACGGGTAATTAACCGGCGTCCGGCCGGTACTTCAGATGGCTCAGATGTTGACGAATCTTCAGGATACTGTTCAGGCCCATGGAGAGAGAGTCCATGCCCATATTCAGAAAGGTCTGTGTCCAGTCGGGGTCTGCCGCCAGCTCTCCGCAGACAGAGACAGGAATTCCCGCCTCTCTGGCTGCCTGCACCGACATTTTGATAAATTGACAGATTGCCGGATGATCCGGCCTGTAGAGCGCACCGACATCCTCATCGCCACGATCTGCTGCCAGCGTATACTGGATCAGATCATTGGTGCCGATGGAGAAGAAGTCGGAGACGGCGGCGAGCTCCCGGGCAATCATTACGGCAGCCGGAACTTCAATCATGGCTCCGAGCGGAATATGGCCGGTGACTCCGAGCTCATGCTTGCAGGCTTCGACCATATCCCGGACCTGCTCCATCTCCTCAACACTGGTTACCATCGGTACAAGAATATTGAGCGGACCCTCTTCGGCAGCCTTGATCAGGGCAGTCAGCTGATGCTTGAGCAGGTCCGGCAGATGCAGCAGAAGCCGGACACCACGCAGGCCCATGGCGGGGTTGGCGCCACCATAACGGTATCCGGAGAGTTGCCTGAATATGTCCGGTTTGTCGCCGCCGATATCAAGCAGCCGGAAGGTGACCGGCGCTCCCTTCATGGCACGGATTATATGTTTATAGTGCTGGTGCTGTGTGTGATGGCCTGGCAGATCACGGCTCTGCAGGAAGGCGAACTCCGTTCGGAAAAGGCCGATCCCCTCTGCACCGACCTGATGGGTTTGCCGCAACTCTTCCTTAAACTCAAGGTTGGCCATGATCGGAAGTGCTTTTCCATCACGGCTCAGGGAGGGTTTATCCGCAAACTGTTCAAGCCCGGCACGAATCACTTCAAGAGCAGCAATAAAGTTCCGGTACTGCTCCATATCCTGTTCGGTAGGGTTGAGAATCCATTTGTCCAGTCTGGCATCCAGGATAATGGCATCACCATCTTCGGCTTTATCCAGAATATCGTCTGAACCGATCAGTGCCGGCAGGCCGATACCGCGTGCGATAATAATGGAGTGGGCGTTCATGCCACCCTGTTCCGCGATAATACCGGCAATACCTAGACGCCACAGTGTTACAATATCCTGAGGCGTGAACTCCTGGCCAAGCAGAATCTGTGGCTGCGAACTGCTGGGAAGCTCAAGCTTCAGCGACTGGCCCATCAGCTGGCGCATTATGCGTATACCCACCTGCTCAACGTCGCTTTTTTTCTCCCGCAGATAGGGATTTTCAATCTCATCGAATATCAGGCCAATGGCATCGAGCTGCTGGCGTAGCGCCCACTCGGCATTAATCTGCTTATCCTGAATGAGCTGGCGGACCTTTTTGATAAACTCAGGGTCAAGCAACATCATGCGATGCGCCTCCAGAACCAGCAGCGGCTCCTGGCTTGTGAGGCCTATCAGGTGCTCCTGCTCCTCATCAAGCTCTTTCAGCGCTTTCTGCAGGGCGCTATCCAGCCGCTGCAGTTCAGAAGGGATATCAGTGTGCTCGATAGCCCGTTCCGGAATCGGGTGGCGGCCTGTTGCAAGCTTCTGGATATGGCCGATGACAATGCCATCACTGCTTGCAACCGCACCGCCACGGAAAGTAGGCCTGATTGCGTCAGTCACGGCTACTCCTCCTCCCCGAAGCGACTGTTGATCAGCTGTTCAATAGCATCGAGCGCCTCTGTGGCATCACTGCCTTCTGCCCCCAGAACCAGATCGGTGCCTCTGCCGGCGGCCAGCATCATGATGCCCATGATACTTTTCGCATTCACTTTGATCTCATCTTTTGCCAGCGTGATTTCGCTGCTGTAGCGGGAGGCTGCCGAGACAAGCCGGGCCGATGCCCGGGCATGCAGCCCCAGTTTGTTCCGGATATGTACACGCCGTTCAGGCATGGGAGTGATCACCTTTTGTCTGCCTGCACTCCTGATCGTCATGTCTGAGCATGTAGTCGGATGCGAGACAGATATATTGTTGCCCGGACTCAACCACCTCACGCGCCAGTTCATGCAGGCTGACGGGTTGCTGACGCAGAGAGATGGCCTTGATCAGCGATGGCAGATTAAAGCCCGATATCATCTCAACACTGCCTTCATTGATAACACTAAGCGCCACATTACACGGAGTACCGCCAAACATATCGGCAAAAACAAGTACGCCGTCACCGGTGTTTATCTGGCGAATCATCTGCAGCAGCTGTTCATGCAGCTGTTCGGGCCGGCCGGAATCTTCAACGTTCAATGACATAATCAGAGACTGTTTTCCAAGCACATGCTCAGCTGCCGCCAGCATCTCGCTGGCGATACGGGCATGTGCTATGAGTACGATTCCAATCATCTGTTACTCCTTAAAACAGGGCTCTCCAACCGGTTATGGAGCGGTGCGGTCCAGTTCCCGGTGGGAGAGAACCGGTGTGGCAATATTCTGGTCACGTAACCACTTTGCCACCCTCTCCGCCATATAGACAGAGCGGTGTTTTCCGCCGCTGCATCCCAGAGCCAGTGTGAAATAGCGTTTTCGTTCCCGCCTCAGCCGGGGCCAGATGAAGCTGAGCCAGTCGCACAGTTTCGCTTCTGCCTCGTTCACATCTTCCAGCCCTGCCAGAAATGTCTGAACAGGCCCGTCCTGTCCGGTAAGCGGGGCAAGCTCGGGTTGATAGTGCGGATTGGGCAGAAAGCGCATGTCCACCACCATATCGGCGTCAGGGGGCAGGCCGCGCTGATAGCTGAAGGAGATGATGGAGCAGACCATGTCATGCGGAAGATGCCTGCTCTCACAACGACTTTTCCAGAATGATTCGACCAGCTCCGATAGCTCGTATGGATTGAGGTTGCTGCTGTTGAGAACCAGATTGGCATGTTCACGCAGCTGCTTTAGTGCATTGCGTTCGCCATCAATGGTTTTGGCGAGCTCTTCATCGGAGCGGAACGGGTGTTTTCGCCTCAGTGTGGAAAAACGGCGCAGGAGCACTTCGTCACTTGCATCAATGAAAAGCAGCTGCCACGCATTCTCACCACGGGCCTTCTCAAGCGCATCGTTAAGCTCATCCGGGCTGGAGCTGCTTCGAATATCGACACAGACCGCAGCATTCCTGTGTTTTTTCTCCACATGTTCGGCCCAGCCGGAGAGCATCTCTACCGGCAGGTTATCGGTGCAGAAGAAGCCCAGATCCTCCAGTGCATGCAGAGCCGTACTCTTTCCTGCGCCTGAGAGGCCTGTAATTATCAGCAGCACCTGTATCCTCCGCTCATTTGCCACCGCCTTTACGAATGCGCGCTTCCAGCGCCTCGGTGAAGGCGATGTTGCTGTCGAAGCCACGTTGCTTGAGCAGCTGGTTGCGTGTGGCCACCTCAATGATAACGGCAAGAGAGCGGCCGGGACGGATAGGGATTCTGATTTTGGGCAGCGTTACCTCATTGATCGTCGTGGTACTGTTTTCTCCCAGGATACGATCCTCCTCGGAGAGCTTCTCCCACGGAATCATCTCAATGACAAGACGCAGGCGCTTGGTATCGGTGATGGCTGCGGCACCGTAGAGATCACGAATATTGAGGATGCCGAGGCCTCGAATCTCCATATGATATTTCAGTGATTCAGGGCTATGGCCAACCAGCACTTCCGGCCCCTGCCTGACCAGTTCAACCATATCATCCGAGATCAGGCGGTGGCCGCGCTCGATTAGTTCCAGCGCGATCTCGCTCTTGCCGATGCCGCTGGCGCCGGTCAGCAGTACGCCGACACCGAAAACATCAAGGTAGACACCGTGCTGAAAGACGCTCGGAGCCAGTCTTTTGGACAGAAAGAGCATCATATCGGTCATAAATACTGCTGATCTCAGGGGTGTGGTCATCAACGGTGTATCGGTTCGTTTTGCAGCTTCAAGGATGATGTCGGGTGGTATCTGGCCACCGGTAATAACAACGCCGGCAAGACGCAGATCGAATACGGCATCCACTGCGGCTTTACGCTCTGCTTCGGGCCGCGTTTCAAGGTAGTGCAGTTCTGTCAGGCCCACCACCTGCAGGCGATAGTCGCTAAGATTTTCAAGAAATCCGGCAAAAGCCAGCGAGGGCTTCTGTATGCGGGGGTGGTCAATATAGCGGTAGAGCCCACTCTCCCCGGCGATGAGCCTCATCTTCATCGCCTCCCCCTGCTCTTCGAGCAACTCACCAATGGTGATGCGGGGCTGGGGGCTCATCCTGATTGCTGGCTCTTTTCGCTGAAGAGCCCGGATATGGTCTGAGGAGAGTCGGCATGCATGATGGCATCCCGGAACGGGTCCTGTTGCAGCAGCCGGGCCAGCCGAGCCAGCAGTTCCAGATGGGACTGATCCTCACTGTCCGGTACCAGCAGCAGTATCACAATGTGAACCGGTGCACCATCAATGGCGTCAAAATCGATGCCCTTCTGATGCCTTGCCAGCACAATGACCGGATTGGCCAGGTCCGGCATGCGGCCATGCGGGATTGCCACCCCATGGCCGATACCGGTACTGCCCAGATGCTCTCTTGCCATGACCACTTCCAGCACCCGGTCCGGGTCCATCGAAGAGAGAGAGTGTGCCATTTCGGTCAGCAGCGCACGTTTGCTGCTTGCTGTCGAGCCCGGCAGCACCCTTTCCGGTGGAATCAATGTTATCGTGTCCATGGCGGAGTTCAGAGCACTTTTTCAGTGAGCTTCCGGCTCAATCCAGCTCAATGTGCCGTTTGAACGGCGGTAGAGTGCATTCAGAGAGTCGGTATCCTGATTGGTGAAGAAGAGCACATTCTGGTTTTCATCCAGCTCCAGCTGCATCACCGCCTCATCAACGCTCATTGGCTGCGCATGGATATGTTCATGGTCCAGCATTTCCGGCTGAAAATCCTCAGTCAGTTCATCCCTCTCCTGAGCAACATCCAGCACACGGTGGGAGACCTTGATCTCCCGACCCTTGCGCTGCCCATGCTGGCTCTGGTGCCTTTGCAGTTTGGAACGGTAGCGTTTCAGCTGCCGGTTCAGTTTGTCCACCACTCCATCAATTGAGGCGTACATATCTTCTGTTTCATGACGCGCATGAATATTAATGCCGTTGGCCTGCATATTGATTTCGCAACGTTGCCGGAATTTTTCAACCGAGAGCACCACGTGTACATCGACCACATGGTCGAATGAGTGTTTCAGATGCTGGAGCTTGTCGTTGACATAGTCTTTGAGTGGATCAGTCAGCTCCACATGACGCCCTGTAATGGATACTTGCATAATTAACCTCCGCAATTTTCAACTTATGGAGAACGCTTCCTTGCGCCTCCACCTGAAAGGGCACTCCCTTTCAGAATTATGATCACCATGTGATCAATCTCTCCGGTGACAGCATACACTTCCTGTCACGTCGATGCTCTGGCTGCCCCTTTCCGGGCAATACGTGCCTTGCCATCCCGCCTGCGCTGGCTGCTGGTTGGCAGTCCGGCCTGTTCACGATACTTGGCAACAGTACGGCGGGCAATCTCAATTCCTTCAGCCTGCAGCCGATCCGCAATTGCCTGGTCCGAGATCGGGTTGCCGACCGGCTCGGACTCAATCAGTGCCTTCACGCGCTGCTGCACCCGATAGACGGAGATGGTTCCGCCTCCGCGTGTCGGCAGACCTGCCGAAAAGAAGCGCCGCATCTCGATCAGGCCCAGCGGTGTTTCGGCATATTTACCGTTGGTGACACGTGAGATGGTGGACTCGTGAAGACCTACCTCATCGGCCACATCCTGTAGTGTCAGCGGCTTCAGGCCAAGGACTCCATGTTCAAGGAAGGTGCGCTGGCGTTTTGCCAGGCAGATGCCCACCTTCATCAGCGTTTCGCTGCGCTGATCCAGAGCATGCAGCAGCCATTTGGCCTCCTGCATGGCGTTGTTCATGAAATCACTGTCCGATCCTGTCCACTGATGGTCATCCCACTGGTTACTTATGCGCAGTGAGCGGCGTGTAGTGCCGGGAACCTCCACTTCGATGTCGTGGTTGCTGCGACGGAAAATAATCTCCGGGCGAACATAGATGTTGTTGTCGCCCCGCAGGCCATGGCCCGGGAACGGATCAAGACGGCGCATACGTGCCCGTGCCTGATCAAGCTCGTCGAAGGAGCACTCCAGCAGCCCGACCAGCACATCATCCGGCTCAAACAGTTTGTCGGAGAAGTGCAGCAGCAGACGACGAACCAGCTTGCTGGCATCGTCGTTATCATTCAACTGCAGCAGCAGACATTCGACAAGATCCCGCGCACCAATGCCAGCCGGATCCAGTTCCTGAATCACGGCTTCAAGCACTGTAATGACGGTCTCAACACTGCTATCGGTTGCAGCGGCGATCTCATCCGGGCTGGCGCGGAAGTAGCCATCATCCTCCAGTGAGTCGATCAGTGTATGGGCAATGGTGCGCTCCTGGTCACTCATCGGTTCCCGGTCGATCTGCTCATGCAGTGAAGCGTTCAGGCTAAGCTCTTCCTCGATCTGGATGTCGTGATCCGGAAGGGCATCGCGGCTGGAAGAGGTATACATCGTCTCCCATCGGTCATCGCCCTGCTCGCGCCAATCCTCTTTGCCCTGTGCATCCTCATCAACACTCCCGGTAGATTCAGGCGTGGAGATTCCGGGCTCCTGTTCCGGCTCAAGCAGCGGGTTGCTCTCCAGACACTCCTGCAGATAGGCATCCAGCTCCGGGGCGGTCATCGCCAGCACCTTCAGGCTCTGGGTGAGCTGCGGAGTCAGTGCCAGACGCTGGTCCAGCTTCTGGGCGAGTTTGGTTTGTACGTGAAGTCCGGCCATTTAGTGAATTACACCGCCGGGTAGAGAGTCAGTCAGCCTTAACATGCCGAAGTCATAAACAGATTTAAACATCCGTACCCTGTTTATATACCAGGTCAGCACGCTTCACAAGGCCAGCTTTCTGCCTCAGGCGCTGTCGGCCTTGAACGGGGCCAGCAGTTCAGCCAGTTCACCGGACTCCTCCATTTCGGTGACGATATCGCAGCCACCGATAAATTCGCCCTTCACATAGAGCTGGGGGATGGTTGGCCAGTCGCTGTAGACCTTGATGCCTTCACGGATGGCAGGGTCCAGTAGTACATTCACGGCCGCAAAGGCGATGCCCTGGTGATTAAGAATGGCAGTCACACGTTGAGAGAAGCCGCACTGCGGAAACTGGGGCGTGCCCTTCATAAACAGGACAATGTCATGCTCATGAACAAGTTTATCAATCTGCTGCTGAATTGTGTCAGTCATATATCGAACTCCTTATTTTTGAATCCATACGAAGTCCAGGGATGGACTTTTACTCCACAGAACCGTACACGTAAGTTTCCGGCCCCTGCAAATCGTCAGGTTGTGGCACTGCTGATTTGTATGCCCATCCATGAACTTGAGATGATTATCGTTGTGCCCTTACTTTGCCCGGGTTTTCAGGGTGAGTGCATGAATCGCTTCACGCATGTGCTCGCCCATGGCCGCATAGACCATCTGATGCTGGGCAATCCGGGATTTGCCGGAAAAGCTGGATGAGACAACTTCCATTTCAAAGTGATCATCACCGGAGAAGAGTTTCACCTCAACTGCTGCATCCGGGATTTTCGCAAGCACAAGCTCGCGCAGATGATCGGGACTGATGTCGTTTGCCATAAAGCTGTTCACCTTTATTACCAGAAATGGTGGGCCCACCAGGACTCGAACCTGGAACCAACCGGTTATGAGCCGGTAGCGCTAACCAATTGCGCCATGGGCCCGGGGCTGCGCACAATACTGCGATACCTTTTGCGAGGCAAACCTATATAACATAGGATGGCGGCAATTGTGAAACAGGAGCGGGGCATTCTGCCCATATTCCTGCAGGCAGGGCCAGAAGTATCACTTTGTCTTTGCTCACAATATTAACGGTTTATACGGTTAATTTTAGCGGCCCGCCATGGGCCGTATGGCGCTTTTGTATGTGAAAAAGCGTTTCCAGGAGTAGATAAATTACAGTATGCAATTCAAAGAACTGAACCTTGCCGAGCCGATCCAGAGAGCCATTGATGATCTGGGTTTTGTCGAACTGACAGATGTCCAGGCGATTGCCCTGCCGATTACGCTGGCCGGGCGCGATGTTGCCGGACAGGGGCGAACCGGTACCGGCAAGACTGCCGCATTTCTGATTACCACGCTCAACCGCCTGTTAACCGAGCCGCCGAAAAAAGGCCGTGGCAAACAGCATCCGAGGGCGCTGATTATCGCACCGACACGTGAACTGGTGGTGCAGATCTCTGATGATGCAAAAAACCTCGTCAAGTATACCGGCCTGAAGCTGCACACCGTATTTGGCGGTGTTGATTATGAGAAGCAGCGTCTGGCCTTCGATGATGGCGTCGATATTCTGATCGGTACGCCGGGTCGTCTGATCGACTATCTGAAGAAAAACTGTTACTCGCTGAGCCTCTGCGAGATGCTGGTGATTGATGAAGCGGATCGCATGTTTGACCTTGGCTTTATCAAGGATCTCCGCTTTATGATGCGCAAGCTGCCAAAATATGATCAGCGACAGTCGCTGATGTTTTCGGCAACGCTTTCGCACCGGGTACTGGAGCTTGCCTATGATCATATGAATGATCCGGTGAAGTTGCGAGCTGAAGAGGGCAGCCTGACAGCCGATGGTATCGTGGAGTCGCTCTATCACACAGCCATGGAGGAGAAGTTCCCGCTGCTTGTACACCTGTTGCGTGAGCAGAATGTTGAACGCGGCATGATCTTTATTAATCAGAAACGCACCGGTGAAAAGGTTGCCCGGAATCTGGCCCGGTACGGTTTTGCCGTTGGCATCCTCTCCGGTGATGTCCGGCAGAAGAAGCGGATGCGGATTCTGGAAGATTTCACTGCCGGCAAGCTGCACCTGCTGGTGGCTACCGATGTGGCAAGCCGCGGGCTGCATATCGACGGCGTCACGCATGTCTTTAACTACGATCTGCCTGATGATGCCGAGAACTACGTACACCGCATTGGCCGTACTGCACGTGCTGGCGCCAAAGGCACGGCAATCTCTTTTGCCTGTGAGCATTTCTGCTTTGGTGTGCCGGATATCGAAGCTTACATCAAGCGTCCGATTCCCCTGCAGCGTATCGAAGTCGAATGGCTTGAGATCGGTAAGCCTACTGATCCCGGCGCAGTTGCAGAGGGGCTGAGCAAGGAAGATCGTGAGCAGCCGCGTCCGAGCGACGGCAAAGGCAAGCCAAGGCGTCCGGGCGGTGGTAACAACCGCAATCGCGGGCGCAGGTAGGGTTAGTTGATTCGCAAAAAGTGTGATTCGGGGCATCCATGTCCCTCACCCTCCGGGCGGTAAGACCGTCCAAATCAGCTTTCCTGCCGATTTGTCCTGCCTTTTGCTTTTTATCGCTCCGGCGGCGCATGTGATTCGAACCCATCCATGGGCTCTCACCTTTCGGTGGTCTAAAGCCCTTCTAAATCAGCTGTCCTGCTGATTTATCCGCCTACGCTTACGAGTTCATGCTATTCACTCGCCCCACTTCCTGTGGGGATGAGGCCGCTGTAAATGTCTATTTCCTAGTTGGCTTCAGCCTCCCTTCAGTTGGCTGTCGACGACTGCATATCGAAGATTGTTCCATTCAATCTTTCGCATTTCCTACATTCATGTGGGTCAGATGCAGGAGGTACGAGCCCATGGACGGGCGAAGGTAGAATAATGCAGGAGCAATTATCGAGAGCAACGCATGGAGCAGTTGCCGAGACAAGCATGAAAATGGGATCAAGCAGTAACGGCGCGCCCGCTTTTCCGGATCAAGTCACCATCTGAACTTCCAAGCCGTCGAATCATGACTGTTTTCTGGTGGGGGGGGGGTGATCCGGCCACTTTACATTCTGAAGAATTGTCAGCTAAGGTTGAGTGATTGGGGATGTTTGATTGGGGGAGAGGGGATGATCACTCGAATCGTTCCATGGTTAATATGTGTGCTGTTTTCGTTCCCGGCTATTGCTGAGGAGGTTTCACTTGCGCGTGTCGTAGAGCTTGCCATTGAGCATGCTCCAGCCATGCAATCGGCAGAGGCCGGGCGGGATGCGGCACAGGAAGATTTGACCATTGGCCGTGCCGCCCTGTTACCTCGAATTGACGTCTCTGGCAATTACCAGTGGCGTGACCAGAGGGTAAATTACGATACAAACCAAAATATCTTTCAGCCAGACTATAAGAGCCGTGATAGCAGTGTTTCTCTGCGCATGGTACAGCCGCTGTTCGATCTGGAGCGCTGGGCTGGTTATCGGCAGGGAGAGATATCAGGTGAGACCGGCGAGATGAGGGTCAGGCTGGAGCGGCAGCGATTGATGCTGGAGACAGCACAGGTCTATCTGGAGGCAGTGACGGCTGCCTCGGCATTGAAAGCTTCGAAAGCGAAAGAGCAGGCAGCCGAACAGTTGGCGGCACAGGCGCAGGCCCTTTTTGAGAGCGGCGTGTCGGCTGTGAATGATCGCCTTGATGCCGATGCCCGAAGCGATCTGGCAATAGCCGAGAGATTGGCGGCTGAGAACACACTGGATCAGGCGCTCTCTACACTCGCATCACTGACGGGGAGCGATGCCCTGGAACTCTCTCCTCCGGCCATTGTGTCTCCCATTGCAACGCCATTACCCGAGCCGGGTCAATGGGAGGATCTGGCGGCGGAGTCAGCGCTCACCACGCGTCTGGCACGGTTGCAGTTCCGTTCGGCGGAAGAGGAGAAGATGAAGGTGGTGGGCAGCAATCTGCCGAAGGTGGAGGCGTTTGCCTCGATTCAGGGTACGCGTGCGACATCGGGGCAGCTTGGAATCGGTTCAAAGAGCCGTGACCGGGCGGTAGGTCTGCAGTTCTCCATGCCGGTCTTCTCCGGTGGCGGCGACCGGGCGCAGCTGAAAAAGAGCCAGAAAGAGCTGCTACAGGCGCAGTTTGCGCTGGAGGATGATATTCGTCTGGCAAGACTCACTGCCCGGCAGGCGCTGCTTGGTTACTCTGCTGCTCTTTTACAGCTGCATGCCATGCAGCAGGCGGTTGTCTCGGCCAGAGAGGCGGCCGGTGCGGCACGTATGGGGCATGAGGTGGGGCTTCGCACCATCACCGAACTGCTCGATGCCGATGAGCGCCGCTTTGCGGCGGAGAAGAGCCTGGCGGAGGCAAGAGCGGGGCTTGTGTTTGCCGAGCTACAGATTTACGCCAGTATCGGCGCGCTTGATTCAGGAGCGTTACCGGAAGTGTTTGGCAGTGGTTTTCATGCACGCGGCCACAATGGCCCCGGGCTTTCTGGCCAATAACTACCCTTTTCGCTTTCAGTAATCGAAGCCAGCTGGTTCTAGAGAACCTCTGAATAAGTGCGTCCTGCACTGATTCAGAGTATCCCTAGCGTTGCTGGCGCAGTTTCAGTGCCTTGAACACATCTTCGGCATGGAACGACGAACGTACCAGTGGCCCTGATGCCACCATGCCGAAGCCTTTTTTCTCAGCGATATACTTCAGTTCATCAAACTCTTCCGGCGTCCAGTATTTCATCACCGGATGATGCTTCACGCTCGGACGCAGGTACTGGCCGATGGTCAGGATATCGATATCGGCCTCACGCATATCATCAAGTACCTGCAGCACTTCATCGCGCTCCTCGCCGAGTCCAAGCATGATGCCGGACTTGGTGACCACATCCGGGTCGAGCTCCTTGGCCCGCTGCAACAGTCTCAGAGAGGTAAAGTAGCGGGCACCGGGGCGCACCGAGCGGTAGAGGCGCGGTACCGTCTCCAGATTGTGATTGAAGATATCCGGCTTTGCCGTAATCACCGTTTCCAGGCATGAGCCGGGCTTGCGCTGGAAATCGGGGGTCAGCACTTCGATAGTCACGTCAGGGGTGCGGTGCCTGATGGCGCGGATTGTGGCTGCGTAGTGGGCGGCGCCGCCATCTTTCAGGTCATCACGGTCGACACTGGTGATTACCGCATGTCTCAATCCCATCGACTCAACGGCATCGGCTGTATTTTCCGGTTCATTCGCGTCGACAGGGTCGGGCCTGCCGGTTGCCACATCACAGAAGGCGCAGGTACGGGTGCAGACACGGCCAAGAATCATGAACGTGGCCGAACCATGCTTCCAGCACTCGCCGATGTTAGGACAGCTCGCCTCTTCACAGACGGTGTTGAGCTTCTTCTCCCGCATCAGCTTTACCAGCTTTCGGTATTCGGGCGATGTCGGGGCTTTGACCTTCAGCCATGATGGCTTGCCTGTCATCGGCTGCTCGTCGCCTGTGACCTGAATGGGAATAACTTTTCGGCTCATGCGGCGAAGGCTACTTGGATAAGGTTTCATGCGCAAAAGGCTGCTGCTTTTTATCAACCGTTACCCATGGGCGGAACGGAAAGCAGAAACGGCCAAATAGAAAGGGCTGCCCTTTCCATTGATCGTTTTATCTTTTGCGTTTTGGCTCCCCATGGCACTACAATGGGTTCAGTTATGGATAGCCAATGAACAAGCATGAGAAAATCCTGCTCGGCTGGCGCGAATGGCTCGCCCTGCCCGAGTTGGGCATCGAGCAGATCAAGGCCAAGGTAGATACAGGGGCGCGCACCTCCGCACTGCATACCTTTGAACTGGAGACATTCAGCGAAGGGGGCATTGCCAGGGTCCGCTTCTCCATTCACCCCGATCAGCATGACCTCTCTATTGTCAGGGAGTGTGTCGCCGAACTGGTGGATGAGCGTAATGTCACCGATTCGGGAGGCCATCATGAGCTGCGGCCGGTCATCTTAACGCCCATATACCTGGGTGGCATCACGAAAAACATCGAGATCACACTGACCAACCGGGAGAGCATGAAATTCAGAATGCTGCTGGGCCGGACCGCCATGTGTGGTAGCTTCACCGTTGATCCGGAGCGCTCCTATCTGCTTGGCAAGCCGGAAATGGAAGCACCTGAGAAAGGAGGAGGCACATGAAAATCGCTATTATGTCACGCAACCCGAAACTCTATTCCACCCGCCGGCTGGTTGAGGCCGCCAGGGCGCGTGGCCATGAGGTTCAGGTGGTCGACCATCTGCGCTGCTATATGAATATCACCTCAATGAACCCCTCCATTCACTATAAAGGTGACAAATTACAGGGGTTTGACGCGGTAATCCCCCGTATCGGCGCTTCGGTTACCTTTTACGGCACTGCAGTGCTGCGGCAGTTTGAGATGATGGGCGTCTATCCGATTAATGAATCGGTCGCCATCTCCCGTTCCCGCGACAAGTTGCGTTCACTGCAGCTGCTGGCCCGAAAAGGTATCGGCCTGCCTGTTACCGGTTTTGCGCGCAACCCTGATGATGTTGAAGGTGTGATCCAGACTGTCGGCGGCGCACCGCTGGTCATCAAGCTGTTGGAAGGTACGCAGGGTATCGGTGTGGTGCTGGCAGAGACCAAACAGGCGGCTGAGAGTGTGATCGAGGCCTTTCTGGGGCTTGATGTCAACATTCTGGTACAGGAGTTTATCAAGGAGGCCGGTGGTGCCGATATCCGCTGTTTTGTCATCGGCGAGAAGGTGGTAGCGGCAATGAAACGGCAGGGAAAAGAGGGTGAGTTCCGCTCCAACCTGCACCGTGGTGGCTCTGCTGAACTGATCCGCATCACGCCACAGGAGCGGGCAACCGCAGTGCGTGCTGCCCGAATCATGGGGCTCAATGTTGCGGGCGTGGATCTGTTGCGCTCCAATCATGGGCCGGTTGTGATGGAGGTGAACTCATCACCGGGGCTGGAAGGCATTGAACGGGCTACGGATAAGGATATTGCCGCCCTGGTTATCCAGTTTGTTGAAAAGAATGCAAAGCTGGGGCGCACAGGAACCCGGGGTAAAGGATGACCGAACCGCTGCTGATTGGGGGCAGGGAGATCAGGCCGGGAAGCCGTGAGATTGTCGAGTTTCCGCTGCCTCCGCTTTCAACCCATTCGGACCTGCACATGCCTGTGCATGTCATTCGCGGCAAAAAGAGCGGTCCGTGTCTGCTGGTTTGCGCTGCCCTGCACGGCGATGAGATTAATGGCATCGAGATAATCCGGCGGCTGGTCAGGCTGAAGTCGCTCTCCCATCTGCATGGCACGCTGATCGCCATCCCGATTGTTAATATGTACGGCTTCATTCATATGAGCCGCTACCTGCCCGACCGGCGTGACCTTAACCGCTCTTTTCCGGGCTCGGAGAAGGGTTCGCTTGCTGCACGTCTGGCTAATCTGTTCATGCAGGAGATCGTATCGAAAGCCACGCATGGCATCGATCTGCATACCGCTGCTGTTCACCGGGATAATTTTCCCCAGATCAGGGCCTGTCTGGATGGTGGGGAAACATTGAAGCTTGCCGAGGCATTTCGGGCACCGCTGATTATTGATGCACCGCTGCGCGTCGGCACCATCCGTGAAGCCGCAGTCGCCAGAGGCGTTCCATGGCTGGTTTATGAGGCCGGTGAAGCGCTCCGCTTTGATGAGGTCAGTATCCGGGGCGGGGTTCGTGGCATCGTCAATGTGATGCGTGAAATCGGCATGTTGCGCAGGCTGAAAAGCACGACCACCTTTACGCCGCGAATTGTCAAATCCAATTTCTGGATTCGTGCGCCGCAAAGCGGTATTTTAAGGCTGACCGTAAAGCTGGGCGCTTTTGTCAGCAAAGACGATGTGCTGGGTTATGTTTCTGATCCGTATGGTGAAAATCAGACCCAGATTATCGCTCCCAATACCGGCATCATTATCGGCCGCACCAATCTGCCTCTGGTGCACGAAGGTGATGCGCTGGTGCATCTGGCCCGCTTCCGTAACACGGGCACCGCTTCTGAAGCAGTCGATATGTTCCAGTCGGAACTTGATCCTGTGGAGATGGAAGGCATGTCAGGGACTACGCCCATCGCCTGACGCCCGGTCAGGCCCGGAGTTCTGTCTCCTGGCTCCGAAGCACAAAGAACCATAATGTTCTTCTTCTTTGCGTGCCCAAAGAAGAAGCAAGAAAGGGCACCCGGCATCTGCCAGCCCTTCGGGGCCCCTCGGCTGCGCATGAAAATGGGCGCGACGTAGCTGCTTCATCCCATTTTCATGCTTGTCTCGGCAGTCAGCTGAACGGGGGCTAAATCCGGGAGGAAGCGGAAATAAAAGCCATTCTGTTTAAGAGGCAAAAAAAGGGCAGCTCTTGCGAGCCGCCCTTTTCTGTTTCAAACCAGACACATCAGTGCAGGTAAGCAGTCTGTAACTCCACCCAGGAAGGGTGAAATCTTTACATCATGCCGCCCATACCACCCATGCCGCCCATGTCGCCACCACCGGCTGGTGCAGCAGCAGGAGCAGGAATCTCAGCTACCATTGCTTCGGTGGTGATCAAGAGGCCGGCAATCGATGCTGCATGCTGAAGCGCTGAGCGGACTACCTTGGTCGGGTCAATTACACCCATCTTCACCAGGTCGCCATACTCTTCTGTCTGCGCGTTGAAGCCGAAGTGGCCCTTGTTGTTGGTGACTTCGTTGACCACCACAGAGGCTTCGCCGCCACCGTTGGATACGATCTGGCGCAGTGGCTCTTCGACTGCACGCTTGACGATGTTGATACCGGTATCTTCATCGTGGTTGGTGCCGGTCAGGCCCTGAAGAGCTGAGCGGGCACGAATCAGTGCAACGCCGCCGCCGGCAACGATACCCTCTTCAACCGCAGCACGGGTTGCATGCAGCGCATCGTCAACACGGTCCTTGTTCTCTTTCATCGCCACTTCAGTTGCAGCGCCGACCTTGATCACGGCAACACCGCCAGCCAGCTTGGCTACGCGCTCCTGCAGTTTCTCCTTGTCGTAGTCGGAAGTGGTGTCTTCGATCTGCTTGCGGATCAGGTTCACGCGTGCTTCGATATCAGCCTTGGCACCGGCGCCGTCAATGACGGTGGTGGTGTCCTTGGAGATGCGGATGGTCGCCGCTGTACCGAGATCTTCGATAGTGACATTTTCCAGTTTCAGGCCGAGATCTTCAGAGATCACCTTGCCGTTGGTCAGGATTGCCATGTCTTCCATCATCGCCTTGCGACGGTCGCCGAAGCCGGGCGCCTTTACAGCCGCCACGTTAACAACTCCGCGCATCTTGTTGACCACCAGAGTCGCCAGCGCCTCGCCTTCGATATCCTCGGCGATAATCAGCAGCGGTTTGCCTGAACGGGCAACCGCTTCCAGTACAGGTAGCAGGTCGCGCATACTGGAGATCTTCTTTTCAAACAGCAGCACATATGGTGAATCGAGTTCGCACTCCATGCGGTCTGCGTTGGTAATGAAGTATGGTGACAGGTAACCGCGGTCAAACTGCATGCCCTCTACCACGTCCAGCTCTGTCTCCAGGCCTTTGGCCTCTTCGACAGTGATCACGCCCTCTTTGCCGACCTTGTCCATTGCATCGGCAATAATCTGGCCGATCTCAGCATCGCCGTTGGCGGAGATGGTGCCCACCTGGGCAATCTCATCCCGGTTCTGTACATCGTTGGAGAGCTTCGCCAGTTCATCAACAACAGCTTTCACTGCCTTGTCGATGCCGCGCTTCAGATCCATCGGGTTCATGCCGGCAGCCACTGCCTTGATGCCCTCTTTGGCAATCGACTGCGCCAGTACGGTCGCAGTCGTGGTGCCGTCACCTGCGATATCCGCAGTCTTTGAAGCTACTTCCTTCACCATCTGTGCGCCCATATTCTCGAACTTGTCTTCCAGCTCGATCTCCTTGGCAACGGAAACACCGTCCTTGGTGATGGTGGGTGCGCCCCATGATTTTTCGAGCACAACGTTACGGCCTTTGGGGCCGAGGGTTACTTTTACTGCATCGGCAAGCTTGTTAACGCCGACCATCATGTGGGCGCGTGCGTCTTCACCGAATTGAATGTCTTTGGCCATTCTCATTTCTCCTATGAAATATCTTTAAACTTTTTTCCAGCCATGGATGGCTGGCAAATCTCCGATTTGTGAGGAAGTGGAAAACCACGTTTTCCGCTTCCGTTCAAGCAAACGTTCAGGATGAACTTTTGCGTATCACTCAATCACGCCGAGGATGTCGTCTTCACGCATCATCAGGAATGTTTCCCCGTCCAGCTTGATCTCGGTGCCTGCGTAAGTTGAGAAGATCACGGTGTCTCCCTTCTTAACGTCCAGCGGGCGCACTTCGCCGTTCTCAAGGCTCTTGCCTTTGCCGACTGCGATGATTTTGCCCTGCACAGGCTTCTCTTTGGCTGAATCCGGAATGATGATACCACCAGCGGTTTTCTCTTCTTCGTCCAGGCGGTGGACGATTACACGATCATGTAAAGGACGAACCTTTGTTGCCATCGTTGTTTCTCCTTCGAATATATAAAATCTTGAAACTGATATATGGGGTCCGGCTCTCGCCGATTCAACCCCTCTTAAGAGAATATTTTAGCACTCTCGAAAAAGGAGTGCTAATAGTGGGAATGAAGTGGTGGCTGTCAATAGGTGTGTAATAAGTTTGCAGGTTTTTTCCCCCATTCACATCTTCCCCGCATTGTTCTACCCTCTGGCTTGTCATTCTTTGGGAGAGGGACTTTCAATTTGAAGGTCGCAAAGACAATTCAGATTTTTCTGCCCGACGAAAAGACTTTAGATGAAGTGAAGCGGCAGGATCAAAGGGTTCTGAGCTTCCCCTTTAAGCGGTCATTTGTTGAACTTGGCCAGAAGGAATTTGCAGGCTGACAGGAACCTATTTTAGGCCATGCCTAGGACTCAATTATGATTTTGGACTTTGCTGTTGAAAAATCTTTCGGCTATACAAACAAGTCACAAATTGCCCGTGTGCTCACTGAAGATTGGGTAAGCAGGAATGGTTATTGCCCGAACTGTGGAGAAACACATCTCAGTACTTTTACAAATAACAGGCCTGTTGCCGATTTTTATTGTGAGAAGTGTTCAGAGCAATTTGAGCTAAAAAGCAAAATGGGGCCAAAAGTAGGTCAGAAAATTGTTGATGGCGCATATCTAACTATGATTGAAAGAATTGAGTCAGATACTAATCCGCATTTCTTTTTTCTAACATATGACAAATCAAAATGGTCAGTCAGCAACTTTCTTATTATACCCAAGCATTATTTCACGGCAGATATTATTGAGAAGAGAAAGCCACTAAGTTCAAACGCACGTAGAGCTGGATGGGTTGGATGTAATATTGATCTTACAAAAGTCCCTGAATATGGCAGGATATTTCTCATCCAAAATTCTATTGCTACAAGTAAAGAAGACGTTCATTCAAAGTGGAAAGCAACCGCATTTTTGAGAAGCAAGAAGGGTGAAGCAAGAGGTTGGATTTTGGACGTTATGAATTGTGTTGATGCCATCAAAAGGGACTCATTTACTCTAAATGATGTCTATGCATTTGAAAGCAGTTTAAAAGAAAAGCATCCAAACAATAATTTCATCAAAGATAAAATAAGGCAGCAGCTACAAATACTTAGAGACAAAGGGCTAATTGAATTTAAAGAACGCGGTACTTACAAAAAGGCGGCATTATGAAAACATTTGAAATTGAAATAAATGAACTTCTATCACGTGTGCTTGAAGTCAAGGCTGATAATGAAGATGAGGCTCAGAGTATTGTTGAAAAGATGTACAAAGATGAGGATATAGTACTGGATTCATCAGACTTTATAGAAAGCTCAATCCAAATAAAACCAATAGCTTAACTCGACCGAGTCGGACCAAGGCAAGTGATTGAAGCCAAAGGACAGATGGTCTGAAAAAGGGTGAAATAGAGGCTTAGGCGGCTCATTTCGGGGTCTGAACAGGGTGCTTGAGGGGGAGGGTTAATGAATATTGCATCAACGCTAATCAGTTCATTAATGCCCATGTTTGTCATGATCTTTTCTGGACTCCTGATTGTTGCTGCATTCAAGCTATATCGGCCAATCATTACCGGGTGGTTTGGGGAAAGAAAAGTCCGGAACATTCTGGATGGCCTAGACCCGAAGAAATACAGATGCTTCCATGATGTCCTGTTGCCCATTGATGGTGAGACAACACAAATAGATCATATCCTGTTCGCAGGCGACAGATGCTTTGTCATTGAGACAAAAGCTCACGACGGTTGGATTTTTGGCTCTACCCACGATAAGACCTGGACACAAATGCTGAACAAGCATTCAAAGTTTCGGTTTCAGAATCCCATAAGGCAAAACTATAAACATACTCTGGCTGTCAGAAATTTTGTTGAGGGCTTAACCGTTACCGGCATCGTGGTGTTTACCCGAGGCACTTTCAAAAGCGATAGAATTGACGCTGTTCTATATCCCAAAGAGTTGAAGTCGTTTTTGTTGGACAATGCAAAAGTTGAATCGTTCAATAACAGAGATGCGGCAGAGTCATTGATGAGAGCAATGATTGTCGAAAAAAGTGCGCACCGTGCGCATGTTCGAAGGCTTCAGGCTAAATATGGTGGACGCTGGAGAGTTCCTGTAGCCAACTCTTTTTTGATCGTCGCCCTTTGCCTCTATCTGGTCGGGCCGGAAACTGAGACTGTCACAAAGAGTTCAGCCCCAGCGAATCAAACAGTAGTTCCAAATAAATTCAGAGTGCCTCAGAAGTATTCGCTCAGACCGGCTGTAGAAAAGAGGGTGCAGAAAAAAGATGATATCCAGAAAGATAATAAACCATTGCCTGCCATTGCCGGCTTCACGGCTGGTAAAGTCATCGTCATTGAGTCAGGCGAATACAATGTCCTCAATGTTGGCGACAAGACGAAGAGTGGCTGGCAGCTGGTAAAGGCTGATGCGAAGAGCGCAACCTTTTCCGATCCGTTCGGGGTAAAAACCAGAATTCAAATAAGATGATGCTCTCAACCAGATGTTGAAAAGGTCTCCTTCATCCAATCGTAGAGTAGTTGCGTGGTGAGGCTCTCCAGCGCAATGCTCTCGAACTCATCGGCAGGGTCTTCATCGCGCAGGCAGAATTGATATTGGGCGATCTCCGGTTGGGCATCATGAAGCACAAGCAGAATCCGCTTGCCGCTCTTCAGGCAATCAATCGTCATCAAGTCTGTAGGGATACCGATATTGCGCATCTGACTGCTCACCCCGACAACGGGATTGATATGTTCGAAATCCTCTTGAATCTTTGCATGCGCCGTTTCAACGGCGTCACAAAGCTGTTTGATGGGCGTATCTTCCAAGCCGCTCTCCTGTATCAGCCGAGGTTAACAACTATTCGCAGCTCTTGCCACGAGAGCATTTGAGGTGCTCTTTTCGTCTACAATGACGGTAACACGATTGTGGAGGCCGACAGTGGATGAATTTATGGCAGCAGCCATCGAAGAGGCGAAGCAGGGGCTGGCTGAAGGCGGTATCCCGATTGGTTCGGTGCTGGTGATCGACGGCAGCATTGTTGGCCGCGGCCACAATCGACGGGTGCAACAGGGGAGTGCCGTGCTGCATGCCGAGATGGATTGCCTGGAGCAGGCCGGACGGCTGACGGCTGCCGATTATCAAAAGGCTACGCTCTACTCCACGCTATCGCCCTGTGACATGTGCAGCGGTGCAGTATTGCTCTTCGGCATTCCGAGGGTGGTGGTTGGTGAAAACCGGACCTTCTGTGGTCCAGAGGCCTATCTGCGTTCACGTGGGGTGGAGGTAACGGTTGTTGATGATGGCGAATGCCGGAGCCTGATGGAGCAATTCATCGCCGGGCATCCGAAGTTATGGAATGAGGATATCGGAGAGTAGCCCATTTCACGATCAATGGGGTTAGACTCGGTCGATATAAAGGGGACGCTACCACTGCTGTCCCAGATAACATAAGACGCATGCTCGGAAGGTGTTGAACCATCGTGAGTTTCGCTGATCTGAAGTGCGATGGACATCAATACCAAATTGGCCTGTTCGTCATTCTCGCGAAAGCGGGAATCCAGTTTTTGCAACGCTTGAGTGGATGCCGGATCAAGTCCGGCATGACGCAATCGAATAAGTGGGACAGCAGTGGGACGCTACCCTTTTAAGCTTCAGCTATCAGGCAGGTCAGCCTCATATCAGGCGGGCGCGGAAGGAGCGGCCTTTGAGCTTTCCTTCACTCAACTTTTTCAGAGCAACCTTTGCCACGTCCCGGCTTACAGCTACGTAAGCCTGGTTATCAAGAATATGAATTTTCCCGACCTGCTTTCCTGCAATGCCATGCTCACCGGTCAACGCACCGAGAATATCGCCGGGGCGGATTTTCTGTTTCTTGCCGCCGCCAATCTGCAGGGTTGCCATCGGCGGTTTCATGGCCGGGGTCTGCAGCACGCTCAGCGGTGGCAGCGGTTCAGCCTCAATCTTCCGTTCAAGGTAATCTGCGAGCATGGTCATTTTATAGACGTTTTCACGGTAGAGCGTGAATGCCATGCCTCTGCTTCCGGCGCGGCCTGTGCGGCCGATGCGGTGCACATAAATTTCAGGGTCATGCGGAAGATGGAAGTTGATAACGGCATCAAGTGAATCAATGTCCAGGCCGCGTGCGGCCACATCGGTAGCGACAAGAATCGAGGTGCTTCTATTGGCAAATCTAACCATCGTCTGATCACGGTCGCGCTGCTCAAGATCACCATTCAGGGCCAGCGCACTGAAACCATGCCCGATAAGTTCGTCAGCAATTTCCTGTGTCTCGATTTTGGTATTACAGAATACCAGCGTCGATTCCGGGCGGTGTTGTAACAACAGAAGGCGTAGCGCGGTCATGCTCTCTTCATCACTGCTCACTTTGCAGAAGTGCTGCTCAATCGTGGCGTTGTCATGCGTGGACTCCACCTGAACCATCACCGGGTTGACCATGATGCGTGCAGCGATTTTTTTGATCTGGTCCGGGAAGGTGGCACTGAGCAGCAGTGTCTGCCGCTGTTTGGGTATCCGGTCGATGATGGCATCGATTGCAGGCTGGAAGCCCATATCAAGCATGCGATCGGCTTCATCGAGCACTACCGTGGTTACGCGGCCAAGGCTCAACGTCTCGCGCTGCAGGTGATCATCGATGCGGCCGGGGGTGCCGACAATAATGTGGGCGCCATATTTCAGCGAATCCTTCTGGGGGCGGATGGAGACGCCGCCGCAGAGTGTCAGCACCCTGATGTTGGGGATGGTGCGGGCCAGGCGGCGAATCTCTTTGCCCACCTGATCGGCCAGCTCCCGTGTCGGGCAGAGCACCAGGGATTGAACCTGTAGCTCCTGCACATCCAGCTTCTGCAGCAGGCCAAGGCCGAACGCGGCGGTCTTTCCCGAGCCGGTCTTGCCCTGGGCAATCACATCCTTGCCGGCCAGGATATGCGGCAGGCTCTCTGACTGAATCGGGGTCATCGTCTGATAGCCCAGCGAGGTGAGGTTGTGCAGCAGATCGGGGTGCAGCTTAAGGGTGGAAAAGGCGATTTGGCTCAAAATGTTGTCCTGTAGGAGTGCCGCTGATGACGGGGGGGATGCCCGAACCCTGCACCGGTTCAGGAGTAAAAGCGAAAAACTACTCCCACCTGAAGGTGGGGGTTGCTGGTGGTTCAGGCTGTTTCTCTGCGCGATGCTTCAGCGCCAGCCCGGTGAGAAAGTTGCGCAGCACCTGATCCATACAGGCGCGATAGTGTTTGTGGCCCGGTTTGCGGAAGAAGGCGCTCAGTTCGGGTTTGCTCAGGTTACGGCCAGCCAGAGTCATGATCTCCAGGATGTCGTCATCCTTCAGATTCAGTGCGATTTTCAGTTTCCTGAAAATGATATTGTTGTTCACTCTTTTCTCCGGCTCGGGTTGTGGCCCCTCTCTTTTGCCGCGCCTGTCGTTAATCAGGCCATTAAGGAATGTTGCCAGTTCATCGGTGGCCAGCCCGACAAGTGCAGGGTCATCATCCTTCTTCAGCCAGCTGCTAACCTGCTCCCGCGTTACCTGAAGGTCAGCTGCGCCAAACAGCGCAATCATCTTCGAATCGCCAAAGTCGAAGGCGTAGCGGATGCGGCGCAGGATATCGTTATTGGTCATAAGTGCGCCCAGAATAGGGGGTAAGCGGCCTTATTGATAGTAATCCCCAATCGTCTGCCTCAAACAGGGAGGCGGAGCCTTTGCAGCTCTTATGCAGACTTCGGCACTAGCATAACGGATATTCGTGGGCCTGCAGGGAGCGCCAGTAGCGCATACCGCACTGTCGATCCCGCTCTGCATAATAGGGGATATCCACCAGCCGTTCCCGTAGCTGCAGCGCTGCACGTTCACACAGCTCAAGATCATGCTCGGGAATTGACCCGCGCCCTTTGCGCAGCAGCTCCCACTCTCTTTTCAGCTCTTCACTGATTAAACATTTCACTGCCATGACCAGACTCCTGTCACCCCTTTTAAAGGGCGCAGGATGCCTCGATGATCCGTTAAGGCTGTGAGCCAGCTCTCTTTTTAAGGCGCTGTTGTTGCGGGCGGAGCTCAACGGTCTGCATGGCACGGGCACAGTGGTCATTGAGTGGTGGCTAAAGCTCATCTGCTCTCACGCCTGCGGCAGGGTAAAGAGTTCCGCCCCGATGACGCCGACTTGCACCTTGCCGCTTTTTTTCGCACGGTGCAGTCTGCTCTCTCCAAATTCCCGGAGGCCGACCATGAAACGATCGCTCTATCTGCTCTCTATGCTGTTGATGACGGGAGTTATTTCCGGCTGTGCATCGATGTCGAAAAAAGAGTGCATGAATGCCAACTGGGAGTCAGTCGGCTACAGCGATGGTGCGCGTGGTGTCCACAACAGCCAGCTGGAGAAGCATCGCCAGAGCTGCGTGGAGTATCAGGTGATCCCCGACAATGCCGCCTACCGCAGCGGTTGGGAGCAGGGCATTCGCCGCTACTGTACGGCCGATAATGGCTACCGTGCCGGACAGTCGGGCAGGGCCTATCGCAATATCTGCCCCGCCGATGTTGCAGACGATTATATCTCCGGCTGGAGGCAGGGGATTCGCCGCTACTGTACGCCGGAGAACGGGCTTCGCCATGGTCTGGCCGGCCAGCGGTACAATGGTATCTGCCCAGCCGATCTTGAATCCGCCTACCATGACCTCTATCGACTGGGCGCGGATGTGCGCACTGCGCGTGCTGAGCATCAGAAGGTTGAGCGCAGTGTAACCCGGCTGGAGAAGCGGCTGGCTGTCGAGAAGAGCCCCGATCAGCATCGAAAGCTGTTACATCAACTGGAGCGGCTCCAGTATCAGGAGGCAGGCAGCGATGCGAAGCTCATCTCGCTTGAGGCGTGCATGGAGAGTGACTGGTTCGATGCCGGTTACCGTGATGGCGAAGATGGTTATCCACGCCGTAGCGGTGAAATTGCGGCTGCTTGCAGAGGTTACGGCATTGCTGCTGACCAGGCCGGTTATCGCCAGGGCTGGCGTCAGGGCAACCGCCACTACTGCACCTATGAGACGGGTCTCTACCTGGGCCAGACCAATCAACGCTATTCAGGCGTATGTGCAGGCCAGGAGCATCAACACTTCTGGCAGGGCTATGAGCGCGGCCGCAGCATCTACCGGGCGGACAGATATGAGGCGCATCCGAAGCCTGTGAAGAAGGTGGTGAGCAAAAAAGCGGGGCCTGAGAAGGGCAGGCTGCCGCCACGTATCAAGGCGGAACCTGCACGCATGGCTGAGCCGGAGCAGATGCAGCATGAAGTGCACAAGACGGTGCCTGAAAAGGCGGTGCATGACAATCGCGATCGTGAGGTGCAGCAGCCAGCTCTGCACAGCCGGGCGACTGAGCCTGCCAAAAAGCGTGAAAAGGTGCTGCAAGAGCCGCACGATAATCGTGACAAGCTGAAGCATCCGATGCCGGCCAGGAGTCAGAAGCAGGCGTCAAAAGTAAAAAAAGATTATGATGATGACGATGAGCGTGAAGAGCAGGAGAAAGAAGAGAGGTGACCGGGCTCTTTCATTTTTTACCCGCACAAAAAACGGCATGGATGCTCCGGGCCAGGGTGCGAAATAAAAAAAGGCGGCATGTTTTCAATGGCACCCCCTGTTAAGTTTTGCGAAATTCGGGGGCGGTTCAGTTTACCTGTTGATCAAACTGGCGATCAGGCCGTCCGCCATTGTGCAGGAAGAGTATAATCGCATGCAACCAATGCCCGAATCTGTGCCATGCAAGCGGCTATTCTGCCGGTTTGTTGATATGCACATCCATTTGCGGGAACGGAATGGAGATACCATTGTCATCAAAGGCAAGCTTTATCTTCTCGGTGGTATCAAAAAGGACAGGCCAGTAGTCGCCGCTGTTGACCCACGGGCGTACGTTGAAGTTCACGCTGCTATCGGCCAGTTCGGCTACTGCAATCAGTGGCGCAGGCTCTTTCAGGATACGTTCATCGGTATCGACTATCTCCTGCATGATCTGTTTGGCCTTGCGGATATCATCATTGTATCCGATGCTGAACACCATATCGATACGGCGCGTGTCACGGGCTGAAAAGTTGGTAATGGTGCTGCCGTAGATTGCACCGTTGGGAACAATCACTTCACGATTGTCGCCCGTGCGCATGGTGGTGGTGAAGATGTGGATCTTCTCGACAACGCCGGCAGTGCCTCCGGCCTCGACAAAGTCACCGGCCTTGAACGGGCGGAAGAGAATCAGCATGACTCCCGAGGCGAAGTTCTTCAGCGAATCCTGCAGTGACAGGCCGATGGCCAGGCCTGCAGCACCGATCAGGGCAACAAGGGATGTCGTGTCCACGCCGAGCTGATCCAGCGCAGCGATAGTGATAAAGAGCATCAGGATGGTATTGGCAATGGCACCGGTGAAATTGATCAGGATGGTGTCGGTTCCCGCCCTGGCAAGAATCTTTCTGATAACCTTGATGATACCTTTTGCGGCAAAGCGGCCAACAACAAAAATAATCAGTGCAAATGCAATATTAATGCCCCAGGGAATGACGTAGGTATTAACCGGTTCGATGATATTGATGTTTTCCAGCATGCGGTCACTCCTCTTGAATACGCCCGATGCAGGACGCGGATCGCTGTGGTTTCTTGGTTGAAAGCGAACGTTACAGGAGATTATTTCGGTTGTAATGCGATTGAACTCTGCGCCTTTCCGAGCGGGGCGATTAAGGAGGCGTCTTTTTTGACGTTTTCTGCCGGACCGGGTGTAACCGATCGTTTGGCGTATGGTTGAAAGTGTGTTTACTATTCATATGTTACGGTGGTATACCCGCATTATTTCAGAGGTCAATTGAGCACGGGGGTTGCTTGACAGGGCGGAGAGAGCAGTGTTAGAAATCCGTTTTCACAGATTCTGCCGTGCCGGCATGTGACAATAAGTTAAAGAAAAGGAGGAGGCCGATGGGCGCCAGCTATTTGGCCAACGAATATGCGCCAATATTCGTTTTTATCCTTATCGCTTTGGGCATGGGTGCGGCGCCGCTTGTGCTGACCATGTTTATCGCAGAGCAGAAGCCTGATCACGAAAAGCTCTCTGCCTATGAGTGTGGTTTCGAGGCGTTTGAAGATGCCCGAATGCATTTCGATGTGCGCTTCTATCTGGTGGCAATCCTGTTTGTGATCTTTGATCTTGAGACAGCCTTCCTCTTCCCGTGGGCGGTGGTGCTCAACCAGATCGGAATTTTCGGCTTTATTGAGATGATGCTCTTTCTGCTGATCCTGCTTGTGGGCTATATCTACGCATGGAAGAAGGGGGCTCTGCAATGGGAATAGAAGGCCTGCTTGATAAAGGGTATATTACTACCACAGCAGACAAGGTCATCAACTGGGCGCGTACCGGTTCGATGTGGCCAATGACCTTTGGTCTGGCCTGCTGTGCGGTTGAGATGATGCATGCGGGGGCCTCCCGTTATGACCTTGACCGCTTCGGTATTGTTTTTCGCCCCTCCCCGCGCCAGTCGGACGTGATGGTGGTGGCCGGCACGCTTATCAACAAAATGGCACCTGCGCTGCGCAAGGTTTACGATCAGATGGCCGAACCCCGCTGGGTTATTTCAATGGGTTCCTGTGCAAATGGCGGCGGTTATTACCACTACTCCTACGCAGTGGTTCGCGGCTGTGACCGGATCGTGCCGGTTGATATCTATGTGCCGGGGTGTCCGCCTACAGCCGAAGCTCTGCTCTACGGATTTATTCAGCTGCAGGAAAAGATCAAGCGCACCAATACGATTGCGCGGTGATGGTTTGCAAAAGGCATGGAAGCAGATATGAGTGAAGAGATGGTGCAGAACGGGATGCCGGCAGCCGCTGAGGTTGTGGCTCTGCAGAAGCGATTCGGTGATCAGGTGTTGTCAGTTGCACAGGGTGTGGACTGCCCTGTCGTAACGCTGGCGCGTGAGTCTATTGTCGATGTCTGTCATTTTCTGAAAAATGAGCATGGCTATGACCAGATGATTGATCTTTGCGGTGTTGATATGTCCGAGCATCCATCACAGGCTGAAGGGGCGGCCCGTTTTCTTGTGGTCTACAATCTTCTCTCTGTTGAGCACAATCGTCGTATCCGTTTGAAGATTGGCGTCAATGATCGGGATCTGGTCGATTCCACCGTTGAGGTCTGGCCGACTTCAAACTGGTTTGAGCGTGAAGCCTTCGATATGTATGGCATTATCTTTAACCATCACCCGGATCTTCGCCGGATTCTTACTGACTACGGCTTCGAAGGTTATCCGCTGCGAAAGGATTTCCCGCTTACCGGCCGGGTTGAGATGTTTTTTGACGAGGCCCAGTGGCGCTGTGTCTATCGTCCTAACAAGGTGGAGAATCGTGTATTGATACCGAAGGCGTGGCCGGGGGTAGATCGTGGCTGAGTTCAAGAACTATACACTGAACTTCGGTCCACAGCATCCATCCGCCCATGGCGTGCTGCGTCTGGTGCTGGAGCTCGATGGCGAGGTCGTTGAGCGGGCTGAGTCGCATATCGGGCTGTTGCATCGCGGCACTGAAAAACTTTTCGAGTATAAGACCTATCAGCAGAATATTCCCTATTTTGACCGCTTTGATTATGTATCAATGATGGCCAACGAGCATGCCTATGCGCTGGCAGTTGAGAAGCTGCTTGATATCGAGGCGCCCGAGCGTGCGCAGTATATCCGGGTTATGTTTGCCGAATTAACCCGCATTCTTAACCACTGCCTCTGGCTTGGTGCTGCCGCACTGGATATCGGGGCGATGACCGTATTCCTCTACTGTTTCCGTGAACGCGAGGATATTTTTGACTTTTACGAGGCGGTCAGCGGCGCACGCATGCATGCGGCCTACTTCCGTCCCGGTGGCGTGAGTCAGGACCTTCCGGCAGGACTGCTGGATCGTATCAGAAGCTTTACCGATCGCTTCCCGGGCTATGTGGATGAGTATGAGACACTGCTGACCGAGAACCGTATCTGGAAGCAGCGCACGGTGGATGTCGGTGTTGTTGACAGGGATGCCGCGCTGGCGTGGGGCTTTACCGGACCGATGCTGCGTGGCTCGGGTGTTGCCTGGGATCTGCGCAAGACACAGCCCTATGATGTGTATGACAGGCTGGATTTCGATATTCCCGTCGGAGCAACAGGCGACTCTTATGACCGTTATCTGGTGCGTGTCGAGGAGATGCGCCAGTCCAATGAGATTATCCGCCAGTGCATCGACTGGCTTGAGAATAATCCCGGTCCGGTCAAGGTTGATGATAACAAGCTGACCAATCCACCCCGTGCTGCGATGAAATCCGATATGGAGTCACTGATCCATCACTTCAAATTCTTCTCTGAGGGCTACCATGTGCCGGAAGGCGAGGTCTATGCCGCAGTTGAACACCCGAAGGGGGAGTTCGGCGTCTATCTGATCTCTGATGGTTCAAACAAGCCCTATCGCATGAAGGTACGGGCCTCCGGCTTCGCCCATCTGCAGGCGCTGGATTACATGTGTCGCGGACACATGATTGCCGATGTTGTAACGATTCTCGGAACGCAGGATATTGTATTCGGGGAGGTGGACCGATGAGGTTTGTTCGATACGCAAATCATACGTCCCTGTATGCCTTGCCCGACGTTCCGGCAAGAGCGCGGTCTTGCCCTCACTCACAAATCAATGCCCGCATTGATTTGGCACCCGTCCATGGGTGCGGAGGTGGTGATTATGAAGCCTGAGTTCAGCGAAGTCCGTCTGGATGAGATCAGGGCACTGGTGGCACGTTATCCACATGCCCGGTCTGCTCTTCTTCCTGTTTTGCATATGGCGCAGGAAGATTTCGGTTATCTTTCCATGGATGTGCAGAAGATGGTGGCCGAAACCCTGGGCCTGCATCTTATGGCTGTCCGTGAAGTCGTAACCTTCTATACCATGTTCCGGGAAAAGCCCTGTGGCACCTACCTGCTTGAGGTGTGTACCAATGCCGGTTGCATGCTCAATGGTGCGGACGATCTTGTGCGCCATGTTTGCGAACAACTCGATATCAGGGTGGGTCAGACCACGCCGGACGGTATGTTTACCGTGACCGAGGTTGAGTGTGCGGGTGCATGCGGCGGGGCACCGGTGGTGCAGATAAACAATGTCTATCATGAAAAGGTGGATGCGGCGCATATGGACGCATTTATTGCCGAAGCGCGCGGAAAAGGGGGGGAGAAGTGACAATTTTGCAGGACAGCAAAATTGCACGTGCGAATGCGCGCTCACAGAGTGACGTACATGGAGGTACGGCATGACCATCTCTTCCGATCCGAAGAAAGTAACCCGCATCTGTTTTGACCGTATCGATATTCCGAATCAGCGAAAGCTCTCTGTCGCACGTGAAAATGGTGCCTACAGCTTTCTTCCCACCGTCCTGGAAACGTTCGATGCTGACCGGATTATTGATGAGGTTAAAACATCAGGTCTGCGCGGGCGCGGGGGTGCAGGCTTTCCTACGGGTCTGAAGTGGTCATTCGTGCCCCGTAACACCGGCAAGCCGACCTATCTTCTCTGCAATGCGGATGAGGGTGAGCCCGGCACATTCAAGGATCGGGACATTATGCGTTTTGATCCACATCTGCTGATTGAAGGCATGATCATGGCCGGTTTTGCGCTCGGGGTGCATGATGCCTATATCTATATTCGCGGCGAGTTCCTGCATGAAGCCAATGTGCTTAACGAGGCTATTGCCGAGGCCTATGCGGCCAATCTTCTGGGCGATAATATCCTCGGCACTGATCACAGCATGCATCTGACAGTTCATCGTGGCGCCGGCGCCTACATATGCGGCGAGGAGACGGCACTGATTGAGTCGGTTGAGGGCAAGCCCGGACGCCCGCGCTTCAAGCCACCGTTTCCTGCCATTGAAGGTTTTTACCAGTGTCCGACTGTGGTGAACAATGTCGAAACACTGGCGACCATTCCGGCTATCCTGGAGCATGGCGGTGCCTGGCATGCCGCCATCGGCATGCCGAACAATACAGGCTGCAAGATATTCTCTGTCTCCGGTCATGTGAACAGGCCCGGCAACTATGAAGTACCGATGGGAACATCCCTGAAAACACTGGTCGAGGATTATTGCGGTGGCCTGCAACACGGTACAGTACCCAGGGCCATTATCCCGGGCGGCTCATCCTCCCCGTGGCTGATGGCAGCTGATTATGAGATTCCACTGACATTCGACGCACTGGCTAAGGCGGGCTCCATGCTGGGCTCAGGCGCTATTATTCTGATGGATGAGACGGCAGATGTTATTGCTGTTACACGCCGTCTGGCACATTTCTATGCGCATGAATCCTGTGGCCAGTGCACGCCGTGCCGCGAGGGTACCGGCTGGATTGAGCGGGTGATGGTTCGTGTCGAGAATGGCCGTGGTTGTGAAGATGATCTTAAGGTGTTGCATGATGCGTCAGTGCATATGGCCGGACGAACCATCTGTGCGCTGGCTGATGGCGCTGCGGCACCGATTCTTTCGCTGTTGAAGCATTTTCCTGATGAAGTGCGCAGTCGTTTGCAGGAGAAGTCATCATGACAATTTATCAGGATAGAGAAATTGCACGCCTGAAAGGCGCCCGTAAGGGTGCTGCGCATGGAGGCGTGGTATGACAATTTATCAAGATAGAGAAATTGCACGCCTGAAAGGCGCCCGTAAGGGTGACGCGCATGGAGGCGCGGCATGACGGTACTCTATATCAATGATGAGGAAGTGACGGTAGCTGCAGGCACCAGCATTCTCGAAGCCTGCCGCGGGCATGGCGCTGAGGTTCCCTATTTCTGTTATCACCCTGAGCTGTCGGTCGCAGCCAATTGCCGTATGTGCCTGGTTGAGGTTGAGGGGTGGAACAAGCCTGCCGCTTCCTGCTGCACACCTGTTGCAGAGGGAATGAAGGTTCACACCCAGTCCGAGGGCCTGGAGAAAGATCGTGCGATGATCATGGAGTATCTGCTGATCCATCATCCGCTTGATTGCCCGGTTTGTGACCAGGGCGGAGCCTGCAAGCTGCAGGACTATGCCATGGAGCACGGGGCCTCTCATGGCCGCTATGCCGAGCCGAAGCGTGCTGTGATTGATCATGATCTCGGCCCGTTTGTCAGCACCTGCATGACCCGCTGCATCCACTGCACCCGATGCGTCCGATTTGCAGAGGAGATTGCCGGAACCAGTGATATGGGCGTGCTCGATCGCGGTGATCATATGCGTATCGACGGTATTGTCGAAGATTGCCTGAGTTCCGAACTCTCCGGAAATCTGCCTGATATCTGTCCCGTTGGCGCACTGCTGGACAAGCCATCGAACGATATCTCCCGTCCATGGGAGGTAACACATCACAAGAGTACCTGTACCCAGTGTCCGCAGGGGTGTGATATCAGCATAGAGTCCCGTGGAGACGAGGTGATTCGTATTCGCCCCGACCGTGACGGGGTGGAGCCATGGATTTGTGACCGCGGTCGTTATGTTTACGATGCATTCCGTTCGGATGAACGGATTCTTGAGCCAAAAGTGCGTGAAAACGGTGAACTGGTCGCCTCCGGCTGGGATGATGCCATGGAGCGTGCCACAGCTCTCTTGCAGGGCAAAAGGGTTGGCATTGTCTTCTCTCCTGACTGGAGCATTGAAGGGCTGACATCCATTCGTCTGCTGCATGATGCTGCTTTTGAAGGTGCGCAGGTTGCGTTTGATCTGCATCGCCGTGATATGCGGGCATTCTCTTTCGAAGAGGGGCTCTCCATGACCACGCAGCAGATTGAGGATGCCGAGCAGGTGGTCGTACTTGGCTCGGATCTGCGTCAGCGCCTGCCTGTATTGATGCAGCGGTTGCGTAAACGAATCAATAGCGGACGTCCGGTTACCCGTATTGGCGCTATGAACTACCGGACCAACAGCTCACCAACCAATGATGCGCTGATCCGTCCGCGCGACTGGCCTGCTGTCATTGCCCGTGCCATGGAACAGGTAACAGAGCTGGGCAAACTGGCTGCGGGCATGGATGAGTGGATGTCGAAGGTCAGGGAGCGGCATGAGGCCGGCAAACTGCTTGCCGATGCCCTGATCTCTGATTCATGTGCTCTGCTTGTAGGCGAAGAGATCCGTGGGCATCAGGATGCCGCCTCCCTGATCTACGGGCTGGACCTTCTGATGCGTGCCTGCGGGCATACGGAGGAGGGGTGTGATGGTCGCAACCTGATTCCCGAGGGGATGAATGCACAGCTTCTCTCTGCGGTCTTTGGCGATGTCCGCACCAGTGCCGGCGAACTGCTTGATGCAGCTGCCAGTGGCAAGCTGGATGCACTGCTGCTGATTGGCAGTGATCCGCTGGGTGACGGCCTGTTCCCGGCACAGGCAAAGGCAGCCATGGGCAAGGTTCCGCTGATTCAGGTCGGTGCCATCTCCGGTCAGATCAGTCACTACGCTGAAGTACAGCTGCCTGCAGCGGCATATTCAGAGATAGAAGGCAGCTTTATCAACATGGAGGGCAGGGTTCGTGTAGCTGGCCATCCGTTGAAATCCATGGGTTCTGCACGGCCGCTCTGGAAAGTGATGATGCGTCTGGCGCAGTCAATGGGCGTTGAGGTTCCTGCTGTGGATATGAATGAACTGCGTGCCCATGTGCTGCGACTCGCCCCTCAGTTGCAGGCTGTCTGGGCCGGAGATGACGTGCATCTGGTCACGCCGGCCCGGAACAGGAGCGCAATGCCGCTACCGTCAGGTAAAAAACAGACCGCCGCTCTGGATGTTGTGAGCCGATACTCCATGTACCGTGAGGGTGCATGGGCCCGGGCTTCGGAGCTTCTGGTTGAAGCAGGCTGTCTGCACCGGCTTGATGATGTTCTGGTTCACCCGGACACGCTGCAGGCTGCAGGCCTTTCTGAAGGTGAAAACAGTATCAAAACTGCGGCTGGTGAGGCACTCTACCATATTGGTCAGCGTGAGGATGTAGCGCCCGGAGTACTGTTTATAGCCAAGCGCGGCGTTGCCGGTGACCTCTCCAGCGAATGTGTTGCTGATCTGGCGGGAGGTAAGTGATGACAATTTTTCAGGATAGAAAAATTGCACGCACCGGGGTGCGCCTGAAAGGTGTTATACATGGAGGTATGGCATGACAATTTTTCAGGACAGAAAAATTGCACGTGTCGAAGCACGCCTGAAAGGTGTTGCAGGCGGAGGTATGGCATGACAATTTTTCAGGACAGAAAAATTGCACGCACCGGGGTGCGCCTGAAAGGTGTTGTACATGGAGGTACAACATGACCTGGCTGGATGTAGCCATACAGGGCGGTATCTGGGCACTTGAAATCCTTGCGATTACCGTGCCTGTTGCATTGGCAGTTGCCTATATTACCTATGCCGAACGCCGTGTGATTGGCTGGATGCAGATTCGCAAAGGGTGTAACCGTGTTGGCCCGGCCGGTCTGCTGCAACCGATTGCCGATGGTATTAAGCTGTTTCTGAAAGAGACCATTATCCCGACCACGGCAAACAGATACCTCTTCGTTGCAGCACCTGTGATGGCACTGGTGCCTTCGCTGATCGCTTTTGCTGTTGTTCCGTTTGGTGAAACGACGCTGTTTGGTCTGTGGGAGACCGCCCATGTCATGGCGATTGCCAACCTCAACATCGGAATACTGTATGTGATGGCGATTTCAAGCCTGGCAATTTACGGCATTCTTATGGCGGGCTGGGCCTCGAACTCCAAGTACGCACTGATCGGTGCACTGCGTGCAACCGGCCAGATGATCTCATACGAAATTGCCATGGGCTTCTCCATTGTCTGTGTACTGATCATGGCCGGCAGCATGAATCTTTCAGCGATTGTGCACGCTCAGGCCGGCGGGTTGTGGCACTGGTACCTGATTCCGCTCTTCCCGATGTTTATCGTCTTTTTCATCTCAGGCTGTGCGGAGACCAATCGTTCACCGTTTGACCTTCCCGAGGGTGAGGCGGAACTGGTGGCAGGCTTCTTCGTTGAGTATTCGGGCATGTGGTTCGCCACATTCTCTCTGGCTGAATATAGCGCCATGATTCTGATCAGCCTGATGACCACGATCATGTTCCTCGGAGGCTGGTATGCACCGCTTCCGGCAGATTTCCCGATTCTGGGGGCATTCTTTGATGCAATCCCCGGAACGGTCTGGTTACTGGCCAAAACCTCATTGCTGATTTTTGTTTTCATCTGGTTCAGGGCGACATTCCCTCGCTACCGGTATGATCAGCTGATGCGTCTGGGCTGGAAGGTATTCCTGCCATGGACACTGGCATGGATTGCCGTGCTCGGCATTGCAACATATACGCCGGTGCTCTCCGATATCATCGGTTACTGGCAGCCCTGGAGGTAATGCATGGGTTTGATTAAACGCACGCTGAAGACCTGGCTGCTGCTGGAGCTGCTTCGCGGCATGGCGCTGACCGGAAAATACCTCTTCAAAAAGAAAATTACCGTCGAGTACCCGGAAGAGAGAACGCCGCTCTCGCCGCGTTTCCGCGGGCTGCATGCGCTGCGCCTCTATGAAAGCGGCGAGGAGCGCTGCATTGCCTGCAAGCTGTGCGAAGTGATCTGCCCGGCACTTGCCATTACCATTGAGTCGGAAGAGCGGGGTGATGGAAGCCGCAGAACAACACGTTATGACATCGATATGACCAAGTGCATCTATTGCGGATTCTGCCAGGAGGCCTGCCCGGTAGATGCGATTGTCGAGACACAGGAGTTTGAGTACGCGGCCGAAACGCGAGCGGCTCTCTATTACGACAAAGAGATGCTGCTTGCCGTCGGCAAACGTTATGAGGCGCAGATTGCAGCGAATATCGAAGCTGATGCGCCTTACCGCTAAGGCCGGATAAAGTAGGAGACACGATGCTGGAGACTGCTTTTTTTTATATGTTCGGAGGGTTTGCCATTGCGGCAGGCCTCGGTGTTGTGCTGGCCCGCAATACCATGCACTCGGTCATGTTTCTTATCTTCTGTTTTTTCAATGCAGCGGGCCTTTTCTTCCTGCTTGATGCGGAGTTTCTGGGCATCATCCTGATTCTGATCTATGTCGGCGCTGTCATGGTGCTGTTCATGTTTGTGGTTATGATGCTTGAGGTGAACCGTGCGAAGCTGCGCGAGGGATTTCTCCAGTACCTGCCGGTGGGCGGTGTTATTGCACTGATTCTGCTGGTGGAGCTGGTCGCATCGGTAAGCAGCGGCGTGTTCGGTTCCGCTCAGATGCAGCAGGCAGCGCATCTTGGTCAGGATATCAATAATACGGTTGAGATCGGCAAAGAGCTCTACACCAGATATCTGCTCGGCTTTGAAGTGGCCGCGATTATCCTGCTGGTAGCACTTGTCGGCGCCATCGTCCTGACAATTCGCGAACGTAAGGATGCGAAATATCAGAATATTTCCAGGCAGGTCCATGTCCGTAAGGAAGACCGTCTGCGTAAGGTGAAGATGTAATGGTATCTCTGTCAGCCTACCTTGTTGTTGCCGCCTGCCTGTTCTGTATCGGTGTGGTCGGCCTGTTCCTGAACCGGAAAAACGTGATCACAATCCTGATGTGTATTGAGCTGATTCTGCTGGCTGTGAATATTAACTTTGTTGCATTCTCACATTTTCTGAACGACCTGGCAGGCCAGATATTTGTCTTCTTTGTCCTGACAGTGGCAGCAAGTGAAGTGGCTGTGGGTCTGGCGATTCTTGTCGCCTTCTACCGTCAGCGCCGTTCAATTGATATTGAAGATATCAATACGTTGCAGGGTTAAGGGGGGGCTTTGGTGCAAGAGACAACACAGATGACACTGAGTGTGGCCGAACTGCTCGCAATTCCGGCATTGCCGCTGGTCGGCGCAATGGTTGTCGGCCTCTTTGGCTGGGCATTGAAGGAGCGGCTCAGCCACTGGATTACCTGTATCTGCGTCATTCTGTCAGCAATTCTGTCTGTTCACATATTTGTTCAGGTTCTGGGCGGTGCCTCTTTCCACGGCAATTTCTGGTTATGGATGGTCTCCGACAGCTTTGTCGTGCCGGTCGGCATGATGATTGATCGCCTGACCACCATCATGATGATGACAGTGACCATCGTTTCCGCATGCGTGCATGTTTACACCATCGGCTATATGCACGGCGACCCCGGCTATCCGCGTTTCTTCTCCTACATCTCCGCATTCACCTTCTCCATGCTGGTGCTGGTAATGGGGAACAGCTTTTTCACGCTGTTCTTCGGCTGGGAAGCGGTAGGCCTGTTCTCCTATCTGCTGATCGGTTTCTGGTTCAAACGCGAAAGCGCAACAACAGCTGCGATGAAGGCCTTTATTGTGAATCGTGTAGGCGATTTCGGTTTCGCCATCGGCATTCTGGCAGTCTGGTACTACTTCGGCACGGTTGAATACTCGAAGGTGTTCGCAGCGGTTCCTGCACTGGTGGAAAGTGGCGCACATCTCTCGTTCCTGAACTGGGATGTGGCAGCCATTACCTTTATCTGCCTGGCCCTGTTTGTCGGTGCGATGGGTAAGTCCGGTCAGGTTCCACTGCATGTCTGGCTGCCGGACTCCATGGAAGGCCCGACCCCGATCTCCGCCCTGATCCATGCTGCGACGATGGTGACTGCCGGTGTATTCATGGTGGCGCGCCTGTCACCGATGTTTGAATACTCGGACGTGGCGCTGGCCACCGTCACGCTGGTGGGTGCGATCACCGCCTGGATGTGCGCGACCATCGGCCTTGTTCAGAACGACATCAAGCGTGTTATTGCATACTCCACCTGTTCACAGCTCGGTTACATGTTTGTGGCCTGCGGTGTCTCCGCCTATTCGGCCGGTATTTTCCATCTGATGACACATGCCTACTTCAAGGCGCTGCTCTTCCTTGCCGCCGGTTCCGTGATCCATGCCGTGATGGCTGAGCAGGATATCCGCAAGATGGGTCAGCTGCGCAAATATATGCCGGTTACCTACATCACCATGCTGCTGGCTGCGCTTGCGCTTTCGGGCATTCCTCCGTTTGCAGGCTTCTTCTCCAAGGATATGATTATTGAAGCAGTTGCGATGCGCGGTGATATGGGCTGGGTGGGTGATGTTGCCTACTTTGCGGTGATCAGCGGTGTATTCATGACCGCCTTCTATACCTTCCGCATGTTCCTGCTCACCTTCCACAACTCCGACCGTGTTGATGAACATACGAAGTCACATCTGCATGAGTCACCCGGGGTGATCACGATTCCGCTGATGATTCTTGCTGTGGGTGCGGTGGCTTCAGGTGCATGGGGTTACTACATATTGGGAATGGTCGAGCCGGAGATGATGCATGGCTACTTCGCCGGTGCGATATTCGTAACTGATGCACACAATGCCATCATGATGCTCGAAGAGCTCGAAGAACACGGCCATCCGGGACTCTGGCTTGAGTTCGGACCTCTGATTCTGGCGGTTTCAGGTATTGCTCTGGCATTTCTGATGTATTTCAGACAGAGCCCGTTGCCTGCAAGGATTGCCGGCCTGTTGCCCCGCCTGCACAGCTTCCTGCTCAACAAGTGGTACTGGGATGAGCTCTATGAGCGCATCCTGATTAAGCCGGCCCGCAACCTCGGCACGGCCCTGTGGCAGAAGGGTGATCTGGGCATCATCGACAGAGGCATTATCCATGCCGGGATTGTCGACTCGATCAGGTCGGGCGCGGCACGGCTGCGAACCATGCAGACAGGTATGGTCTATCACTACGCTTACGCAATGGTTCTTGGTGTGTTCGGCTTTCTGACATACCTGCTGTTGAACGGTTAAGGAGAGGGCGCGCATACCATGGAATTGCATAACGTACTGGGCTTCCCGATTCTTACCCTGAGCATCTTCCTGCCACTGGCAGGTGCGATGTTCATCTGGCTCTTCGTGCATGACGACAGGCTGGTGCGCTGGCTCTCTCTGACTGTCTCTGTGGTGACGTTCCTCGTAACGCTGCCGCTTGCGACCCGCTTTGATAACGGCACCTCCCACATGCAGTTTGAGGAGTTTCATCCCTGGATTGAGACATTCAATATCAACTATCAGCTGGGTATTGATGGCATCTCCATGCCGTTCATCATCCTGACCAGCATGCTGACGGTCATCTGTGTAATCTCGGCATGGGAGTGCATCCAGAGTCGTGTGAAAGAGTATATGATCGCGTTTCTGATACTTGAAACGACGCTGATCGGCGTCTTCTCGGCGCTGGATTCGATGCTCTTCTACTTCTTCTGGGAAGCGATGCTGATTCCGATGTATCTGATTATCGGTATCTGGGGTGGCAAGAACCGCGTCTACGCGACCATCAAGTTCTTCCTTTATACGCTGGCAGGCTCGGTACTGATGCTGATCGCACTGCTGGCCATGCATTTCAAGACCGGCGGCAGCTTCAGTATTCTGGCGATGATGGATTATCCGTTCGACTTCACATGGCAGTTCTGGATCTGGATCGCTTTCTTTATCGCTTTTGCGGTGAAGGTGCCGATGTGGCCGGTGCATACATGGCTGCCGGATGCACATACCGAAGCGCCGACTGCGGGCTCCGTAATTCTGGCCGGCATCCTGCTGAAGATGGGTGCTTACGGATTCCTGCGCTTCTCGCTGCCTATCGCACCGGATGCCTCGCAATATTTCGTGCCGTTCATGGTGGCGCTGTCTCTGGTTGCAATCGTCTACATCTCGCTTGTTGCCATGATGCAGCAGGATATGAAACGGCTGATTGCCTACTCATCTATCGCGCATATGGGCTTTGTAACACTGGGAACGTTCATGTTCACCCAGCAGGCGGTTGAGGGAGCAATCATCAATATGATCTCGCATGGCTTTGTCGCAGCCGCACTGTTCCTCTGTGTGGGGGTGATGTATGACCGGCTGCATACCCGTGAGATTGCCGACTATGGCGGGGTGGTGAATGTCATGCCCGTCTTCGCGGCGGTGATGATGGTTTTTTCGATGGCCAATGTCGCACTGCCGGGCGCAAGCTCCTTTGTCGGGGAGATTATGGTGCTGGTCGGGACCTTCGCCGCTGATCCATCGCAGCTGGATATCTCGGCCAAATGGATTGCCGTTGCAGCCACGATCAGTGTGGTGCTCTCTGCCTGCTACACCCTGTGGATGTACAAGCGCGTGATCATGGGTGATATCACCAAAGATTCAGTCAAGACGATGCAGGATTTGAGTCTGCGTGAGTTTTCATATTTTGTGCCATTGATTCTGCTGGTTTTATGGATGGGATTTTATCCGGTGCCGGTTCTTGATGTGATGCATGAGTCGGTTGCGCATCTGATTGAGCAGGCAACCACGAGTAAGCTGGACGCTGCTGCTGCACTGGTTGGTACATCCCATGACCTGGCACTGCATTGAGGTATAATAACTGATGGCTAACGTAACTTTTCCGTTCCCGTTCCCTGAGAATCTGGAACTTCTGCTGCCAGAGATAATCATTGCCCTGATGGCAATGGCAATCCTGCTGATCGATCTCTTTATTCCGAAAGAGAAGAAGCAGATCAGTGCGTGGCTGGCAGTCGCCAGCTGTGTCGTGGCTGCAGCGGTTACCATGAATGTGACCGGGGCGGGGCCATTGACCACCTTTTACGGCTTTTTTGTGCTCGACCCGTTTGCCTCTTTTGCCAAGCTTCTGATGCTGCTGGCTACCGTGTTCGGCATTGTGCTCTCCCTGGACTACATGCAGAAAGAGGCCAACATGGGTGAATACTACTGCCTGATGCTGTTTGCCCTGCTTGGCATGATGCTGATGGTTTCGGCCACCAACTTTGTGACCATGTATCTCGGCCTTGAGCTGATGGCTCTCTCCGTTTATGTGCTGGTCGGTTATCAGCGTAATGTGCTGCGCTCATCTGAAGCGGCACTGAAATATTTCATTCTCGGCTCCCTCTCATCGGGTATGCTGCTCTACGGTATCAGCTTCCTTTATGGTGTTACCGCCAGCTTTGATTTTGCTCAGGTTGGTACAGCCATTGCTGCCGGATCATCCGATATCAGAACCGCAACACTGGTCGGGATGATTTTCCTGCTGGCCGGCATGGCATTCAAGGTTTCGATTGCCCCGTTTCATATGTGGACACCGGATGCCTATGAGGGCGCCCCGACCCCGGTTACCGCATTCATGTCTGTGGCTCCGAAAGTGGCAGGCTTTGTGATTCTGATGCGCGTCCTGGTGGATGTAATGCCGGCGCTACAGCATGAATATACAGTGATGTTTACAGGCATGGCAGTGCTTACCCTTGCGGTTGGTAACATTGCAGCGATCGCGCAGCGTAATATCAAACGTATGCTGGCCTACTCAACAGTCGGCCATGTCGGCTTTGTGCTGCTCGGCCTGATTGCAGCCACTCCGGATGGCTATGCCGGTGTGCTGATCTATATGACGATCTATCTGTTTATGACGATGGGTGCGTTCGCCGTTATTATTCTGATGCGCCGTGACGGCATTCAGGGTGAGCTGCTGGATGATTTCGCCGGCATGTCCAGGGTTCGTCCCGGTTATGCACTGGTGATGGGGCTGATGATGTTCTCGCTGGCCGGCATCCCGTTTCTGGGCGGCTTCTGGGCCAAGTTTGCAGTGATTGCGGCCGTGATTGATGCAGGCCACCTCTATCTTGGTCTGATAGCGATCCTCTTCTCCGCCGTAGGCGCCTTCTATTACATCAGAGTGGTTAAATACATCTACTTTGATGAAGAGCGTGTCGCATTCAATTTTAGTGAGAACCGTTTTATTCAGACAGCCGTCGCCGTTACGTCAATTGCCGTTGTCGCTATTGGCCTCTATCCGGCGCCTGTCATGGAGATGTGTAAGTCCGCACTGGTCGGCCTGATCTGAATCCAAAGCCATTTTGCCGTTAAAAGGCGGATAGTCTGACAGGTCAGGATGTCCGCGCTGTTATTAATGCTTGAATTACGATGGCCGTGAATGTATAAATCGCGCCCTTTCAAAGGACAGGAGCAGAAAAGTGAAAGCTGAAATTCATCCTGAATATATTGCTGCCAAAGTGACATGCTCATGCGGCAATACATTTGAGACCCGTTCAACCCGTGGCGATATCCATGTGGAAATCTGTTCCGCATGCCATCCGTTCTATACTGGCAAACAGAAGATTATGGATACCGAAGGCCGCGTTGAGCGCTTTTATAAGAAATATGGCAAGCCTGCCAAGGCTGCGTAACCGAGACTGGAGAATACTGATATGTATGCAGTAATTAAGACTGGCGGCAAGCAGTACCGAGTAGAGCAGGGCGATGTCCTGCGTGTAGAGAAACTCGATGCCGAAGTCGGTAAAAAAATAACCTTTGATGATGTGCTGATGGTTGGTGAAGGCACAGATATCAAGGTTGGCGCAGATGCGGCAAAAGCAAAGGTATCTGCTGTGGTTACCGGTGCGGGCCGTGACAAGAAGGTCGTGGTTTTCAAGAAACGCCGCCGGAAAAATTATCGTTTGACCCAGGGGCATCGTCAGTCCTTCACAACGGTTCAGATTGAGAAAATCACCAAGCCTCGCGCTGCAGCCAAAAAGGCTGAAGCTGCGGAAGGTAAGGAGTAAACAATGGCACATAAAAAAGCAGGCGGTTCTTCCAGGAACGGACGCGACTCCAACGCCAAGCGTCTTGGCGTGAAGAAGTATGGCGGCGAAGCGGTGATTGCCGGAAACATTCTGGTTCGCCAGCGTGGTACAAAGATTCGTCCGGGTGACAATGTCGGTTGTGGCAAGGATTACACCCTTTTTGCATTGACTGACGGCAAGGTTGAGTACTACAAACGCGCAGGCCGTACAACGGTTCGTGTTGCCAGCTGAACCGGTCTGTTAATGATGGTCTTCACGAGGGTGCTTATCGGCACCCTCTTTTTGTTTGAGGCGGATGGAAATCATGCGATTTATTGACGAAGTGAAAATTGAGGTCAGAGCCGGCAATGGTGGTCCCGGCTGCTCGTCGATGCGCCGTGAGAAGTATATTCCCAAGGGCGGACCGGATGGCGGTGACGGAGGCCGTGGCGGGCATGTGATTCTTGTGGCCAGCCATGACAAAAACACGCTTCAGGAGCTCTATCTTCGCAAACGCATTGTGGCCAAAAACGGACATTCGGGCAAAGGCAAGAAGATGCATGGCCGTATGGGTGAGGATGTCTATGTCAAGGTGCCGCTGGGCACTGTCGTTAAGGATGAACATGGCGAGATACTGTTCGATCTTACCCGGGATGGTCAGGAGGCATTTCTGGCGAGAGGGGGCAAGGGCGGACTCGGCAATCCGCATTTTGTGACCAGCACCAATCGTGCGCCACGTTATGCGCAGCCCGGTACCGAGGGCGAGTCCGGTATTCGCTTTCTTGAGCTTAAATCGATGGCGGATGTCGGTCTTGTAGGGCTTCCGAATGCCGGCAAGTCGACCCTGATTTCACGCGTCTCAAATGCAAGGCCAAAAATTGCGGATTATCCGTTCACAACGATTGCTCCTTCGCTGGGCCAGGTATATATGGATGACGGTGACGGTTTTGTCATGGCCGACATCCCCGGTCTGATTGAAGGTGCGCATGAAGGCAGAGGGCTCGGGCATCGCTTCCTGAAGCATATTGAGCGTACACGGGTGTTGCTGCATCTGGTGGATGTGGCCCACCCTGAAGGGGTATCGATTACCGACCAGTTCAACGAGATCGAGGCCGAACTGAAAGGGTATGGAGAGAGCGTGTGCAATAAGCCCCGCCTGCTGGTTCTCAACAAGATGGATGCTGTTCCGGATGATCAGCGTGAGCAGCTGTTTGAAGAAGCTGCAAAACTGGGGTTAACCTATTATGCTGTTTCGTCTCTGACCGGTGAAGGAATCCAGCCGCTGCTGCGGGATCTGTACGATAAGGTGCGGGCAGTACATGCTGAGGAGTTCACCGATGAGGCCGGAGCAGATGGTGCAGAGGAGCGTACAGATGTGGCAGAAGAAGCGGGTGCGGAAGATTGATTAGATCCCGTTCTGATCTCGGACGCACCCGACGGATGGTCGTCAAGGTTGGCAGTTCGCTCTTAACTGATGCGAATGATGGTCTTCGTATGCCTGTTGTAGAGCGCATTGCAACAGAGATCGCAGCACTTCAGCAGCATGGCACAGAAGTCTGCCTGGTTACTTCCGGCGCGGTAGCGCTTGGCCGGGTGCAGATGCGCTGGCTGGATAAACACCTCTCCGTACATGAAAAGCAGGCCGCCGCTGCAATCGGGCAGCCCCTGCTGATGCATGCCTACAAGCAGGCCTTTGCAGCACACGGGCTGCAGGTGGCACAACTGCTGCTGACAAAAGATGATCTGAGGCATCGCCGCCGCTATCTCAATGCAAGCAATACCAGTCAGACGCTCTTTGCCGCAGGCGTGGTTCCTGTCGTTAACGAGAATGACACGGTTGTTGTAGAGGAGATCAAGTTTGGCGATAACGACACGCTGGGCGCACTGGTCAGCCTGCTCATTGATGCGGAGCTGATGGTGATGATGACCGATGTGGACGGGTTGTTCAGTGAAAATCCGGCCGTCAGCGCTGCTGCCGAACGGCTCTCAACGATTGAATCACTGACGGCAGAGATTATGGCGATGGCCGATGATGCAGGTAGTGCATTCGGCACCGGCGGCATGGTGAGCAAGCTGAAGGCTGCCCGTATTGCAACCCGGGGTGGTGTTGCTGCAGCCATTGTGAATGGCCACAGCGAAAATATTCTGGCTGAACTGATGCAGGGCAACGATGTGGGTTCGCTCTTTCTCTGTGGTGCCGACAGGCAGTCCAGACGCCAGCACTGGATTGCGGATGTTCTGCATCCGGCAGGAAAGATCCATGTGGATGAAGGTGCGGCCAGAGCCATTGTCAAAGGTGGCGGCAGCCTGTTGCCAATCGGCATGACCGGTGTTGAAGGGCTGTTTGATAAAGGTGAATGTGTTGAAATATGTGCCCCCGATGGTGTGATAGCACGGGGCCTGTGCAACTATAACGCCGATGAGATGCGCAGGCTGATCGGAATCAGCAGTGAGAAGATTGAAGAGGTGCTGGGGTTTGTGGATTTTACCTCGGTTATTCACCGCGACAATCTGGTGCTGTCAGATCTGAAGCAGGCATCCTTGAAGCGAACCGGAACGAGTGGAGAGAAGTATGAGTAGTGATGCGTTTGATATCATGACCACACTGGGTGAACAGGCCAGGCGTGCTGCAAAAACAATGCGCATGGTTGATACGAAATCGAAAAACCATGCGCTGCAGCTTGCTGCAGCCATCCTGCGACGGGAGATGGCTGAGGTGCTTGCGGCCAACGCTCTTGATATGAAGGCCGCAGATCAGAGAGGGCTCGATGCAGCGTTGAAGGATCGTCTGGCACTCAATGCCGACCGTGTGGAGGCAATGGCCGAGGGGCTGGAACAGGTTGCAGCCCTGCCTGATCCTGTTGGCTCCATCCGGGATCTGGTCTACAGACCTTCCGGTATTCAGGTGGGGCATATGCGGGTTCCTCTTGGTGTGATCGGTATTATCTACGAGTCACGTCCAAACGTTACTGCCGATGCAGCAGCACTCTGCCTGAAGTCAGGCAATGCTGTGATACTGCGTGGCGGCTCGGAAGCCATTCACTCCAATCGCGCCATTGCTGCCTGCCTGCGCAGGGCCATGGTGGATGCGGCGCTGCCACAGGATGCCGTTCAGCTGGTGGACTCTACCGACCGGGCTCTGGTTGGAGCCCTGTTGAAATCGGAAGCGTATGTTGATGTCATCATTCCCCGGGGTGGCCGCTCCCTGATCGAACGTGTGGCTGCAGAATCCAGGGTGCCTGTCATCAAGCATCTGGATGGGGTATGCCATGTCTATATCGATGCTGATGCCGACCGCGACATGGCCATGAATATTGCCATCAATGCCAAGACGCATCGCTATGGTGTATGCAACGCCATGGAGACGCTGCTGATTCATAAGGATGCGGCTGATATGGCCGTTGATATTACCGGGGCTATGATAAAAAAGGGCGTGGAGATCCGCGGTTGCAGCAAATTCCGTGCTGTTGTCGGCAGGCTTGATGTCAAGGTGGCATCAGATGATGACTGGGCGACCGAATATCTCGCACCTGTACTGTCGGTCCGCCTTGTGGATTCAATCGATGAGGCAATTGATCACATTGCGCAATATGGTTCAGGCCACACAGAAAGTATTGTGACTCAGGATTACGGTGCAGGTCAGCGTTTCCTCAGAGAGGTGGACTCCTCTTCGGTGATGATTAATGCAAGCACCCGGTTTGCCGATGGCTTTGAGTATGGTCTTGGTGCGGAGATCGGTATTTCAACCGATCGCCTGCATGTTCGCGGACCTGTCGGGCTGGAGGGGTTGACGACTGAGAAGTGGATTGTACTGGGTCACGGCGAAATTCGTGAATAGCTTCCAGATCACTCCGAGTCGTCCGATCACTGCGTCATCAATGCTCATTTACAGAAGTAAACTGCGCGTCTCTTCCTAGTGCTCAAACAACTCAGAGACAATCTGAATAGCTATTCAACAGGATTAATGGAGCCTTATGGCTTCTGACAAAGCAATAATCGGGCTTTTTGGCGGTAGCTTTGATCCACCGCATCTGGGCCATGAGGCACTGGTCATGGCTGCAATTGAGCAGTTGCATCTGGATGAAGTGTGGGTAATTCCTGCCGGTGCGCCGGTGCACAGGATACTCTCCGGCCATGCCGATGCCCGTCTTCGCCTGAAGTGGGTGGAAAAGATTTTTTCCGGTATGGCAGGTTTGCGTGTGCTTGACTGGGAAATTGATCAGCCTGAGCCCGTGCCGGCCATCACGACACTGCGCCGGTTTAAATCGGAAAATCCGGAGCTGGTTCCTCTCTGGCTAACCGGAGCCGATGCCTTTGCGGGGATGTGCGACTGGGTCGGTTATCCCGAACATCTGAAGCTCTGCAGTGTGGCGGTGTTTGAACGGAGCAGCCAATCCGTACCGACAGCAGGGATTGACTGGCAGCAGGCGAGTGTTGAATCATGGCTTCAGGGCGATGCTGACGGGCCGGGGTATCTTATCCGTGTTGCTGCCGGATTGCCGGATATTTCAGCCACTGAAATTCGTGACCGGGCGCTGAAAGGTGAGAGTCTGGAAGGGCTGGTGAACAGCCGCATAAGTAAAGAAGTAGAGTCCCGGTACCGGCCGGAAACAGGAGATAAACATTGAATGATGCTGCAGAGATGAGAGATGTGAACATGGACGAGAAGCTGGAACTGTTGACCCGAACCGTTGTAGAGGCGGTGGAGGATAAGAAGGCGCAGGATGTTCTTGTGCTGGATGTGCGGGGGCGGTGCAGTTTTACCGATCGTTTCGTGGTGGCTACCGGGCGAACCGATCGGCAGCTTAAGGCGATTGCCCAGTCCGTGGTTGAAACAGCACACCGGAACGGGCTGACAGCCAGGATTGAGGGGCTGGAAGCGACAGAGTGGCTGCTGATTGATCTGGGCGATATTGTGGTTCATCTCTTTTTGCCGGAGGTAAGGGCGGACTTCCAGTTAGAACGACTCTGGGCAAGACCGGACGGCGAGTGAAACTGCGCCTGCTTGTCGTAGGCCGCACTATCGCTGAGCTGAGCGGCTACGAGGCAAGGATGCTCAAACGCCTTAAAGGGCAGGCATCTTTTGAAGTTGTTGAGTTGCCGGAGGGAAAAGGCAGGCAGGTTTCCCAACGCAGGCAGGAGGAGGAGAGGCATATTCTGAAGACAGCCTCTCCGGACTTCATCCTTTTTGATGAGCGTGGCAAAAGCATTACAAGCATGCAATGGGCTGAGCATCTTGAAAAGCTGCATGGGAATGCATGCCTGGATTTTGTTATAGGCGGCGCTTCAGGTGTAACAGATGGAGTGCGCCAGGCTGCAGGCGGTTGCTGGAGTCTTTCAGCTTTAACGATGCCTCATCAGCTGGCCCGTATAGTGGTTGTTGAACAGATCTATCGGGCTTTTACTATTCTTCAGGGACACCCCTACCACCGGGAGTAATGATGGTCCGACTCTTTCTTCTTGCGCTGCTTATTGGCCTGGTCACCGTATCGGAGGCGGATGCCGGGCAAAATGCCAGGACAGAGCTGGAGCAGATTAAAAAAGAGCGGCAAAGCCTTGTTCAGATACGCCAGCAACTGGAGTCAAAGCTGGGACTGCTCGGCAAGGAGTTGCGCCAGCTGGACGGGGCGCTTGTTACAGCGCGAAGTGCTTATAGAGAGGTCTCCGGAAAGATTACCGAAGTTGACCGGAAGCTGCTTGAGCTGCACCGTAAAAAGGTGGCGTTAAAGGCTGATATTAAACGTCAGGAAGCGAAGATGCTGAAGCAGTCTGTTGCCGCCTATCAGCGTGTAAACCGGCAGCCGGGCTGGCTCGATGCCTTTGCAGGCGTTTCTGCGTCAGAGATTCCACACAGGAAGATGATGCTGCAGTTCGCCCTTCACTCTCAGGAGCGGGAACGCCAGGCATGGCAAAGCAAAATCGTTAAGTTGGCAGCCGTTGAAAAGATGGAAGTGGTCAAGCGCGATGAACTGGCAGTGTTGCAGCAGGAGAGGGCAAAGCGGCAGAGCCAGGTAGCAAGCCGGGTGGCTGAAAAGCACAAGATGGCCGAGCGGGTGCGCAGGGATGTTGGCCTGAATAAGCAGAGAGAGGCGCAGCTGATCGCCCAGGAGAAGGCGCTGCAACGGCTTATTGCAGGGCTGGGGGAAGGGTTGCTGAGCAGTGACAGGGCAGCAGACTCACTTCCGGTGAGAAAGCTGAAAGGGAAGTTGCCCTGGCCGTTAAAGGGAAAGATAGTAGCCCGGTTCAACTCCCTTCCGGTCGTTGGCAGGCCACGATTGACCGGAGTCCAGATGGCGCCACGTTCCCATGCAGGAAAAGGGCGTCAGGTTAAGGCGATCGGGAGCGGGCAGGTGCGTTACTCTGACTGGTTTGGCGGTTACGGCCTGATGATGATTGTTGATCATGGGGATGGCTTAATCTCTGTCTATGCCCATAATGATGCGCTCTATTTGCAGATGGGCGAATGGGTGGAAGAGGGTGAAGCGCTGGCCGAGGCGGGCAGTACGGGCTGGATTGAGGATGTGCGGCTCTATTTTGAGGTCAGGGACAAGGGTAAGCCGGTGAATCCGGCAGACTGGTGTCGGAAGTGATGCCAGGAAGGAGAAGGATATGAGTTTGAAAACAACACGCTTTGTGCTGGTTGCCGGTATGGCAGCCGTGCTTGGGGCCGCGGTTGCGGTATGGAATCCTGCAGAGGGATACCGGCAGGCGACGGCAGCTACGGACTACAAACAGCTGGATAAATTTTCCCAGGTGATGGATGCCGTTCGCCGCTCCTACGTGGAAGAGGTAACGGATGAGAAGCTGATTGATGGCGCACTGAGCGGCATGCTCTCCAATCTTGATCCCCACTCTACCTATCTGAACAGAGAGATGTTCAAGCAGATGCAGGTGGATACCCGTGGTGAGTTTGGCGGTCTCGGTATTGAGATTGTGGCGGCTGAAGGTGGAATTCGGGTCATTGCTCCCATTGAGGATACGCCCGCATATCGTGCCGGCGTCCAGGCTGGTGATCTGATTATTAAAATCGGAGATCAGCTGGCCAAGGATATCCCTCTGACCGAAGCAGTTAAGCTGATGCGCGGTAAACCGGGGACATCAGTCAGCCTGACTATTTTCCGTGAAACGGCGATGCAGCCGATCGACATCAGGATTGTTCGTGCTGTGATTCAGGTCAGGTCGGTAAAGAGTGATCTGCTGGCTCCCGGTTATGCCTATCTGCGCATTGCACAGTTTCAGGAAAAAACTACAGAGCAGCTGAAAGAACAGCTCGCCGGGCTTCGCAAGCGTTCCGGCGGCAGTTTCCGCGGTGCTGTGCTTGATCTGCGGAATAATCCCGGCGGCCTGCTCGACCAGGCTGTGGAAGTTACAGACCTTTTCCTCAATAAGGGTGGTATTGTGAGCACCAGGTCACGGGTTGGCAGCAGTATGTCGTTCGAGGCGGAAAAAGGAGATCTTCTTGATGGCATTCCGCTGGTTGTGCTGATTAACAACGGCTCCGCTTCAGCATCCGAGATTGTCAGTGGTGCTCTGCAGGATAACAGGCGGGCGATTCTTATGGGAACCAAGAGCTTTGGTAAGGGCTCGGTACAGAGGATTGTACCGCTTAATGATGGTACCGCATTCAAGCTGACTACTTCGCTCTATTATACTCCGAGTGGACGCTCGATTCAGGCAACAGGCATTGAACCTGATATCGAAGTGGAACAGGTGGCGATCAGGGTGGAAGAGAAGAGCAAGGGCATCTCGATTTCAGAGCGTGATCTGAAGGGGCATCTTGAAAATGGCAATGGAAAAAAGAGCGTGAAAAAGCCGGCAGAGGCTGAGGCGAACGTGAAGATGCAGGAGCGGCTGGCCGAGGATGTTCAGCTACAGCGGGCTTTTGATCTGTTGAAGGGGCTCAATGCTATTCAATCCAAAGGGTAATGCGACCGTCAGGTCCGGTTAATTCCGATTTTGATGCAAGCTCAGCGCTCCTGAATGAGTCGCCGTATAAACAGGTCGTCCCGTTGGCTGCAGACCGCACTGATTTTATTACTGCTGCTGCTCTGCGCTGTCGTGCTGCTGCCTGCCGACGGGGTGCGTGAAGAGTCCGGGACAGCGGCGTCTGTCAGGCAGTTTGATGAACGGGCCAGACAGCAGAGCAGCGTGGATTATGAAGAGTTTCAGGCAGCACCGGTAAGGCCGGCGGTAAAAATCGTGCCAGCACCCGCTATCAGTCGGGCAGGTACGGGCGTTGCACTGATTATGGACGATGTGGGTTATGATCTGGATGCTCTGCAAAGGGTGCTTGCGCTTCCATTTCATGTGGCCATTTCGATTCTTCCCGATGCACCCCATGCAGCAGAAGCTGCAAATATGGCCCATGAGGCTGGCAGCACTGTGATGCTGCATCTGCCAATGGAGCCCTCCAATCCAAAGTACCGTGCCCGCATGAACGGGTTTTTCCTGACAGCAGAAATGGATGAGGCCCAGACACGCAATCACTTTATTCAGGCCCTGAGCCGGGTGCCATATGCGGCAGGTGTGAATAATCATATGGGGTCACTGCTGACCACGCAGGCAGAACCGATGCGATGGGTGATGGAAGTATGTAAAAGCCGGCAGCTCTTTTTTGTCGACTCAAAAACCGCGCACAACTCCGTAGCGGCCAATATTGCGGCAAAGGCCGGTGTTGCATGGGCCTCACGCCGGATATTCCTGGATCATACGGTAGATGATGAGGATCTTCGTCTGGCATGGAAATCAGCCATGAAGTGTGCAAAGCGCAAGGGTTCCTGTATTGTCATTGCTCACCCGCATGCGGAGACATTACACTTTCTCGAGCAGCAGGTGTCAGAGGATGAGCGCGCCTTTATCCGGCCTCTGACTTCACTGCTGCACTCAGGAGATATGTCATGATTGGAGCTTTACGTCGTTATCTGATGGCCGGCCTGGCGGTCTCACTGCCGATCCTGGTAACATTCATTGTTATTCGCTGGCTGGTCGGCCTTGCGGACGGGGCTCTGGCACTGCTGCCGCCCCGGCTGCAGCCGGATACTCTTTTTGGAGTTCACATTCCGGGAGTCGGCGTTGCACTGGCGCTGATCGTACTGATCCTGATTGGAGCGCTGACGACCAACATACTGGGAAAACATCTGATGCGCTGGCTGGATGCAATGTTTGCCAGGGTGCCTGTTGTCAGGCCGATCTATGGCGCTTTGAGGCAGTTAATGGATGCCGTGCTGGGGAAGGGCAGCAAGGCATTCCGGCAGGTCGTGCTGATCTCCTTCCCGCAGAAAAATCAGTGGACCATCGGTTTTGTGACGGGTGAAACCTCTCTGCCTGTGCCCGGAGAAGGTTCGAAGGTGGCTGTATTTGTGCCAACAACGCCCAATCCCACATCCGGCTGGCTGCTGTTTGTCAGTGAATCAGAACTGGTTCCTCTGGCTATAAGTGTGGAAGATGGCATGAAGGTCGTGGTCTCCGGCGGCATGCTGGGGCCAAAAACAGATCTGCCCATCAACGGAGAGACCAGCAGTTGAGAGGGCCGGGCTGTGGAAAAAATGTTGCGTGGCTGCTGATTGTCGCCACCCTTGTTGCGCTCCCGGCGACTGCGGATGAGGTCTATCATCAGGCCAGGTCCGATATCGGTAGTGGCCGGATTGATCTGGCACTTGAACAGCTTAAGCAAGCGGTGAAACAGGAGTCTGATGATTATCAGGCCTGGTTTCTGTTGGGGGTGGCCTATACGCGCGGGCAGCAGTTTCATCAGGCCATGGAGTCATTCCGGCAGGTTATCAGGATTAACCCGCAGCTGGCGGAGCCGCATTATAATCTTGCCGTTATTTATAATGAGCTCGGGGATTACCGGGCGGCTGCCAGTGAGCTGGAAAGATCGCTGGTCAAGAAGCCCGGTGATGTGACCGCTGAAGAGAATCTGGCCGATCTCTATGTAAAACTGGCGCTTGAAAACTACCGGAGCGTATTGAAGAAAGCGCCCGGTCAGGCGCTGGAGCAGCGCTATATACGGCTGCTCAAGGTGCGCGATCCGCAGATTTCAACCGATCTTGCAGAGGCGCGTGTGCTGGCAGCGATCCCGGCGGCTGAAACGAAACGTATAAAAGAGAAGATGGTTGCCAGCGACACAAAAGAGAGACAGCCGGCTGCAGTTCAGGCGCCGGTTACGAAAAAAACAGTGGAAGAGAGGGTTCAGGAAGCTGTTGAGATGTGGAGAAAAGCGTGGTCTGAACAGGACCTTACACGCTATTTTTCAATGTATGGCCCCGACTTTCAGTTACCGGAGAGCTTCTCATCTATCGAACTATGGAAGCGGCACAAGCAGCGTGTAATCGGTTCAAAGAGCTATATTCATGTTGAATTAAGTGATCTGAAAATAACCATTGATTCATCAGGAAAGAGGGCAAGCATAGATTTTTTTCAAAAATTCCGTTCAAACAGCTACAATAGCGACGATCTCAAACGGCTGGAGATGAAATTGTATAATAGTGAATGGAAAATTGTCAGGGAGGGCTCCGTCTCATGATCAATTATTTTATCGGAGCCATGCTGTTGCTGGCTGGCTCGACTACGGTTATTGCCGGAGAGGGAGCATTGCCGGCGGATCAGCGTGCCATGATGGCACTGGACTCCGGGGAGTCGGATGCGGTGAAGGCACTTCCTGCATCGGAGCAGCGGGTTCTGAAAGCGACCCTGGCCCTGAAGGGCGGGGCTCCTGACCGGGCACTGGACTATCTGAAGAATGACGAGTCAGGCAACGATCCTCTAATCGCACTGCTGGAAGCCGAGGCGCACAGACAGTCTGCGGTTCTGGCAGTTGCAAGGGCCGGGAACTATGCCCGCGGGTTACAGGATGAGAAGGAGAATCTCGAAAATGCAGATCTCTCATCCGGCCTTGGAGAGGCCAATGTCCGTCTGAACGCTTTTATTGACCAGCTTGATGGCATCTATGGCAGTCCGCTGCATCTGCTGCAGCTGGGTGCGGAGATCAGGAGTGTCTTTCTGGTGGATAAGGCGCGCTCACGAATGTTTGTTTATGAGCGCAACAGCAAGGGTGAATTTGAACGCGTTGCCGATGAGTATGTTGTGACCGGTGCAAAAGGCGGTGACAAACAGAAGCGCGGTGATGCACGGACACCCAATGGCGTCTACCGTTTTGTGAAGCGGCTGGATGACCATGAGCTGGAGGCGCGTTATGGGCCGGTTGCATTTCCGATCGACTATCCGAATGAACTGGATCAGCTGCACCATAAAAACGGCCATGGTATCTGGATGCATGGCTATCCGGTTGGCGTTGGAAGACGCCCGCCGCAGGATACCCGCGGCTGTTTCGCACTGCCGAATGATCGTCTTCTGGCGATGGCGGAGCATGTATATCTGAAGCAGAGCTGGGTCATTGTCGGTGAAAATTTTGCCTTCGATCAGAAGCAGAGGCAGAGCACGCTGCTGGGCTCGGTCAAATCTGTCCTGAACCAGTGGCAGCAGGACTGGAGCTCGCTGGATACGGAAGCCTATCTTAGCCATTATCATGCTGCTTTCCGGTCAGGAAAACTTGATCTGGCAGGATGGAAACGTTACAAACGGCGTGTTAACGGCAGCAAATCATTCATTGATATTTCGATATCGAATCTCAGCCTGATTCATGATCCGAACAACTGGCCGGAAGGCGAGGTGGTGGTTGCAGAGTTTGATCAGCACTATCGCTCAAATAACTATCAGGACATTACCCGTAAGCGTATCTATCTTGCGCGAGCCGGAAGTGACGGAGCATGGCAGGTGCTGATCGAGGAGGGTATCACTCCGTGAGTGATGCCAAAGAAGAGAAGGGCAAGGGCGAGGTCAAAAACCTTTCCAGCCGCCGCATGCAGCAGCTGGCTGATGAGAATCATGAGCTGCGGAAGTATGTTGCCGATGTAATGAAGCGGCTGCGCGAAAATGAACGTCTCTTCGCCCATCTTTTCGAACTGGAATCAAAGGTTCTCTCTTCCACCGACTCGGAAGATCTCTGCTTTACACTGCTGCGCGGACTGCGCTCCGGCTTCTCTCTCGATATGGTCCGCTTCTGGCTGGATCGATCCAGCTTCATGGGTAACTGCCAGCTCGATGGCCTTTCTGAACGTGATCTGGTCTGGGTCGAGAAGGGCGAAATCACCAGTATGGGCCTCACAGGACGCCAGGTATGCCTGATGCGCCTCGCACCTGAAAAGGGTTTCGACTGGCTGGAGAAGCAGGATGAGCACCTGGCTTCCCTGGCGCTGCTTATGCTTGGAAGTCCGGAGAAACCGTTCGGGGTGCTGGGCCTCGGTTCCGTCGATGCGGACAGGTTCGGGCCGGATCAGAGCGTGGATTTTCTGCAGCACCTGGCACAGGTGGTCGGATTGAGCCTTGAGAATGCCGTGGCACGTGAGCGGCTGGCCCGCCATGCCATTACCGACTCTCTGACAGGCACACATAATCGCCGCTTCCTGCAGCCGCACAGCCATCAGCCGCTATCGCAATGGTTTGGGAAAGATACCCCGGTGGCCTGCCTCTATTTCGATATTGATGATTTCAGGGCGATGAATGAGCGGTTGGGAGCCGATGGCGGGGATGATCTGCTTGCCGCTATCGCCACCAGGACACGCAGCTTTATCCGTTCAATGGATCCGCTGATTCGTATGGGTGGTGACGAATTTGTTCTGCTGCTTCCGGGCTGCGACAGAGAGAAGGCCGGCGAGATTGCAGGCCGTATCGTCGACGGTTGTGCCGAGATTGATATCCGGGGCGAGAAACCGAGTGTGAGTATGGGTGTGGCCCTCTCATCAGCAGAGAGGGATCTCTCGGTGAAGCAGCTGGTGGAGCAGGCCGATCAGGCGATGTATGTGGCCAAGGCCCTGAGTGGTTCCCGTTTCGAATTTGCAGAAGATGGTCAGAGCAAATCATAAGAGAGTGATTAATGCGCATCCTGCTGTTGATCATCACGCCAATAGCCTGTCCATGGGCTATAGTGTAGAAACAGAATTATGCGATTAAGTGAGGCGATCGCCCGCTATCTTGAACAGCTTGCAGATGTCCGGCAGGTGTCAGTGCACACCGTTTCCAGTTACAGGAGAGATTTGACCCGCCTTGTTGAACATTGCGGGGATATCCCGGTTGCGGATATCTCCAGGGATGGCGTGCAGGACTGGATTGTTGCCGGTTACGGGCAGGGGCTCTCACCGGTGACGCTGGCCAGAAGGCTCTCGGCCCTGAGAGGGCTGCTCGATATGGCGATGCAGTCAGGCTGGTGCGAAAAGAATGTGGCTGCCGGTATCCGACCTCCCAAACAGCCGAAAAGGCTGCCGCGCACCCTTCCCCCTGAACAGACGAACCAGATGATGCATGCCACGGACTCCTCTTCCGAGGAGCGTGATCTTGCTCTGTTTGCAGTGATGTATGGCTGCGGCCTGCGCGTTTCCGAGACGGTCGGGCTCAACCTTCACGATATCAGCGTGGAGGGTGCGGAGTTGCGTGTATTCGGTAAAGGCAGGAAGGAGCGCGTCGTTCCAGTTCCCGATGGAGTTCTGCGACTGATTCAGAACTACATGGATCAGCGCACGATGAGTACAGCCGCTGAACCTGCGCTGTTTCTGAACCGGCGTGGCGGCAGGCTTACCGTACGCAGTGTGCAGCGGATGCTGAAGAAGCGGGCGCTGGAGACGGGCGCGGATATGTCGGTGACGCCGCATAGATTGCGCCACTCCTTTGCCACGCATCTGCTGGCTGGAGGTGTCGACCTGCGTGCCATTCAGGAGCTGCTGGGGCACTCCTCGCTGGGAACCACCGAGCGCTATACCCATCTTGATATGGCCAGGCTGACTGAGGTTTATGATGCAGCTCACCCAAGGGCAAAACGTAAATCCTGATTGTTGCGAATATACACTGTTGATCTGCAACCCATCAGGTTATGGACTGAACCGGGCTTCCTGCTAGCCTGCAGCATCTTTTAATGCCGACGCACTCAATCACTATGCGCCAACGGTGTGATTATAGCTGTATTGCAGGGCCCGGAAAGTGGTGAAATCATTCCAATGATGCATATATTTGCGCTCTCTTTGCTGTGCCTGGGCTTTTGCCTGACCGCCATGGCGGATGAGCATAGATATCAGGGCGTGTGTGATGCTTCCGCAGCTGCGATTATTGATGACTCACATTTTATTGTCGGCAACGATGAAGATGAGATTCTTTCACTGTATACCAATGATGGCTCGGCCTCGGCACCCATTCAGAATTTTAATTTTACCTCCTATTTGCGAAATCATCCCGATCGCGAAAGCGATATTGAGGATGCAACCCGTTCAGGGGATCGCATTTACTGGATTTCATCTCATGGCAGAAGTAAAAAAGGGAAGATGCGGCATAACAGGTATCGCCTGTTTGCCACCGATATCACTCACGCTCCGCCCGAGCTTCAGCTGCAGTGGGGCGACCGTTATGACCACCTTGTCCCGGATATGCTGGACAGGCACTCCTGGGATAATCCGGACAGCAGGATAACAATAGAAACAATGGAACTGATTGCACACTCCACGCAGCTGGAGAGAGAGAAGGTCGGTAAGCTTGCACCTAAAGAGAAGGGATTGAATATTGAGGCACTGGCTGCAGTGCCGGAGCAGGGAGGGCTGCTGATCGGGTTTCGTAACCCGCTTGTACAGGGGAAGGCCCTGGTGTTGCATTTAAAAAATCCGGCCCAATTGCTGGCTAATAACGGCAGCAGGGCAAAATTTTCAGAGCCTGTATATATTGACATGAATGGTCTGGGATTTCGCTCCATGGCATATGACCCGGCCGGAAAAACCTTTTATATCATTGCCGGGCCGAAAGATGGCGGTGGCCCTTTCAGATTGTTCAGATGGGGCGGCATGCATGACCCTTCTCCTGTTTTTGTCCGGGAGTTGCACTACGAAAAAGGCGCTTATCCGGAAGCGCTGTTAATCCACGGGCAGCAGGCCCGGGTGCTCAGTGATGAAGGCAATCGACGAATCGGCAAACGCAAATGCAACAGGGCCAACAAGGATGACCGGTATTTCGTTGAACGGTGGTATGATTTGACCCCTGATATCAGTCAATAACAGAAACAGAGTGTTTTTTAGCGATTGCTTTAGCAGCCAGAGGGCTGTCTACAGGGAGGTTGAATCCGAGGAGACGATCCCTGTACTTTCCAGCAGGCCACGGATACGGGACTTTACGCCCTTCACCTCCTCCTCAAGCCGACGCTCATGAGAGCAGTCGGTTAGCAGAATGGCGATTCGTGCCTGATGTTCACTGGAGGTGAGGGCAATGGCCCGCATGCGCAGAGTGACTTGTTTCCCGTCCAGAGCGCTGAAGGTGAGCTCTTCCACCTTCTCCTTTTCTGCATCAACGTTCATCAATGAGCAGATACCAGTTGTTTCACAGTCTTTGGCACAGGAGGCTCCCGGAAACAGGTCAGGGCAGAGCTGGTCAATAATATCTTCTTTAACATTAAAATCTTCCTTGTGCGAGATCATGTGCAAGGCAGCCTGATTGATTGTGACAACATGCCGATTCTCATCCAGGAAGAGAATGCCCTCTTCCAGATTGTCGACAACGAAAGCAAGATCAGGTGTTGATATTAAATTCATCTCTGGTTGTTCCTCATCACTGTCCGGGCCATGTTTCTGCTTGATGCAGGGTTTACGGGGCGGGAGAAGCTAATCATCTTGCCAGACCATTGCAATTGCCGCCTCTTTCTTTTAACAGGCCCATTTCTGGAGCTTTTATGTGTTGATGATATAGCTGCTGATCGCCAGAACCAGTGTAACCGTCAGGCCGAACAGGAACACCCTGTACGCAAAGCTGAGCATTTTAAACTTTCTGAGCAGCATTTTGCTGATATTGCGGCTGTCCAGCGCCATGGTTCTGTATAGGAAATTCTGATCCTTCAGCATCTCTTCGGTGACCTGAAGGTAGTCATCCTCACTCATGTTGGCAGCAGTGCCGAAAAAGAGAATATTTGCATCCGGCTTCATATCCCTGACATCCTGCATGCTTATCTCTTTGTCAGGCACCCTCGGGTAGGCCGCCAGCACAGAATAGAAAATACTGATTACGCTTGTCAGCATAAACGAAAATGATGGCAGCACCAGCCATGGAGTCTGGTTATAGGTATTGCCTATCGATGCCATCAGTACAGAGAGGATAAAACCGTTAACGGTAATCATGATACTGGCTTTATTATCGGCAAAGGCGATCAGCTGATAATTGGCGCGTGAGCCATTGCGAAACATGGTTTCTATGCCACGGCCTGACCCCAGAAGCTCCTCATGCTTGGACATTTTCTTTCTCAATTTATCAAGTTTTTTAACCTGTTTGGAGTGCTTGGCTTCCAAATCTGAAGATGACTGCTCAGCAGCCAGATTGGTTGTCTTGGTTTCAGTTGGTGAAAGCTTATTTTCCATCGTAATTACCACCGCTTACGTTCCGATTGATATCGGAATCAATGTATCATATAGCTGCCATTATCTATACCATTTTTACTCCGGGTGCAACCGGCGATGTGACACGGCGGAGTGAAGGAGAGGCATCAGGGCAGCCCTTTCCCACCTGCCGGATATCGATTATATTCAGCCATGGCATCTTCTGATCAGACGGTGCTGTATTAAGAGGTAAACATGTTAAACAGAATGGCTGCAGTGTGTATATCGATTCTGCTCTCGGGCACTGTTATCAGTGCCGCATGTTCGCAGGATATCAATGCTTTCGGCTACTCTTTTGATCATCCGGATCACGTTTATGAGCTGTCTGATTCACTGGCTGAAATTTCCGGGCTGACCCTGCTGGACGGTTATCATCTTGGTGCTATTGATGATGACAGCAGCAAGCTGTTCATTATTGATCTGCAAAGCGGCAATATCACAGGCGAGCACAACATGAAGATGGGGAGAAAACAGGATTATGAGGGCATTGAACGGGTCGGCAGCACTGTTTATGTGCTGGCCAGTGCCGGAACCATCCATGAGATTCAGGATTGGGAAAACAGCAAACGTATAACAGCCAGCTACAAAACCGGATTGAGTGCAGCCAACGACAATGAGGGGCTAGCCTATGATGCTGCCAATCACCGGCTGCTGATTGCCTGCAAGGAGTATCCCGGCAAGGGCATGAAGGGTTACAAGACTGTTTATGCCTTTGATCTTGAGCAGAAGCGCATGCTGCCGGAACCGGTTTTTAAAATCGATCTTGACCAGGTCGAGGCAGTGATCCGGAGCGGGCGCATCGCAGATGCCGCCGGCAAGAAGAAGAAAAAGAAATCAAAGAAAAAGATCAGACCGGCCGCGCTGGCTGTTCATCCGTTGACGCAGCAGCTGTTTGTTGTCTCATCAGCCAGGAGGCGTCTGATAATACTGAACAGTGACGGCAGCCTGGCCGCCGCCTACAGGCTGCCCAAAAAATATTTTGTTCAGGCCGAAGGTATGGCTTTCCTGCCCAATGGCGATCTGTTTATTTCGAATGAAAGAGCAAACAGAAAGGCCGCTACATTGCTGAGGTTCAATTACAGACCTGTCAGACAGTAATGGGACGCAATAACAGGGCGGCATGCCGGGCTCCGACTGCATGGCGGAGATTGTTCTATACAATCTTACGTATTTCCAACATCCATGCGGGTCAGACGCAGGAGCCAATAAAATAGCGTCATGCCGGGCTTTGACCCACCATCCAGAATTTGATTTTCGTTATGCCGGGCCTGACTTGAACAGGAGGGGTAACAATACAACGTCATGCCGGGCTCCGACCCGGTATCCATGGAGTGATTCGGGACATCCTGCCCCTCACCCAAGGGCGCACTGCGTTGCGTCCAATTTCCCTATCCTGTGAAATTGTGATTCAGGCCATCCGTGGCCTTCATCCTTCGGGCGGCCTGAAGTCCGTCCAACCCGGCTGTCCTGCCGGATTGTGATTCGGGGCATCCTTGCCCCTCACCCAAGGACGGCTTCTGCCGGAATGACGGGCTGGCCTTATACCCCAGGGCATCCTCTCTACAACCTTTACCCCTAAGCAGTTTTTCACCACGAAGGCATGGCCTTTGGAAATTATTAACCACTAAGGCACAAAGGCACAAAGTTAAAACAATGCTAGATAAAGATTCTTTTCTTACTTCGTGCCTTAGTGTCTTTGTGGTTCACTGTTCTTTGGAATTCGTCATGCCGGGCATGACAATTCAACTCAGGCGGAGCGGGGGAATTGCCCGGGACAAAAAAAAAGAGCCAGCCCGAAGGGCCGGCTCTTTTTCTACGGTACTATGGAATCTAGAATTTCGTCTGTACCTGTGTCCAGGCCCAGTTGCTGTCCAGTGTGGTGTTACCTGTTGTACCACCATTAACAGTGCCGTTACCAAAGTAGTGGCTGTAGCCCATTCTCAGGCTGGTGTTTGTAGCCAGCGCATAGTTGATATCGAAGTCAATTTCAGAACCCAGATCCTTGTCCAGCAGAGTGGCCGTGGATTTGTCAGCCCGGAACATATGTCCATCCAGCTCAAATTTGAGTTTCGACGTCACCTTGAAATTGGTCCTGAGCGCGAAGTCAATCAGACCATGGGTCGGGTTGTTCAGGAACTTGTCCATATGGCCATAGAACTTGTGGTTCGTGGCATACGGGGTGGTGAAGTTGCTGACCTTGTTGGCATTGGCAGCCGCCCCATCATCACCGGAGAGATAGTCAACCCACAGCGCGACGTTGGCGCCGTTGCCGATGTCCAGGTCTGTCTCGATAGCACCGGTCAGCATGTAGGCGTTGATGTTGGTGGTAGCGTTTGCCTTACCGGATTCATACGCACCATCAAAGCGCAGACGGACGTCACCGATATGCTTGGCAACATAGAGGCCGGTATAGACGATGTTCAGGGCCTGATCAGGCACGAGATCCACACCTGCACCGGTTCTGGACGGATTAAGCGCATAATAGACGTATGGCGTGATCCGGTCTCCCCTGTCACCAAGCGAGTATGTGGCACGCAGGCCGGAAAAGCTTGATTCGAAGGTTCCGGCATTGGCGCCGAGGGTGGAGCCCAGAGTTGGATGGGAATCCTTTGCCAGGGTCTGTGCATAGAAGGCGGTCAGGGCGATCTCCCCAACCTTCATATCACCACGTATCGCGTCAAAAGCCTGAGCCTGCTGGATCCAGCCGATGTTACCAATCAGACGGGCCTCATCAAACACCATCTCCTGGCGGCCGATTTTCAGGGTGGCTCCGCTATCCATCACATTCTTCACAGTAAGGTATGCTTCATGAAGATCCAGCTGGCCGGCAGTGCTGGTGCCTGTCTGGGTGATTGATGGTGGTGCTGTGGTTGGCGTTTCACCACCCCATGTGCGGACATCCTGAATCTGCACGAAAGCCGACACATTTTCATCGACAGTTGCTTTTACATTAATGCGTGTCTGCATGGTGGTATGCGATTTTTTCTGACCAGCGACCATGCCCTGAATGCCTTCATCAGCATATTCAACGCGCGGCCTGATTGAACCACCGACATCTACTTCTACTGCCTGAGCCAACGTGCTACCGAGCAGAAGCGCTATGGCAGACAACGAAAGCGATTTTACGAATCCTGTCTTGTTCATAATGATAAGTCCCTCCTTGATTTATCCCCGTATGCATCTTCTGGCGCACGGGTAAAGTAGCTGGGATACTGGAAACCTTCCGGCCGCACGCATTGACCCAGATCAAATAGGGTTATTATTTGGCCGGTTACTCTCCATGGCACATGGCTGCCGTTATGCAGGCCGTGATGGTGATTGGAGGAGGTCGGCAGGGCTGGCTGTTCAGGAACGGGCCGATTCGTCAGTCGGACGAGGCTGGAGCACCCACTGCTTTGCACGAGTCCGCATGTGCATATCATATGGTCATGGCGGATTCTCTGCTATACGGTACCGTTGCCGAAGTCACCCCGATCCGATGGGTGACGCTCGTATTGCTATGATGTCCGGAGTATGGTGTGAGTTGTATTATCTGTTGCGTGTTTTCAGGCAGAGGCTACGTTACTATATATACAGCCGGGCTCAATGGCAGTAATGTATGACGGGCCATGCAGATATTTGATATGTTTGATTTACATCAAGGAGCGACAGTGTTTCGCGTCACAGTGTGTCATGGTCACAAAGTGCATGTGGTTATTTGAACATGGAACACAAGTTCCGCAGAAATTTCACCAGGCACTTTAACTTAAACGAGGAGGAAGATTAAGGATATGAAATATTTAAAATTGGTTATTACAGGCGTTGCGCTGGCAATTGCATTTATGCCAGTTACTTCTGGCACTGTTGAAGCCAGCGGTATGAAGCGCGTCAAACAGGAACTGGTGGCTCCGCCATTCGTACCTGCACATGATCAGGTTGCAAAAGGCGGTCCGAAGATCGTTGAAGTACACATGAGCATTAAAGAAGTAGAGAAGCAGCTTGATGCAAACACCTGGGTTCAGGCCATGACCTTTAACGGCACAAACCCTGGCCCTGCTATTGTGGTTCACCAGAACGACTATGTTGAACTGACCCTGTCCAACCCCAAGAGCAATATCATGGAACACAATATCGATCTGCATGAAGTTACCGGTGCCCTTGGCGGCGCTGGCCTGACTCACGTACAGCCGGGCGAATCTGCAACGATCCGCTTCAAGGCTACCAAGATCGGTACATTTGTTTATCACTGCGCACCTGGCGGAGCGATGATCCCTTACCACGTTGTCATGGGCATGAACGGCGTTATCGTGGTACTGCCACGTGACGGTCTGAAAGACGGTAACGGCAAATCACTGAGCTACGACAAGGTCTGGTACTTCGGTGAGCAGGACTGGTATATCCCTCAGGATGAGGATGGCAACTACAAGCGCTATGACGATCCAATGGATGCGATGAGTGACACTCAGGAAGTGATGGTCGGCCTTGTTCCGACTCACGTTTCTATCGGTGACAAATCTTTCGCTTATACCGGTGACAGAGCGCTGAAGGCCAAGGTTGGCGAGACTGTTCTTATGATCCACTCACAGGCGAACCGTGACTCACGTCCGCATCTGATCGGTGGCCATGGTGAATATGTCTGGGAGCGTGGTAATTTCCATAATCCTCCGGCCCAGGACCTTGAGACCTGGTTTATTGCCGGTGGTAGTGCAGGCGCTGCTCTGTACACCTTCAAGCAGCCTGGTCTGTATGTTTACCTGAGCCATAACCTGATCGAGGCAATCATGAAGGGTTGCGCTTCACATGTAATGGTTGAAGGTAAGTGGAACGACGATCTGCTGACTCAGGTCAGTGGTCCTAAGGCAAAGAAAGGCCACTAAAATAGCTGTCATCCCGGCCTGGCCGGGATCATGGTGAAAATCAGACGGGTCCGGCAGTATGCCGGGCCCGTTTTTTTTGTGTAACTCATGACGACCCCCCTGCGGCGGAATGTCTTGACACAGGTCAAGGACCGGCCATGGTGACGGTTCCACTATGGATTTTAAATGTCTTTCGACTGCACTGCAGGGAGATTCCGATTTCAGGGAGACTAAAGGGAGAAGCTAATGACCGGAAAAAACAAGAATATATTACAAATAATGACTGCCGTGATGGCCATGCTGATGGCAATGTCACTGACGGCATGCTCTGACAGCGGTGACAAACCGGCAGCTGCCGGCGGTCCGGACGGATTGACCCGCGTCAAACAGGAACTGGTGGCTCCGCCATTCGTACCTGCACATGATCAGGTTGCAAAAGGCGGTCCGAAGATCGTTGAAGTACACATGAGCATTAAAGAAGTAGAGAAGCAGCTTGATGCAAACACCTGGGTTCAGGCCATGACCTTTAACGGCACAAACCCTGGCCCTGCTATTGTGGTTCACCAGAACGACTATGTTGAACTGACCCTGTCCAACCCCAAGAGCAATATCATGGAACACAATATCGATCTGCATGAAGTTACCGGTGCCCTTGGCGGCGCTGGCCTGACTCACGTACAGCCGGGCGAATCTGCAACGATCCGCTTCAAGGCTACCAAGATCGGTACATTTGTTTATCACTGCGCACCTGGCGGAGCGATGATCCCTTACCACGTTGTCATGGGCATGAACGGCGTTATCGTGGTACTGCCACGTGACGGTCTGAAAGACGGTAACGGCAAATCACTGAGCTACGACAAGGTCTGGTACTTCGGTGAGCAGGACTGGTATATCCCTCAGGATGAGGATGGCAACTACAAGCGCTATGACGATCCAATGGATGCGATGAGTGACACTCAGGAAGTGATGGTCGGCCTTGTTCCGACTCACGTTTCTATCGGTGACAAATCTTTCGCTTATACCGGTGACAGAGCGCTGAAGGCCAAGGTTGGCGAGACTGTTCTTATGATCCACTCACAGGCGAACCGTGACTCACGTCCGCATCTGATCGGTGGCCATGGTGAATATGTCTGGGAGCGTGGTAATTTCCATAATCCTCCGGCCCAGGACCTTGAGACCTGGTTTATTGCCGGTGGTAGTGCAGGCGCTGCTCTGTACACCTTCAAGCAGCCTGGTCTGTATGTTTACCTGAGCCATAACCTGATCGAGGCAATCATGAAGGGTTGCGCTTCACATGTAATGGTTGAAGGTAAGTGGAACGACGATCTGCTGACTCAGGTCAGTGGTCCTAAGGCAAAGAAAGGCCACTAAAACAGCTGTCATCCCGGCCCGGCCGGGATCACGGTGAAAATCAGACGGGCCCGGCATGCGCCGGGCCCGTTTTTATTGTTATCCTTGTCTGTCCATATGGTGAATTTGCTTGATATGAGTCAAGGATTGGCCATGGTACCGGTTTCACCCTGATGCCGGTTAGTGAAGCGTCAATGGGCCTGCACTGCAGGTCCAATTATATAAACCTGAGAGGCGAAATATCGTGAAAAAAGTACTATTGATCGTAGCAGCAGCATCCGTAATCGGTGGTGTGGCTACAACTGCCAGTGCAGCAGCACTGGGTAAGTGCAAGGCATGCCATTCATTCGAAGCGGGCAAACATGGTACCGGACCAAGTCTGGCCGGCATTATGGGACGCACCATGGGCGATACAGATTTCGGAAACTATGGCAGCTACCTGAAGGCGCAGAAGGCCGCCGGGACTGTCTGGAACGAAGAGAATATGAAGGAGTGGCTTACAGATTCCAAAGGTATGGCAAAGGCGGCCGGTGAAAAAACCTCCATGCCAAAACAGAATCTGAAAGATGCAAAGCTTGACGCTGCTATTGCAGAGCTGAAGGCGCTGTAATCACGATTGTTCAAACCATGGTGGTTTGTCTCCATGGCATAAAAAGCCTCCGCAAGGGGGCTTTTTTTGTGCTGTAATCAACTCCGGGGATGCAATCACTGATCTGCTGCACAAACGTTTCTTTCATGCCCGTGACACTTTATCAATTCTCCCTGTTCAGCCTCTGTCGTCATTCCGGCGGAGGCCGGAATCCACAATTCGACAGTGGTAAATATCAATCTAAACTTACACTCATGAAGTAACCCTGCGTTTACCTTCTCTCCAGCCACCGCAATGGAACTATCCATGCAGGTGTAACGTCAAACCTGCCCGGGAGGGTCCGGGAGCACAAAATCCATCTGGTGTAAGGGTTCACAAAAAAATATGGAGTAACCCACCCTGTCTGGTATGAACAGCACGAATCAATGCAATCGGTCATTGCCAGAGAGAAAGCAATAAAATCTTGGAAAAGAGCCTGTAAGATTCAACTAATCGAAACCGAAAACCCGAAGTGGTTTGATCTGTATGAGACACTGTTTTGAGCCCGTAAGAAAGAGCTGGATTCCCGATCAGATAAGGAGCAACAGAAGCTGGAACATGGATGCCGGATCAAGTCCGGCATGACGAATGCCAAACAAGAGAGAACCATGAGGGTACGAGGAAAAATGTCCGGGAGATTGTCATTCCCGCGGAGGCGGGACAAAAAGGCAGGAGAGCCGATATGGACGGCTGAAAGCCGCCCGCAGGGTGAGGTGCAGAGCACCGAATCACAATCCGGCAGGAGAGCCGGGTTGGACGGACTTCAGGCCGCCCTTGG
>JAVVEJ010000004.1:0-332 GCA_032251395.1 Mariprofundaceae bacterium
AGTACACCTTATTCCACCTTAGCAAACTGTCCTGTTTTTGGGGGCCACTTCAAATAGAATCATTATCCGGTATTGATTCAACTTTATGCCTTCGTGATTGCTTTTTTACCGGCATCCTTTCTTCTCTGTGTCTCTGTGGTAAATACTCTTCATGTCTTTGTGGTGAAAACTGCTTAAGGGTAAAGGTTGCAGAGAGGCTGGGGCATAAAGCAAACCCGTCATTCCGGCGGAAGCCGGACAAAAAGACAGGAGAGCCGACTTGGACGGCCGTAAGCCGCCCGTAGGGTGAAGGCCACGGATGGCCTGAATCACAAATCTACAGGATAGTAGAT
>JAVVEJ010000004.1:432-86954 GCA_032251395.1 Mariprofundaceae bacterium
TTGGACGTGCTGCAAAGCGCGCCCATCGGGTGAAGGCCACGGATGGCCTGAATCACAAATCTACAGGATAGTAGATTTGGACGTGCTGCAAAGCGCGCCCATCGGGTGAAGGCCACGGATGGCCTGAATCAATCCATGGATGCCGGGTCGGAGCCCGGCATGACGTACATTGCATAGTCAGGAGAGCAGCGTTCGGCTGCCTTTCTGTTTTGTGTGCAGAATAATCCGGGTTAGTCGTCTCCACCCAGCATGCCGAACATGGCCAGCAGATTCTGGAAAAGCAGGAATACATCGAGGTAGAGCGTCAGTGCTGCTGAGATATATTCGTTGTTGGGATAATCACGCAGAATATTTGAAGTGTCGTAGAGGATGAAGGCTGAGAACAGCAGCACACCCATACCGCTGACTGCCAGCTGAATGGCTCCGGATTCAAAGAAGAAATAGTTGGAGAGGCTCAATACAATCAGAGCAATCAGCCCTGTCCAGACAAAGCCTTTCAGGAATGAGAACTCCCTGCGTGAATAAAAGGCATAGCCGGTAAGGGCTACAAACGAAACGGCAGTGGTCATGAATGCCTGGGTCACCAGCATACCGGATTTGGCAGATACAATGGCCACCAGCGGTGCAATTGCCATGCCTGTCAGGGCGCCAAAGCCAAGCAGTGCAGCAAAATTGATCCCGGCCATATGGCGCACGGCCTGAACAGCGAAAATTCCGCCAATCATGGCAAACAGCATCATGAACGGATGCTCATACGGAAAAGCAAGCCCCGTTGACAGGTAGGCGCCAATGCTGCCTGCTGCGATGCAGAGGGCCAGCATGCCATAAGTTTTGCCCAGAAACGCGATCCGGTCATCGGTCCGGACGACTGCAGCTGTCATGGATGATTGCATAAAATACCTCTCAGTGGATTCATAAACTCTGCGCGAACTTGCATGTTTTGCAGTCACGCGTCAAGGCAGGTGATGCCTGTCGGGGTGAATGACTTCAGCATCAATAACAGTTTCACCGCCTGCTCTCTGATTTGATAGCTGAGCGGAGATAAGCCTCTGACCCAGCCGGTTTCTAACCGGCGGCACCAGCAGCAGAAAACCGATAATATCGGTAATAAAGCCGGGAATAAACAGCAGCACGCCAGATATGGCAATCATCATGCCATGCAGCATCTGCTCGGCAGGCGGCTGGCCCCGGTCCATCAGCTCTTTAGCCTGAACAAGTGTGCGCATGCCCTGATGGCGCACAAGTATGCCTCCCAGTGCAGCTGTCAGAAGGCATAGCGCGATGGTTGAAAAGCCGCCGATACCGGCGCCTACCTCAATCAGAAGATACAACTCCGCCAGCGGAAGCAGAATAAAGAGCACGAGAAAAAATTTAAACATGGTGAATATATGGGGCCATAAGAGGGTGATTACAACCCTTTTCTGTTTATTGGTGAGGTGGCGAGTGCCGCCAGCGTCATAATCCCGCTCCGCATTGCCGCTTCATCAATGTCAAAACAGGGGTGGTGCAGAGAATAACGGGTCGATGGCCCGCTGCCGGTTCCAAGCCGCATCAGACACCCCGGAATCTGCTGCAGAAACTCTGCAAAGTCCTCTCCACCCATAGAGGGCTGGTCGATATCTATCATGTTTATATCCGGGGAGAGTGGTGAGATGTTCCGGCGCACCTCTTCAATAACGTCAGGGTCATTGACCAGCATCGGAGTGGCGTGGCGCATACGAAAAGTGGCAGTTGCGCCCCAGGTCTCGGCCGTTTGCCGGATAATGTGATCCATCCGGGTTCTGATCTCTTCATGCGTCTCAATATTAAGGCTGCGAACCGTACCGGAAAAACAGGCCTTTTCAGGGATCACGTTCGCGGCCTGGCCAGCGCTGATATGCCCGATGGTCAGTACAGCCGGGTGCATCGGATCGACCCGGCGACTGATAATATGGTGCAGGGCCTGAATAATATGGCTGGCAATCAGGATCACATCAACACACTCATGCGGACGTGCGGCATGTCCGCCATGGCCAGTCAACTCAACCTCAAACATATCAGCAGCTGCACACATCGCACCGCTTTTCAGACCGATGCTTCCGGATGGCAGATAGGGGTAGACATGCAGCGCATAGATGCGTTGCGCATCAAGCCCTTCAAGAACGCCATCCTTTAACATGGCAGCCGCGCCTTCGGTAATCTCTTCAGCAGGCTGGAACAGGGCTGCAACGTTGTATGGAAGCTCCGCATGCAGCCTGGAGAGCAGCAGCATGGTTCCAAGCAGCATGGCTGTATGCGCATCATGGCCGCAGCTGTGAGAGACACCATCAACAGATGACGCATAGTCGCACTGTTTTCCATCCTGAATCGGCAGCGCATCCATGTCTGCACGCAGCAGAACCGTCTCTCCCGTTTTGCCAGCCGGCAGCCTGGCCAGCAGGCCATGGCCGCCAATATGCTCACGAATATCGCAACCCATTGTTCTGCACCGTTCTGCAACAAACCGGGCCGTTTTCTTCTCCTCTCCGGAGAGTTCAGGATTTCTGTGCAGGTGCCGTCGAATCGCAATGGTCTCTGCCATCACTTCATCGGCAGCGGCTCTCAATATTTCAGCTTTAATCGTCATCTTCAGTCCCAGCCATCTTCCTGATACATCCGGCGCACAACAGTGCCGAGATCCCCGCTTTGACGGAACATGCCACGCTGACGTGAGGCTCCGTCACCATATTGTTGCCATGCTTGCAGACGCTGCTCAACAACAGCCAGATCATCCGGATCGGCGCCGTGCTTTGCCAGCCACTCTACTCGCCTGCCAAGCCAGAGCAGCAGGGCGACAGGCTCTTCGGTAACGGGGTCGATAATATCGGCCTGCACACCATAACGGCAGGCTCTCCATCGATTCTCCCTTATCAGTGAAGGGTGAACTCTGACGGCAGGTGGTTCACTGTTCGTCGCGACCATGGCCTCGGAGCGTACATAGGCGATATAGGCAGCCGTATCGGCCCTTGTTGCAGGCATGTCGCCAATACGTATCTCCAGCGTGCCGAAGTCGGGATGCGGACGCATCTCCCACCAGATATCCCTGACAGAGTCGATGCTTCCCGTGGCCATAAGCCGGCCGGCACAGTGTTCAAAGTCCTGCCAGTTTCTGAAGTAGAATGGCATACCGCCCTGACTTAACCCTTCAAAAATCTTCACCCTGCTTGAGCAGAGGCCCGTATCATCACCCTGCCAGAATGGAGAGTTGGCGGAGATGGCAAGAAACAGAGGCATGATGGGCAGCAGTTGATTCATGGTATGAATACAGCTGTCGCCGTCCGGCATGCCGATATGAACATGAATACCGAAAATATTGAACCGGTGGGCCATCCACTGCAGCCGCTCAAGCAGTCTGTGGTAGCGGGGGTCATCTGAGACGATCTGGTCTCTCCAGCGCGAGAAGGGGTGGGTGCCCGAACTTAGCAGGGCGCCTCCCATCGGGGTGAGCAGCTGCAGTGTCCGGGTGCGAAGTGTGGCCAGCTCATCCATACATGAGGCTGTCCGGTGATGAATGCCGGTATTTATCTCGATGGTGGAGGTAAAGAGCTCCTGTTTGATTCGCGGTGTGGCAGGCAGTGAATTCAGCAATCCCGGTGCAAGGGGAACCTGCGCTCCCGATGTTGAATCAACGGTAATCCACTCCATCTCCACGCCTGTTGAGCCATGATCGGATGGCTTGAAAGGAAAGCTGTTTATCTGTTCAGGTGGCATGATAGCTTATTATAGCCAATCTGCAGCTCGTATGGGGTTGAACTACCTGCTCCCATGCGCGGCTAGCGCTGTTTTTTCCAGGCATCCAGTGCCTTCTGCATCTGCTCTGCACGTTCGTGCTCACCAAGCCCGTGCAGGGCATCAATCAGTCGTTGCCGGGTTGCAGCCAGCGGCTCAATGGCAAGGCTCCGCTGATAACTTGCCACGGCACTGTCGTAGGACGCCTCCTGCAACTGAATGTCACCCAGAATGGTGAGGCATATCGCACAATCCGGTAGCAGCCGGGTTGCCCGATCGGCGTGCCTGAGGGCCTCCTTGCCTCGCTTCTGCCCGGCAAGAAAGCGGGCATAGCGGATATGGGCAAAGCCGTTGAGCGGATCTGCTTTCAGTGCCTTGCTGAACCATTTGTCAGCTGCGTCGATATTCCCTGCCGCTGCATCCAGTTCAGCCAGCAGGTAGTGTGGAACCGCTTCACTCCTGAATCGTTTCGAGGCCCTTTGCAGCAGCCGGTAGGCTTCAGCCTTCTTCCCATCGGCAATGTAGAGGCTGGACAGGTTAACGACTGTTGGCAGATGCCAGCCATAGGTCATATTTTTTTCGTAAAGCTCCAGTTCCAGATCGCCATGGCCGCTTTTCTTAAGCAGCAGTGCAAGATTGTACCGGGCTTCAAGATTTTTCGGTTTGGCCACCACTGCAGCCTCAAAGCTGCGCCGCGCCTCTGTAAACTCCTCTTTTTGCAGGTGTTCAAACCCCTGCTCCATCATGGAGGCGGCAGAAGCAGCCGGTGTAACCAGCAGTAACAGAGCCAGACTAACGGTGCGCAGGTGTATTTCCCATCTTGCCGGTGATAAGCAGCATCTCTTCCATCTTCTTTTGCCTCTCCTGCCTGGATGGCGGAATCTCCGGTTTCTCATTCATCAGTTTCCACGGGTTGCGTTTAAGGTCATCGGAAAGCAGCTCAAGGCTCTCTGCTGCCTTGCGCAGCTCAAACAGCATCCGGTAGAGGTTCTCCCGGTTGTCCAGCACGATCATATTGCTATTGTCGAAAAACTCTTTTCCGGCTGCCACCGCGTCAGGCAGCTGCCTGGTTACCTTTGATATCTCTTTGAGCGCAGCGGGCAGATCCCTGTTCAGGGAGTTGCTGACGGAGTTCAGGTTATGAATGGTGCTGCGCAGTTCAGAGCGGTTTTCAGTAACAATGGCAGAAAGCTGCTCAACGGTCCGGTTGGTATTCGCCAGCAGGTTTTTCAGGGAGACTGACTCGTCGCCTTCATCGCTGAGTATTCTGGTCAGTGCCTCGCTCAGCTTTTTCAGGTCATCGGTCACCGAAGAGGAGCCGGCAATAAATGTGCTGATATCTCCACTCGGGTCAGAGGGAATCAGTGCGCCATCTGGAAGCCACTCGGTGTCTCCGGGTTCGGCACTGAGGGAGAGATTCTTTTCACCCACCAGGCCACGGCCGATAATGGTGGCCCGGGTCGAGGCAGGCAGACGCACATCCTGATTAAGTGCAACACGTACAACGGCTTTACTGTCGCGCAGCAGAATCTCCTGAACGATGCCGATTTTCACGCCTGCCATCAGTACCGGCGACTGCACATCAAGCCCCATCAGGTCGTCAAATTCTGTCTCTACAACATTGGTCTCCTGTTTGACCCAGACAATATCGCCGACCCTTCCGGTTGCGAAGCCGAACAGTATCAGTGCAACAAGGACAAAGGCACCCAGTCTTGCTTGTGAATTCATCGGTTAACGGCCTCCTCTATATCTCTTCCCCAGTCGCTGCAGTTGATGGGACCCTCGGCCCGGCCTTCAACAAACTGGCGAAGCATGGGATCCTGATCCGAGTCTAACTGATCGGGGGTAATTTGACGATGCATCCGGCCCTGGCAGAGCATCGCGATATTGTCGCTGATCATGGCCGCACTCTTCATGTCATGCGTAATCGCCATGATGGTTGTTCCTGATCCCTTGTGCAGACGGACAATCAGGCGGTTGATCACGTCCGACATGATCGGGTCCAGTCCGGTGGTCGGTTCATCAAGAAAGACGATGTCCGGTTTATGGCAGATGGTTCGGGCAAGGCCGACCCGCTTGGACATGCCACCTGAAAGTTCGGCAGGCATCAGATCCTCGATATTCGGCAGCCCGACCCACTCAAGCACTTCACTGGCCCGCTCTCTGGCCGCCTTTCTCTTTTCACCCCGCTCCAGCAGGGCGAAGGACACATTCTCCCACACAGAGAGCGAGTCAAACAGGGCACCGCCCTGAAACAGCATACCAACCCGTTTCATACGGTCCAGTTGCTCCTCTTCTGAAAGCTTTAGCCAGTTTTCGCCATCCACACAGATCTCACCGGAATCCGGTTTCATCAGGCCGAGAACGCATTTGATCAATACGCTTTTCCCGGTTCCCGACATGCCGATAACCGTCGTTGATGTGCCCGGCATGATATCGAGGCTGACATCCTCAAGGACGATTTTATTTTCGAAACGTTTGCTGACGTTCCGTATGCTGATGCGGGGGATCTGATTCTGATTCATCCGATCACTACTCATCCGAACATCCATGCAGTCAGGAAGTAGTCAGAGACCAGAATACTCATACAGGAGATAACCACAGCCCGGGTCGTGGCCCTGCCGACGCCTTCGGCGCCGCCTTTGCAGTTAAAACCCTCCGAGCAACCGATAATACCGATCAGCATGCCGAAAAAACCGGCCTTGACCAGACCGGAGTAGAAGTCTTTCAGCTCCATGTACTGCGTGGTTTTCTCCAGATAGACCGCCGGATTCTGGTCCAGCATGAAGACGCTGATGGCATAGCCGCCATAGATACCGATAAAGTCGGAGATCACCACCAGCAGCGGCATCATGGCGATGGCGGCAATAACGCGTGGCATGATCAGATAGCGCATCGGGTCGGTGGAGAGCGTCCAGAGTGCATCAATCTGTTCCGATACCCGCATGGTGCCGAGTTCAGCGGCAAATGAGGCTCCGACCCGGCCGGCTACCATCAGGCCCACCAGCACAGGTCCGAGCTCCCGAACCATGGAGAGGGATACAACGACACTGATCATGCTCTCGGCGGCAAAGCGGTGAAAGACGATATAGGATTGCAGAGCCAGCACCATGCCGGTGAAGAGAGCGGTGAGCAGGACAACAGGCAGTGACTGCACGCCGACCTCCTCAGCCTGGGCAAGGATCAGCCGCGGATAACGGGGAGCAGAGAGCATGCGTTTGGAGAACTGACCCAGCGTGGTTGCATAAATACCAAGCTGGGCAAGAAACAGCTCAGCAACCGACCCGATTCTTTGCAGCAGCTTCATTTCAGACTGCCCTGCGGCAGACCCGGGTTGCTACCCCGGTGAACAGTTCGTAGGGGATGGTTCCGGCAAGGTCGGAGGCGGTCGATACGGCAAGCTTCTCTCCCCAGAACTCAACCGTGTCGCCGGGCTTCAGATGCTTTGTGGTGCAGTCGATCAGGCAGTAGTCCATACAGATGCGCCCCACAATCGGAAAGCGCATGCCCCGGGCATAAGCCTGCCCGCAGTTGGAAAGGGTTCGGGGCAGGCCGTCGCCGTATCCGAGGCTGACAACCGCAATTCTCATATCATCACGGGCTGTGAATGATGCACCATAGGAGAGGCTTACCCCTTTACCGATTTCACGAACATGCATGACCTGGCCGGTCAGCTGCATGACGGGCTTTACCCCGAGGGGCTCTGCCGGCACCGGTTCGGCACCATAAAGGGCCAGTCCGGGGCGAATGAAGTCGTGCATCTGATCAGGCAGTGCAACCAGACCGGCGCTGTTGAGCAGGGATGCCGGAAGTTCCGGGTCGAGTTGCTGGCATAGCGTGGAAAACTCCTCAGCCTGCATCCTGTTAAGGGGGTGCTCAGGCGTATCGGCGCAGGCCAGATGCGACATGATACCTGCGACCTCTATGCCGCAGCTGCGGCACCGGTCGATAAGCCGGGCAGGGTCATCAGCTCCCAGCCGCTGCATGCCGGTATTAACCTTGATCCAGACCGACCCGTGAAAGCCTGCCGATTGAAGCAGCCTGAGCTGATGGTCGTTGGCAATGGCCGGCGTAAGCGTGTGCCTGCAGGCAAGCCCGGCATCGTCCGCATCAAAGATACCGGAAAACAGAACAATGCTCTCAGCTCCGGGCAGCAGTTCACGCAGCGCCATACCCTCACCGGCATCGGTTACGGCAAACAGACGGCACCCTTCATCAAACAGGGCGGACGAAACCGGGGCAAGACCATGTCCATATGCATTGGCTTTTACGACGGCCATGGTTTTGGCAGCTCCGGCGCGGCTGCCAAGCAGGCGGTAGTTGTGCCGCAGGTTTTCAATGTTGATGTTGGCAATGGCCGGGCGCATAGCGTGAGTGTCACCAACAGAGGCAATGGTGTCAAAAGTTCTGCATCTGTGGGGTCTGGCGGCGATGGCTGAGGTGGTGACAGGCGGTCTGAATACTGCACATCCCTCTCTGTAACCCGTGTGATAAGCGATGGTTGCAGCGTGCCGGATGACGATATCAGCTCTCATCAACAATCGATTCAAGATGGGTCAGCGCCAGAATAAGACGAAGATGTTCTGCCTCGTCAGTCAATTCGGTGTCGTCGGTTACCTCTCCCCTGTGCAGGGCCTGCTGAAGTTCTTTCCAGTCCCTGTGCCCGCCCCACAGTGCTTTACCTGCCTCCAGCAGTGAACGGGAAGGACTCTGCAGCAGTTGTCCGGTCGCTTTCTGCTTGAGCAGCGTAAGCCGGTACAACCACTCCCGGCGAAGCGCGTGGGCCTCCCTGTCTGCCCAGAACGGCGTTCGCAGTGAAGACTCCAGCGCCGAGAATGGAAGCAGGTGCATTGCCGCCTGGGTTGCCTTAAGGCAGCGGGCAAGGGGCGTCTTTTCCGTGGCGCTGATATGAACAGCGGTTGCCATCTGGGTCAGCTCAGGCATAGAGGCAAGATGTGCCGCATCTGCTGATGACAATCCGGCCTGAGCAGTTGATTTCAGAATCTCCAGATAGCGGCTGTTCTCAACACCGCCGATACCCTGAACACCGAGAGATTTACGGAAACTTCGCAGCCCCTTCTGCTGCTGCTTAATCCATGCCTTGTCGAGTTCATGTACCGGGCAGAGGCGGAGGATCTCCTCGGCAAAATGCATGATCTGCTCCTGAAGCTCCCACTGGGTATGAATAATCAGCTCCTTATCATGCATGGTGGTCCATATGTTCCGGCGAAGCTGAACCGCATCCAGCAGGCACTCGGAGAGCATCAGGGCCTGGACGATATCGCCAATGGGTTGCTCCAGCAGACTCTGCAGGTGGTGAATCGAGGTCAGGCCAATATGGTTGATGATGTGATTGCTTGCCTGCGTGTGGACAATAGCGGATGCCAGCGGATGTCCGTCTATGGCCGCGATGTAGCGGTAGTGCATCGCTTCCGGGAAATATTTTTTCAGGATAGCACTGCTGAAACATGAGCGATGAAAGAACTCCTCGCTGTCGAGTGCGGCGCGGATGCGGTTTTTCTCGTGCCCGAGTAGTACGGCCAGCTGGGGGCGTAATCTGAGCGTCTCATCCTCTTCCATGCCGGGGTCGGAACCGGGATCGATCCGGCCATCCCTGATCAGTGTGTCACGTAGCCTGAGCAGGCGGGGCCAGTGCTGCATGGCATCATATGCGGCCAGTGTCAGCACCCTGGATTGCATCAGGTTGTTGTTCAGGCACTGTTCCGTAACAGCCTCCTGCATCTTTTTAAGCGTACGATTGCGTTGAGCCGGTGTGACCCGTGACAGCTCCGGCGTTGAGAAGAGAATCTTCAGATTGACCTCATGATCCGACATGTCGACACCGGCGGAGTTGTCGATGGCATCTGTATTGATGATGCCATCACGGCTGGCAAACTCAATTCGGGCTCGCTGGGTAAATCCGAGGTTGCCGCCTTCGCAGACAACGGCAGCCCGTAACTGGTCTGCGTTGATACGGACGCTGCTGTTAACAGGGTCCTGGACTTCGGTATGGCTCTCATTGCTGGCTTTGACATAGGTGCCGATGCCACCGTTGTAGAGCAGGTCTACCGGAGCCTTCAGAATCGCCTGAATCAATGCTTCGCCGGAGAGCCTTGCTGCTTCAGTCCCGAGCGCCTTGCCCAGCTCGCCGGAGATGGGGATTGATTTTGCATTGCGCTCGAAAACACCACCGCCCCGGCTGATTAACGCCGTGTTGTACTTCTCCCATCCCATGGAGCCACTGAACAGCCGTCTGCGTTCTGCAAAGGCAACCTTTGCATCCGGGTCGGGATCAACGAAGATATGACGGTGGTTGAAAGCGGCAATGAGCTGCAGGCCGGGATTAAGCAGCATGCCGTTGCCGAACACATCGCCACCCATGTCACCGATGGCAACCACACGGATGGGGTCGTTATAGGCATCTCTGCCCAGTATATCAAAATGGTGTGCGGCACATACCCATGCACCGCGTGCCGTGATACCTATCGCCTTGTGGTCATAGCCATGACGGCCACCGCTGGCAAATGCATCATCCAGCCAGAAGCAGGCCAGCCGCGACTCTTCATTGGCATCGTCTGAAAAAGCGGCGGTTCCCTTGTCGGCTGCGACAACCAGGTAGGGATCATGCCGGTCAGACTCGGGAATCCGGATTCCATCAGGCGCAATGGTTTCACCATGTACCAGGTTGTCGGTCAGTTCCAGAAGTGCGCGGATGAATGTACGGTATTGCTGCAGCACAAAGTCGCCGCCTGCGCCATCACGGACAACAAATCCGCCCTTGGAACCGGTAGGAACAATCTGGCCGTTTTTTACCACCTGTGTTGCCATCAGCTCCAGCACTTCGGTTCTGAAATCTGCAGGCCGGTCAGAGAAGCGGATACCGCCCCGGGCGACCGGGCCGGCCCGAAGATGAATGCCCTCGACATGGACACCATGCACAAACAGCTCCCGGTAAGGCACCGGGTGCGGGGCAAAGCTGAGTTTGCCGGAGTCAATCTTAATGGCGGTGGGCTCTCCGGCCTGCCTGACAAAGGCATTGGTGCGCACGCCCGCTTCAATCAGCTCTGCCAGTGCCCGGAACCAGCGGTCATCCGAGAGATTCAGCACATCGGTCATCGCCTGCTCAAATTCAAGCCGGGCCTGAGTTATATAGTCAATCGGCATGGCTGGCAGATGGCAGGCGGAAAAGAGCTGCAGCAGCCGTTCAGAAACCTTCGGATGGCGAAGCATCATACTGGACAGTAACGTAGGCGCAGCATCGGGCAGCAGCTGAACCAGATGATTCCTCAGCGTGATAAGTGTTGCGACCTGGTTGATATCGAGCGATGAAATGGTGACAAGCGCGTTGATTATGTCGTGATCTTCCTCATCATTAAATACCAGTTCCAGCCCACGGTTAAGTCGTTTCAGATCCTCCTGCCGGAGAAAATCAGGAGCACTGCAGCGGATGCAACTGATCCGGACCTGCTGATCGGCAGGCCCGAAATCCACCACCGCCTCCTGCATGGCAGTCAATCCGAAGGCCTGAATACGATCGACCAGTCTGCCCAGCGGCAATGCGTTGCAGGTGATGATATGGAGCTCAATGTCGCCCTGGCCTTCAGCGGAGCGCCTGAGCACCCGTACCATGCTTCTGCCGCTCAGGAGAACATCCCTGCGTGCCCGGATATCAGAGAGAAACTGGGTGGGCGGAAAGAGCTCCTGATACAGCGGCGGCAGCTGTTCCAGCTCCCGCAGGGTGCCGGGAAGGTCAATCTCTGCGGCATGACGGAGCACCACCTTTCTGGCTCTGTCCTTCCAGAAGATGATGCATTCGCCGATCGCATCCGGAAGTGCGGCAAGGTTTGCCTCCCTGCCCGGCACAATGGCAAAAATGATAATCCTGTAGGGGCCGATGCCAATCGACTCATGACCGTGAATAGTGATGCCTCTGTTCCGGATTGCCGCTTCGACGCTGTGCAGGACATTGGGGCCGAAGCGGCTGGAAGGCATGGTGACCAGCATGTATTCAAGATTGCCGAAAGCAGGTTTCATATACGATATCGATGTCTGCATCGGGGTATTCATGTCGACAATGTGTTTTAACGGTGTCAGCCACCGGGCGGGAGGGACGGAGTGGATGAGCGGTTTGGGAAGCCGGTCATAGAGTGTCCGGATCTCACGCCTGTAGAAGGCGGACTGCTGCAGCAGAGGGCGCTGCTGCAGGGTCGCCCAGTGCTGATCCAGGCATGGAATCTGGCTGGCGTTGGTGTGCCGGGCGCTGCGTGAAAAGTGGCCGATCAGTATGGCATGGTTCAGCAGTCCCTGATTGTTGCGCCAGCATATGCGCAGCGCTTTTACATTGGCGGCGCTGTAGAGATAGTGCTGTGATGCGGCCAGATGCAGCCACTGCAGCCCCGGAGTTGTGGGAGCAGGCTGCGCGTCAATCTCCTGATGCAGGCCGGCAGCAACCCGGTTCATGGTGCGGTAGTCACGCAGGATGCCAAGTCGTTTGCTGCCTGTCTGCAGGCCGAAAAGGAGATAACGCCCGTCATTCATCCAGGCAAGCAGATCGGCTGAACATGGGTGGTCGGGTCTGATCGCCTCAGCAAGCCCGGCAAGTGTCTCCTGCATCTGTTCAAAGTCACAAACCGAGAGGTCAACGGCACGCAGTATGGCAGAGATATCCCGGCAGACTGTTGTGCAGTCGGGAATGAGTGTGGCTGAGAGATGCAGGGCTATAAACATGAAATTATCATCGGATTGCTGATCGGGATGGCGCAGGTAGACATTGCAGAAGCTTTCATCACACTGCATGGAGGCAACCATGGTCTGCTGCTTGAGCGGCTGAATGTTGCTGTGCAGCAGATAGCCTCTGATGGCATCGAGGTAGAAGGCCTGATCCGGACAGCGGATGGTGATCAGATGCCGATGCAGCGAGCCATGGCTGATCAGGCGGGAGCGCAGCACTATCCGTTTTCTGCTCGCTGCCGAATCCGGATGGGGCAGCAGCTTCAGTGTATCATGCAGCAGTGCCGCCTGCAGACGTGCCGGTGGTATCTTCAGCCCCTGCTGGTGCCGTGCCTCTTCCAGAAGATCCATCAATTGACGCCGAAGAATTCTCATCGGATTAGTTTAGGCTCTGTTAAGGTAAAACACGAGCACTGCGTACGTGTTTTCTCCTGGCAGAGCCCGGCCCTTCTCTGTCATATCGCCCTGACTGTTACTGCCCGCAGAGAATTGTCGCAGCTATCCTGAATTTGACGTTCCGGAGTTGATACGCTTACATCAATGGGAAGGAAAGCCTCATCTGAAGGGGGAGTGTATGACGAATTTTGTAGCGGGCCACCGGGATCGGTTGAGGGAGCGTTTTGCTCAGAACGGCTTTGAGGGGTTTCATGATTATGAGGTGATCGAGCTGCTGCTGACCTATGCGATTCCGCGGGTTGATGTAAAGCCAATTGCCAAACGGCTGCTGAACTGTTTCGGTACTCTGGCAGGTGTGTTTGATGCGCCGCTGGCAGAGCTTGTGCAGGTCGAGGGGATGGGGGAGAAGGGTGCGGTATTCATCACGCTTGTCCGGCAGGTTGAGGTGCGATATCTCGCCTCGGATCTTCCCGGCAAATCGGTTTTTGATCGCCCTGAGAAGGTTAAGGCGCACCTTCGCCTGCTGGTGCAGGGGCGGGGCATGGAGTGCTTCGGAGCTATTTTTACCGATCAGCAGAACAGGCATGTGGCCACCCAGATACTGTTCGAGGGAACGGTTGACCGTGCAGTGGTCTATCCGCGTAACCTGATGAAAAGGGCGCTGGAGCTGGATGCCAAGGGACTGATCCTTTTTCACAACCACCCCGGCGGCACCCCGCGTGCCAGCAGTGAAGATACTCAGTTAACCAGGCGCATGAGTGATGCATGCGGCCCGCTCGATATCAAGGTGCTGGATCACTTCCTGATTGCCGGTACAGAGGTGCTCTCATTCAGGGAAAACGGCTGGTTCTGAATAACCGTTACCGGTTCAATACCGGGGGAAGCAGCTTTATTTCCGTCTCTTCAAGCGCTCTGCGCTCTTCGAAGATTTCATTCATGGTATCGGCACGGCTTTTGAACGCTGCAAGTACATCCGGGTCGAAATGTGACGGCTCGGTGCGCCCGTCGCCTTTGGTGATGATCTCGACCGATGTTGCATGATCGAAGGCTTTTTTGTACGGTCGTTTGCTGCGCAGGGCATCGTAGATATCGGCAATCTGCATAATGCGTGCAGCCAGCGGGATGGCGTCACCTTTAATCCCGTTCGGATAGCCGCTGCCATCCCAGCGTTCGTGATGGCCCAGCGCAATCTGTTCACCCATCTGCAGGTAGGGTGATGAGCTGCCTGCCATAATTGTGGCGCCGGTTGTTGTATGGGTTTTCATGATCTCCCACTCTTTTGGCGTCAGGCTACCCGGTTTGAGCAGGACATGGTCCGGGATGCCGATCTTGCCGATGTCGTGCATGGTGCTGGCGTAGAAGATGGTGTCGCAGAACGCTTCGTCCATGCCCAGCGCTTCAGCCAGCACTCTGGTGTAATAGCTGATCCGTTTTACATGGGCGCCGGTTTCATCATCACGGTATTCGGCAGCCCGCATCAGCGTATAGATCGATTCAATAAATGTCTCCTGCAGGTCCCTGGTACGCGCTTCGACCTGCTCTTCAAGTATCTGGTTGTGATTTTTCAGAAAGTCGTTGAACTCTTTCAGCCGCAGCAGGTTTCGTACTCTTACCTTCAGATTGATGCGGTCTATGGGTTTGGTCAGGTACTCCTCGGCTCCTGCTTCCAGCCCGCGAATGACGGATTCCCGGTCTTCCAGTGCCGAAACGACAATAATCGGAATCGATTTTGTTTCCGGATTGGCCTTGAGCTTTCCGGCCACGGCAAAGCCGGACATACCCGGCATCATCAGATCCAGAAGAATCAGGTCGGGTTGCGCCTGCGCGGCAAGCTTTAGCGCTTCTGCACCATCCGCTGCCAGCAGGGTGGCATAGCCCTCTCCCTTGAGCAGGATTTCAAGTAGCCGACAGGCCCGCTCGTCATCATCGATAATTAATATTGTTGCGGTTTTCTGATCCGCTCTTTTCATACCTGCACTCCGGCCGGTGTATCCGGCCTGTTCAGCAAGGTGCTGATCGTATCCAGGAACTCCTTGTAGCGGATCGGCTTGGGAATATAGCCATCGCAGCCGGCGCCCAGCATCTTCTCCTCATCACCCTTCATGGCAAAGGCGGTCAGGGCGATGACCGGGATATTCATGGTTGCCGGATCCTCTTTCAGTATGCCGGTAGCGGCAAGGCCGTCCATGCCGGGCAGCTGGATATCCATCAGAATCAGATCAGGCAACTGCTTTCTGGCGATATCGATACCGGTTTCCGCATCGACAGCCTTAAGTACTTCGTAGCCGTTTTTCTTCAGCAGGTTTGAGGCCAGCTTCATGTTGGCCGGGTTATCTTCAACGATCAGAATCTTCATCTCTTCCCCCTGTTAGCTGTCAGTGAGGCAACTGCGGCCAGAAACTGCTTCCTGTCGAAGCTGCCTTTCTCTTCAATGACCTGCACCTGCCGCATCAGCAGCTTCCGCTCGCTGCCGGTCAGCATCTTGGAGGTCAGTACAATAATGGGAATAGAGTGCGTCTTTTCATCCTTTCTCAGATGGTCGATGACCTCGAAACCATCCATATCCGGCATCATCAGGTCGAGTACAATCAGGTCCGGCGCATGCCCCTGGATGGAGTCCAGAGCCTCCCGGCCGCCAAATGTCTTTATAACCCGGTAGGAGGCGATATCAAAATAGGATGAGATGATTTTGACAGCCTTCGGATCATCATCCACCACAAGCACAGTCGGCATCCGATCGTGTTGTATGCCAAAGGAGTTTACGACATCGAGAAAGGCCTGTTTCCGGATCGGCTTTCTTATTACCGCATCGGCTCCGAGGCTCAGGCCTCTGCCGGCATCATCGACGCCGGAGACAATCACCACCGGCACGCCTGCGAACTCCGGCAGACCGGCTTTTGTATTCAGAAACTCGAAACCGTCCATGTCCGGCATGTACATATCCAGCGTAATCAGGTCAGGCCTGACATCCTGCATCAGTGCCAGAGCCTCGAGCCCGTTGAATGCCTGTACAACTCTATAACCCGCATCTTCGAGGTAACGCTTCAGCAGTCCGGATGCCTTCGCATCGTCCTCGGCAACCAGCACCGTTAACTTGCCCGCCGGGGTGGCCCCGGCGGCGGGCCGGGCAGGGGATGCGGGTGCTATCCGGGCAGGAGAGTCGGGTGCTGTCCGGGCAGCCAGTTTTACTGTCGCCCGACGCACCTCGTTAATGAATGCACCGTGATTGAAGTCGCTTTTTCTGACAATTTTCAGCACGCCGCCGTTCAATGTCTTGCGATCCTCCTCGGTGATAGCCTTGGCGGTCAGTATGATAATCGGAATATTGGCCGTCGCCTCGCTGGCATTAAGCGCCTTGACGACATCGAAACCGGTCACCTCCGGCATCATCAGATCCAGTATGATCAGGTCAGGCCTCTCCTGACGGGCGAAACTGATGGCCTCATCACCACCGTAGGCCCTGATCGCCGTGTAGCCTGAAGATTCCAGATGGCGGCTGACGAGTTCAACAGCCTTCGGATCATCATCCACGACCAGCACGCTGCACGACATGCCAAGACCGATCCCGGCAATCGAAGCGAGCAGAGCCTCTTTCCGGACCGGCTTCTGCAGCACATGCGCGGCACCCAGCGAGAAGCCGCGCTTCTCATCTGCCACGATGGATACGATAACCACCGGGATGCGCGACAGCGCCGCATCCTGCTTCAGGCGATCAAGCAGTTCCCAGCCGTCCATGCCGGGCATAATGAGGTCCAGCGTAATCAGATCTGGCTTCGTATCGGACAGCATCTTCAGCGCCTCTTCGGCACTGGCGGCACGCATGGTCTGGTAGCCGTCTGTTTCCAGTTGCAAGCGCATCAGTTCGGCGGCCGCATCCTCATCCTCGACGATGAGTACCGTAAGCGGAGCAGGTGTATTTTCTGCTCTCTGTTTCGCGTTTTTTATGGATGCTCCTGCCGGAAGTTCCCGCTTCGGCATCTTCGGCCTTAAATCTGTGGCTGCTGTCGTGCGGCAGGGCAGCCAGACTGTGAATGTACTGCCTTTGCCCTCCTTGCTCTGCATGCCTGCCGCGCCGCCGTGCAGTTCGGCCAGGCTCTTGACCATGACCAGCCCCAGCCCGGTACCCTCATATTTGCGTGACAGCGAGGCATCGGCCTGCACAAAGGCCCGGAACAGCTTCTGCTGATCCGCTTCGGAAATGCCGACACCGTTGTCGGTTACAGATATTTCGAGGAAATCTCCGTCCAGCGAGGCGGGAAGGGTAATGGGCGAGGGGTGGCCCTTCCTCACAACCCGTAACTCGTCACTTGTAACTCTCCGCGCCTGCAAGGAGACCTTGCCGCCATCCGGGGTGAACTTGACGGCGTTGGAGAGCAGGTTGAACACCATCTGCTTGGTCTTGCGTGCATCCAGCCGACAGGATGCCACCTCCTTGCCGATATCCATGGATAGTTTGATACGTTTGGCTGCGGCGCTCTCCTTGACGACGGCGAGGCTGTTGCCCAGAAGATCCGCAACGTCTATATCTTCAAGATCCAGCTCCATCCTGCCGGCTTCGATTTTGGAGAGATCGAGGATATCGTTGATCAGTGAGAGCAGATGCTCCCCGCTGTTGAAGATGTCGCTGATATATTCGGTCTGTTCGGCACTAAGCTTGCCCATGACGCCATCTTTGAGCACTTCGGAGAAGCCGATGATGGCATTCAGTGGTGTGCGCAACTCATGGCTCATGTTGGCCAGGAATTCTGATTTCATGCGGTTGGCCTCTTCCAGCTGCAGGTTCTGTTGCGTGATCTCCCTGCCGCGCTGCTTGAGCTGTTCGGTAAGGTTGATAAGGGACTGCTGCTGCTCGATATTGTTCAGTGTCACACCCAGTTGTACGGAGAGGCGCTCGATAAAGCCTCTGTCCAGCTCAATCAGCGGCCTGGATGAGGCCAGCACCAGTACGGCAACGGTTTTTTCCTGATAGCAGACGGGGCTGATGGTCACGCTGGCAGGGTTGAAGGTGAGCAGACCGGTCTCAATGGTCATGCCGGTTTCTTCACTCAGATCCAGGGTAATGGTCTTCTTCTCCCCGGCTGCCTGGCCTATCAGGCCTTCGTCAGGCCCGAACTCCCTCTTCAGGGTTGACGAGATCCCGTGACTGGCAGTAAGGACAAGCATATCGCGCCATTCGTCAAAGGTGTAGATAGCCGAGGCCGGGAAAGGGTGGTTATCGGCCATGATGGAGAGCAGGCTGCTGAGCACCTTTTTTTCATTGAATGTAGTGGAAAACAACGTCATGGCCTGAGCATAGGATTGATCATAGCGGCTGCGCAATTGCAACTCTCTGCTCTTGCCTGCGATCTCCTCCTCGGCTGCCTTGCGGTCGGTAATGTCGCGCACGGTGCCGATAAACTGCCGCTTCTCTCCGGCATGCATCTCGCTGACGGCAAGGTCTATCGGAAAGGAGCTGCCATCCCTGCGCATGCCTGTTACCTCGCGGCCAATACCGATAAGCTTTTTCTTGCCTGTGGTCAGGTAGCTTTTGAGGTAGTCGTCATGCTCATGCCTGAACGGCTCGGGCATCAGCATGCCGACATTTCGTCCGATCACCTCGTCCGCCAGGTAACCGAAGGTGCGCTCGGCGGCAGGATTAAAGCTCTGCACGATGCCCTGCTCATCAATGGTAATCAGTGCATCGACCAGGTTGTCGATAAGGGCATGGATTCTGCCCTCGCTCTCCCGCAGCGACTCTTCCGCCTCTATTCGTTCAGCAATCTCTGCCTCAAGCTCGTCACGCGAGGCTGTGGCTGTTTTCAGGTTGGTGACCATCTCATCAAAGGCCCGTGAAAGCTGGCCTATCTCATCTCTTCTGCCGGTTCCCACCCGGTGATCCAGGTTGCCCCTGCCGATGATGGCTATGCCATCCTTCAGGGTCTGGATCGGCCCGGAAAATGATCTGGCGACAGAGAGGGCAATGATTACCATGATCGCCAGCACAGCGATTCCGATGATGAAGATAAGGTTTCTCAGGGCTGTGATGGATGCGAATGCCTCCGCAGTGTCGATCTTTGCTACAAAGCCCCACTGCATGGAAGGAATATGCCGCCAGACGGCAATCACCTCTTTGCCCCGGTAATCAGTCGATATGCCGGCACCATTTCTGCCCCGGACTGCTTCCTGTGTGGGGAAAGCGCCCGGGATTTCAAACACTGCTTTTCGATTCAGTGTGGCATCAGGGTCGTGGCGCAGCGGATTCAGGAACAGGGCATGATCACCCATATTTCTGGCAATCAGCGTCTCTCCGGTTTCTCCGAGCCCTGTTGTATCCCGTATCAGCCGATAGATCAGCTGCATATCTATCTCGAAGGCGAGTATACCGATAAATGCCCCGCCAAGGTCGTGTACCGGTGCTGTAATCAGTATCGTGTAAGCCGTATCCTTACCCGTAGTTTTGATGATCTTGCTGAAATATATCCCCTTTTTTCCCTCCATGTAGGCCATCCGGTCATCCAGCGGGAGGCCGATGTCTATGCTGGTGTGGCGTTTGTTTGCCACATAGCGCACAACCCCGTCCGGGGATGTCAGCATGATATCTTCAAAGCCTTTTATCTGCCGCATCGGTTCAAGCTGACTGTCGAGATTTTTTGTGGCCTGTATGAAGGCAGGGTTCTCCATCTGGTCAGCCAGCCGGGTCAGCACTGGCAGGTTGGTTTTGATATTCAGGAAGTCCTGAGCCACCTGTATATCTTTTTTCAGACTGCCCATGATCTCTTCGAGTGTTTTCACCTTCAGGTCGGTCATGCTCTCCAGCCCTGCTATCCGGGCCTCCTGCAGTGATGTTCTTGTTTTGTCAAAAAAGAGGCTGCCGATCATGAACATCGGAATAAGGGAGATGGCCAGAAAGGTGATAATAAGCTTCTGTCTGATACTCATGTTAATTGCTACCCCTGATGCCGGATGTGGAACAAAGGAGCTGGCCGCTGCTGTTCCGGATAATTATTGATGTATGCGTCATGAGCGTTACGCAACAACAAGTTGCTCTGTTTTCAGACTCTCTGGATACTTCTCTGTCATTCCCGCGCAGGCTGGAATCCATGGATGCCGGATCAAGTCCGGCATGACGCTCTGTTATCGGTTCTCTCCTGTTCACTCTGTTGACGTCATTCCAGCGCAGGCTGGAATCCACTCTTTGCAATGTTTGTATGGAGACTGACATTGCATAAGTGGGACAGTAGTGAGCTGGCCCTGTTTTAACTCTACGGTTGCCGTAATCATCGTTCATTAACATAAATTCATCGTTCATTAACATGAATTTATAGTGATTCAACAGATCAAACGCAAGCGCAGGGTGTAATTGAAACCGGGCGTTTTGGTTATGCGGACTCCAGCCTGTTCAGAAGCAGTTCAAGATCGCTGCCGTCGTCCGGGTAGATGAGTGCGGTGAATTCGGCAGCCAGGCCCTGCTGTTCAAACGCCTTCCTGTGCCTTGTCAGTGCTTTTTGCACCCTCTCTCTGTCAGCATCCATCAGGATGGCGTAATAGCTGCCCGGCTGTTTGCCATGCCCGAGAATCTCATGCTGGCGGATGGTTTTTTTCAGTGCTGCTGCCAGGGTAGCATCGTCTGCGACAGGGCTGTCCGGGTCCGGTGCGATATGCAGCAGGCCGAATTTCAGCTTTTCACGATCGTGGTAATCCTTGATGAAGCCGATATGTCTGAGTACATACTCCCAGGTGAGCATGTGTGTTGCTGTATCGACAACCGGTTTTCTCTTAACAGCTATACGGGGCAGAGTGAATGTGAAGGTGCTGCCTCTCCCCGGCTCGCTTGTCACCCTGAACCTCCCGCCGTGCATCTCCACCAGCTTCCTGCTCAGGGCGAGACCCAGGCCGCTGCCTTCATAGGTTTTGGTAATGGTCGGCCCCAGCTGCGTAAACGGCTGGAACAGCCGGGGCATCTCTTCACGGCTGATGCCGATGCCGCTGTCGTGAACCGAAAATGCAACACTATCCCCATCCATGGCCTCCACTTTCACGGCAATCCTGCCACCATCCGGTGTGAACTTGACGGCGTTGGAGATCAGGTTGAACAGCACCTGTTTGATTTTGCGCTCATCGGCAACGATCACATCGAGCTCCGGCGCCACATCCTGTGTGATCTCGATAGCATGCTGATATGCCTTCTGACGCAACATCCTGATGGATGCCGCCACTATGTCGCGTGGGCTGCACTCAGCCGGTTCGAGCGGCATTGAGTCCGCTTCGATTTTGGAGAGATCAAGAATGTCGTTGATCAGCGCCAGCAGGTGCAGTCCGGAGTCGAGAATGTCGCTGGTGCACTGCTTCTGGGCAGCCGAGAGCTTCCCGGCAACCCCCTCATGCATCATCTCCGAGAAGCCGATGATGGCGTTCAGTGGTGTTCTGAGTTCATGGCTCATATTGGCCAGGAAAGCCGATTTGGCCCTGTCGGCCTCCTCAGCCTGATCCCTGGCGATAACCAGTTCACGGGTGCGCTCTGCTATGGTTTCTTCAAGCTGATTCTGATGGTGGTGCAGCTTCTCTTCGGCCTGCTTGCGCTCACTGACATCGCGGGCAATGGCGAGTACCACCTTTTTTCCTGTTAAATCAATTATCCGGGCGCTTACTTCCACCGGCATGGGGACGCCATTTTTTTTCCGGTGGATGGATTCAAACTGCACATGGCCATACTGTTTGAGCTCAGTTATGCGTTTGGGAACTTTGACGCTGGCCTCGGGGGTGTCCACTTCGGTGATGTGCATCGCCAGCATCTCCGCCTTGGTGTATCCGAGGCGCTCATGGGCCGCACGGTTGAAGTCAATCAGATTTCCCTCCAGATCAAGGATAAAGATGCCATCGCTGGCCAGATCAAACAGGGAACGGAATTTTTCTTCGCTCTCCTGCAGTGCCTGCTCAGCCTGCTTGCGCTCGGTGATATCACGGTCAATGCCGCGGTAGCCACTGAATCTGCCGCTCTGGTCAAAGACCGGAACGCCGCTGGTCTCCAGCACAACCGGATGGCCATCCCTGTGCAGGTTATGATTCTCCAGCCCGGAAAATGGCTCCTGCTTGCGGATAATCTCCCCAAACAGTTTGCCAACCCGCTCTGCTTCTTCGGGTCGCATGAGATGAAAGGGTGTTTTGCCGACCACTTCTTCCGGTTCATAGCCCAGCAGTTCCCTGACCTTCGGGCTGGCATAGGTATAGACGCCGTTTTCGTCTACCTCCCATATCCAGTCGCTGCTTGATTCCACCAGAGCCTGAAACTTCTCCTTGGCTTCCAGCAGGGCATCCTCTGTCTGTTTGCGCCCAGTGATATCGCGTATGAACCCTTCCAGAGCCTGGAGCTCCCCATCCGCATTGAATACGCCGCTACCCTGCTCCCAGACCCACTTCTCCCTGCCATCTGCAGTCAGTATGCGGTAGGTGAGCGTGAAAGAACGTTTCTCATCAAGGGCAGCCTGGGTAGTATTCCATACGCCATCCTGGTCGGCCGGGTGAATGACGTCCTTTCCATATGCCACGGTTCTGCGCTCTGTAAAGTCTGCAACCGGATAACCTGTCAATTCAAGGCAGCCGCTACTGACGAACTCCAGTGTCCAGTTCCGATCATTCAGACAACGATAGACCATACCAGGCAGATTGGTGACAAGACTAGAGAAGGCCCGCTCGCTTTCTTTCAACGCCTGTTCGGCTGCCTTGCGCTCGGTAACATCGCGGGCCACACCCATGGCGCCAATGATGTTGCCGGCGGCATCCCTGACGGGTGAATTATGATACTCACACTGAATTCCGGTATCACTGAAGGCCAGTTCAAAGGCAGGGCTTTCCCCCTGTAGTGTCCGCTGATACGCGTCCATGGCTATTGCCAGGTTCTGCTCGTCAAACAGCGGCGCAAAGGGTTTGCCGATAATCTCTTCCGGCTTATGCCCGGAAAGTGGTTCAAATATTTTATTAACGAACAGGATGTTGCCCCTGTCATCGCATATGTAGGCAAGATCGGAAATGTTGTCGAACAGCAGTTTGTATCTGTTTAACGCCTCTTCGTTTTCCCTGCCGGTCGATGCGGCGGCCTCGGCACGCAGCTGCCTGAGCTCCTCGATCAGCTGGGCTTTGGTCTTGCTGGCATCCTGCATGAGCATCCTCATATCAAAGCGTTAAGACCATCAGACTATGCAGTACAGTAGAAATTTACAATGTGAAATCCAGTGGCCGGGTCTGGCTGAAAGCAGATATGCTTGCCATTTTCGGAGCCGGAATCCGGGGCCTGCAACGGCCGGAGCGATGAAATGGGTGGCTGCCACCCTGATTGTTGCTAGGTTTGCTGCATGTCACAGATGATTGCCGGTATTCATGCCGTTAAACACGCTCTGGAATCAGGAAAAACTGAAGCAGGGGAGTCCGTCGATGAACTGCTGATTGAGAAGGGCAAGAACCATCCGCGTATCAATGAACTGATTCATCTGGCCAAAAAGGCGGGCATCCGTTTCACCTTCGTGCCGAGGCAGGCTCTGGAGCGTCATGCCGACGGGGTGCCGCATCAGGGGGTGGTGGCCCGGCTGGCATCCGCTTCGGCACCAAAACAGACATTCAACAGATGGCTGGAATCTCTGGATATGGGCACCAAACCTCTGGTGCTGCTGCTTGATCAGGTGACCGATCCTCACAACCTGGGAGCGTGCATACGTACCGCAGAAGCGGCGGGCTGTGCCGGGGTGGTTGTTCCTAAAGATAATGCGGCTGATCTTCATTCTCCGGTTGTGGCGAAGTCCGCATGCGGTGCACTGTCGAGAGTGGCGGTGCTGCAGGTAACAAATCTGGCCCGCTCAATTGAACAGTTGCAGGAGGCGGGGTTCTGGGTATGCGGACTGGCTGGAGAGGCTGAATCAGATATTTATGATGTCGACCTGAAAGGTGCGACGGCACTGGTGATGGGTGCTGAGGGTAAAGGGCTGAGAAGGCTGGTGCGCGAGAAGTGCGACCAGCTTCTTAAAATTCCGATGCCGGGCAGTGTTGAGTCCCTGAATGTTTCAGTCGCCACCGGCGTGGCACTGTTTGAAGTGGTTCGTCAGCGAACCTGATGGGGCCGGCCTTATGAGATCAGTCGGCTATGCGGCCCGGGGCTTTGTGCCCTTATCTTCCGCCTGTTCAAATACCTGTCCGCAATACTGGCAGATTCCACGCCCGTTGCTCAGCTTGATATAGACCAGTGGATGCTGGCCATTGTCCGAGCAGGATACGATCTCTTCGGTTACTTTGATGGTTGTTGAAGTCATGAACCCCCCTTCATACCGTCTCAAAAAGGCGCGCATCGTGTGTGGTTATAGCAGTGTGTCAAGCTTTGCGAACATCAGCCGGGCAGAGGAGGTGCGATGAAAAGTTGTGATTATGTTCTGATAGAGGGACTGGAAGTGCGTACTGTGATTGGCATTTATGACTGGGAGCGGGAGATTCGCCAGACGGTACGCCTGGATCTGGAGATGGCCTGGGATATCTCAAAGGCAGCCCGGAGCGATAATATTGAAGATGCGCTTGATTATAAGGCTGTATCCAAACGGCTGATCTCCTATGTGGAGGCATCGAGTTTCGGACTGATCGAGTCGCTGGCAGAGGAGTGCGCGAAGATTGTGATGGGTGAGTTTCACGTGCCGTGGCTGCGGTTGAAGATGTCCAAGCCCGGAGCCGTTCGCGGCTCGGAGAATGTGGCCGTACTGATTGAGCGGGGTGAACGCAACTGATGGTGGCCGTACTGGTTGGCATGGGTTCGAATATTCACCCGGAAGAGCATCTGACCAGCGCTGCGGCCGAGCTTCGTGAGCACTATCCGGAGATCACTTTTTCCGCCGTCTACCGCTCCAGAGCCGTGGGGATGGAGGGGGACGATTTTCTTAATGCCTGCTGCCTGATTCAGGGTGTGACGGATCGCATGGCGCTGGTTAACTGGTGCAAGGCACTGGAAGACAGGCATGGCCGGGACCGGTCCGAGGGTTCATGGAAGCCGAGAACGCTCGATCTTGATCTGCTGATGTTTGGTGAAGAGGTGGTCGATGATGATCTGTTTCGTTATCCGCATGTCTATCTGCCGGCCTCGGAGCTGATCGATCTGGAGGTGCCTGACGCCGCAGGCGATGTGGCCCTGAAGGTCGGACTGAGCTTGTAAAAGAGTCCCGGAGGTCTAAACTCCCGCCCCCTTGCAGCTACCTGCTGCTTCTGTTTTGATTTAGAAATTAAAAACGAATCCAGTCCGTCAGGGGGACAACATGCGCATCGCGGTTCCTGCCGAAACTTTTGCCAATGAAACCAGAGTGGCGGCCACACCCGAAACAGTAAAAAAATATATTGCTGCCGGCTTTCAGGTGGTGGTGCAGAAAGGCGCAGGTGAGGCCTCCAGTATTCCGGATGAACAATTTATTGAAGCAGGCGCAACAGTTGCCGACTCATTTGCCGATGTCTGCAAAGGTGCGGCACTGGTGCTGAAGGTTCGCTCCCCTTCGAAGGATGAGACTGCTCAACTTGAGAAAAACACCGTTGTTGCCGGCCTCTTCTCCCCGTTTACCAATCCACTGCTGAAATCTTATAACGATGCAGGGCTTGCGTGCTTCTCCATGGAGCTGATTCCTCGTATTTCAAGGGCCCAGAGCATGGATGTGCTCTCCTCCCAGGCCAATGTGGCCGGCTATAAGGCGGTGCTGCTGGCGCTTGAGCACTACCGCTCATTCATGCCGATGCTGATGACGGCTGCCGGTACAGTGCAGCCGGCCAAAGTGCTGGTGATGGGTGCCGGTGTGGCGGGGCTTCAGGCCATTGCCACGGCACGCAGGCTCGGTGCGATGGTGGAGGCCTTCGATGTACGTCCTGCCGCCAAAGAACAGGTGGAGAGCCTGGGAGCCAGGTTTGTTGAGGTTCCGAGTGAAGAGGATGCTGAAGACCGGGGCGGTTATGCAAAAGAGATGTCCGATGCGTATAAGCAGCAGCAGGCGGAGCTGATTCATCAGCATGCAGCAGTTGCGGATATTATCATTACTACAGCGCTGATCCCCGGCCGGCCGGCCCCGGTGCTGATTACCGAAGAGACGGTCGATGCGATGAAGCCGGGCTCGGTGATCGTTGACATGGCGGTTGAATCGGGCGGTAACTGCCCGCTCTCCGAAATGGATTCGGTATGGCAGAGAGATGGTGTGACACTGATCGGTATCAGCAATATTCCGGCCCTGATGTCGACGGATGCAAGCAACCTTTATGCGCGCAACCTGTTTAATTTCACCAACCTGATGCTGGACGGCGAAAGCGGCTCGCTGCATATCGATATGGATGATGAAATCATTGAGGCATCACTGCTCTGCCGGGATGGCGAGGTGATGAAGCCGCAGTTCTTTGCTGCTGCAGGAGGTGAGGCGTGAGCCAGAGTTCAATGGATACAACACAGGTGGCTGCAGAGGCAGTTGTTCAGACCGGAGTGCAGGGTTCAGCGGACCCCTTTATTCTGGCATTTACCGTTTTCGTGCTGGCCATATTTGTCGGCTATCATGTGGTCTGGAATGTAACACCGGCACTGCATACGCCTCTGTTGAGCGTTACCAATGCGATCTCCAGTATCATCATCGTGGGGGCGATTCTTGCCGCCGGCCCGCTTGAGATGAATCTGGGAACTGTGCTGGGGCTGATTGCCGTGGGGCTGGCTGCCGTCAATATCTTTGGCGGCTTTATGGTAACGCAGAGAATGCTGGCCATGTTCAAGAAGCGGCACTGAGGGGATTGTGATGAGTGCAAACATGGTGGCGCTAGCCTATCTGATCGCTGCAGTATTGATCATCCTGGCCCTGAAAGGGCTCTCTTCACCGGAATCGTCCCGTCGCGGTAACCTGTTCGGAATGATCGGCATGCTGATTGCCATTGTGGTAACCCTGCAGCTGCCCGGTGTAGAGAACTATGGCTGGATATTTGCCGCCCTTGCCGCAGGCGGCCTGATCGGCGGCGCAGTGGCGCGCAGGATTCCGATGACCCATATGCCGCAGCTGATCGCCTTCATGCATTCGCTGGTCGGCCTTGCTGCCGTGTTGATTGCAGTGTCGGCATTTTATGACCCTGCAGCCTACGGCATCGCTGCTGCCGGTGGCGGCCTGCATCTCTCCAGCCGGATCGAACTTTTCCTCGGCACCTTTATCGGTGCGATCACCTTCACGGCATCGATTGTCGCCTTCGCCAAGCTTCAGGGGCTGCTCTCCGGCCGGCCTGTCACTTTCAGGGGGCAGCACCTGCTTAATCTGCTGCTGGGCCTCGCCATGATCGGTGCGGGCGTTGTGTTCTGCATGGACCAGAGCTGGGAGTCATTTCTGCTGATGCTGGCAATAGCGCTTGTGCTGGGCGTGCTGCTGATCATTCCGATTGGCGGTGCTGATATGCCGGTGATTGTTTCGATGCTCAACTCCTACTCCGGCTGGGCGGCAGCAGGTATCGGTTTCACGCTCAGCAATAATATGCTGATTATTGCCGGTGCGCTGGTGGGCTCTTCAGGCGCGATTCTCTCCTACATCATGTGCCGGGCGATGAACCGCTCCCTGTTTAATGTTCTGCTGGGGGGATTCGGCGGTCAGGTTGTCGCCGGCGGTTCCGCTGAATCGGCCGACCAGCGTCCGGTGAACACGGGTGCGGCAGAGGATGCGGCCTTCCTGCTCAGCAATGCACGCAGTGTGGTGATTGTGCCGGGTTACGGCCTGGCAGTTGCCCGTGCGCAGCATGCCCTGAAAGAGGTGGTGGATAAGCTGATCGCCTCCGGTGTAAATGTCAGGTTTGCCATACATCCGGTTGCCGGGCGTATGCCCGGTCACATGAATGTGCTGCTGGCAGAGGCTGATGTGCCGTACGACATCGTCTGTGAGATGGATGAGATCAATCCCGAGTTTGCCGAGACGGATGTGGTGCTGGTTATCGGAGCCAACGATGTTACCAATCCGGCCGCCAGAAGCGATCCCTCCTGCCCGATCTACGGCATGCCGATCCTCGATGTGGAGAAGGCCGAGCGTATTGTGGTGGTGAAACGCTCCCTGTCAGTGGGTTATGCGGGCATGGATAATGATATCTTCTATATGGATAAAACCATGATGCTCTTTGATGATGCCAAAAAGGCGTGCGAGGCCATTCTCAAGTCGCTGGATTAGGGCGTGTTAACACGCCCTGAGTGGCATATATGCCGGCACTACTTTATGAATTATCACCCTGTATTCGTGATTAATGTCACTGCCAGCCGGAGTTGTCGTTTCAGTATGGCGCGATTATCCAGGGAAGTGCTGACCAAATCAGCGCTTTGTAAGCGAATACAAAATCACACTTTTGTGTTTGCGCGCTGATTATAGGCAGGACGCCTGTTAATCAGCATCTCCCTAGGGAAGTGCTGATCAAATCAGCGCTTCCGTGCAACCCATGGACGGGTTGCCAAATCGGGAGCGTAAGTGAGCGCTTTGTAAGCGAATACAAAATCACACTTTTGTGTTTGCGCGCTGATTATAGGCAGGACGCCTGTTAATCAGCATCTTCCTAATGTGAGGCTTATCATGTTGAATCATCTGAATGTCCGTTTGTTTGTAACGCTTGCCCTGATGCTCTGTGCGGCCGCTACCCAGGCAGCCACCATCGAAGAGGTTGAGGAGCGCATGGCGGAGGCGGAGCAGTTCCGTGCAGCCGAGTTTTCACCCGGCAACTATACCAGGGCGCGGGAAGCGCTGAATGATGCAAAAAATCATATCGCTTCAGGCGACCATGCGAAGGCAGGCGCTGCTCTGGACAGAAGCTCTGCTTATATTCAGGGGGCGTTAATCACATCGCAGCAGCTTACTACCCAGCTTCCGCAACTGGTTGAATCCCGCGACCGGATGCAGATGGCTGATCCTCAGCATCTGCGGGCGGATTTGGTCGAGCGTGCAGAGCGTGATTTTAGCCGTGTCGTTGAAGCGGTTGAAGATGATGACATAGCGAAGGCAAAGGCACAGGCAAAGCTGGCCCAGGTTACCATTCAGGCAGCCCAGGTTGTGGCCGCACGTGAGCAGTATGCACGTCCGATTTCAAAAGGGATTGCTGCAGCAAGGAAGGTGCATGCCAGAAAATATTCACCCAATGCGCTGGAGGCCTCAATTGCAGCACAGCGGGAAGTGGAGGAGTTGATCAAAAACGACCCCGATGCCCAGGTGAAGATGTATGCTGCATCCAGACGGGGTGAGAACAGTGCAGAGCGTGCTATGAAGATTGCCTCACTGGGAGAGCGTCTGAGCAGGAACCCGGCGGAGATTGAGACAATGGTCGATTCGGAAGAGGCCCGGCTTCGTCTGCTCGGCAGGTATCTGGGCATTGATCTGGCAAATGCGAAAGATGCCGGGGAGCAGGCACGGATGCTTCAGCAGGCCATTGAGGAGATGGAGAAAAATTACCAGCAGCAGTTGCAGGATGCGGATAAAAATGTTGAGGCATTGAGTGAAAAGCTTGCCAAATATGAGGGGGAGCTCTCACAGTACCAGACCGATCTTGCCAGCATGGAAGAGCTGCGCAGGAAACTTCAGATCAAGCGTGATGCGGAAGCGAAAATCAAGCGTTTGACCAAACTGTTCAATCCACAGGATGTGGAGATACTGCTGACGCCGGATTCCGATGTGATCCTGCGCATGCAGAGCCTTAATTTCCGTAGTGGCAGTGCTGTGATACCGCCGAATACCTACAGCATGCTGGACCATGCCGCGGACTCGATGCTTCTGTTTGCAGACCGTGCAGTAAGGATTGAGGGGCATACCGATGCTGCCGGCGCCAACCTTTACAATCAGAAGCTCTCCGAACGTCGTGCGGAGGCTGTGAAGTCCTACCTGATGGAGAAGGCAGAGGGGGAGCGCGTTGTTGAAGCAGCCGGGTTCGGGGAAGAGAAACCCATCGCCAATAATGAGACGGCAAAAGGGCGTGAAAGGAATCGCCGAATCGATATCGTGCTGATAGCCCCCCGTTTGTAAAAAAAACGGGGCAGTTTTCTCAAGCCGCTCAGCCGGCGGGTTGGTGCTACCCGGCTGACAAGAGAGAATGCTGATAATATCAACAACTTACAGGGACGGGCCGCCTCAGAAAACAGCTTTCGCAGGCGGCCTCTCTTTTGCCTGCTCAGCAGGGTCAGCGAACCTTTGAAGAGAACAGGGTCATTGTAAAACGGAACCTGTTCGACACTCACCCGTAATCATTGTATGCAGGGACAGGCAAGGCAGATGGATGCCAGCCTCCGCTGGCATGACGGCAACAGAGTGAACAGGAGAGAATCGGTAACAGAGCGTCATGCCGGACTTCGACTGCATGGCGAAGATTATTCCATACAATCTTCCGCATTTCCCACATCCATGTGGGTCAGCCGCAGGAGGAGCGAAGGTCTAACCGCCGCCTTGGGAACCACCGTCATTCCGGGCGGAGCGGAGTGGAGTCCCGGAATCCATATGCCTGTGCATGAAGAGTCACAATAGATACCGGTCTCGACTGCATGGTGGAGATTGTTCCATACAATCTTCCGCATTTTCCACATCCATGTGAGTCAGATGCAGGAGGAGCGAAGGTTAAACCACCGCCTCAGGAACCGCTGTCATTCCGGGCGGAGCAGAGTGAAGACCCGGAATCCATATGCTTGTGAATGAAGAGGCGCGATGGATGCCAGCCTGCGCTGGCGTGACGAAAACAGATGGGCCATTGCCGGTTGCATCCTGACAGTTGCGGATTTCCACCCGGCAGGCAGAGCCCTTGCAGTTTTCGACATCTTTTTTGGACAGCTGCTCCTAAATCTGCTTAACTTGAGGCAGGGTGGCTGTATTGATTGCCACTCGAAGGAGGCGTCATGTTTCTTCGGGACAAAAGCAGCGGTGATCTGGTTGAAGTGCTTGATGTGACTGCATTGATGGATCCAAATCAGGAGAGTGTCAGTGTAAGGCGGCATGCCGGTGAGGAGAGGGGCGACCCCGTGGATGCCCTGAAATCCGATATGGTATTTCCTTCCGGCGAGGCCCTGCCTGTCTGCTGGACGGATGCTCACTATCGAGTGAAATTCTAAGGAACCTCTGAATAACCATATCCGTGTGGTTATTCAGTACGCAAAGACAAAAATGATGTTCGGCATCAGTGCCTCACACTGCCAGGCAGCGCCTGTGGCGAGCCATCCATGGGTTGCGCGGAAGCTCTGAATTAATCAGCGCTTCCTTAGCCAAAAAAACCTGTCAGCCAAAAACAGTCAGCAGCAGCAGATGGGTGGGAAGGTAGATCAGCAGCGGGAATGCGATCATCATCAGCAGAAGAAAGAGTCCGGGTGAAATTTTCTGCTGGGCGGTTGTACCCGGACCGAATACCCAGTTGATATTCTCCCTGCGGCTTGTGAAATGGTAGCAGACGGGCAGCACAACCAGAGCGACAGCAGACTGGGCGAGCAGGGCATTCTCATCGTAACCGAGCCGGTAGACGAGCCAGAGCAGAAGCGGCGGCAGGAAGATATGGAAGAGGGACAGGGTTCGCAGGTAGACCGGCTTCTCTTTATCGAACATGTAGTTGGCCAGCCCTAAAGCGGGCTCTCCTGTTATCAGCCCTGAAAAGAAACCGATATTCCAGATCAGTTCGGGGATGAGAATGGCAATGGCCATCATGCTTGCCAGCAGCGGACTTTCCAGCCAGAGGGCGGCTACCGTGGTAATCAGCGCAATATCTGAAAACCAGAGGAAATTGGCCGGCCCGTACTTTCTGTAATAGATAGGCAGTGTGACAGCTACATAGGCCGAGTAGGCAATTTTCAACCAGAGTGGAACCAGAGACTCTGCAATAGCCGGCAATATCATCCCGGCCGGACCCTGGGCTCCCGGTTTTCAGGCAGAGGCATTCTGTGAGCCAGTCTGTTCCAGCAACCATTTCCGGAATGTCCGGATGCGTGGAAGCGATGCATGTTCCTTTGGATAGACCAGATAGTAGGCGCTCTCATCCGCCAGTGTCTGAGGAAACGGAACCACCAGCCTTCCGGCCCTGATCTCCTCGGCTACAAGCGATGGATCAACAATGGCGACACCCACGCCGTCAACGGCGGCCTGGATGGCAAAGTTTCTTGTTTCAAACATCTGCTCATGCTGTGGCTGAATATCTCCGGCGCCCACCGCACCCAGCCAGACATGCCAGTCATCAGGACGCAGACGTGCATGCAGCAGTGTATGGTTTTTCAGATCTTCCGGATGGTTCAGTGATGCCGCCAGAACCGGACTGCATACCGGTGTAAAGGCCTCGGCAAACAGGTAGACAGCATGTAGCCCCGGCCAGTTGCCACGACCGGAGCGAATGGCACAATCCATATCCTCACGTACGAAATCAACCTGTGAGACGGAGGTGGATATGCGCACCTCGATTTCAGGGTGCCGCCTCTGGAAACCGGCAAGCCTGGGAATAAACCAGCGCATCGCGAAGGTGGAGAGCATGCTGACATTCAGCAGCTCCTGCTGACGCTTCTGATGCAGCCTGGCGACAGCCTGCCCGATCTGCTCAAATGCAGTGGCCATGTCGGCATAAAACAGTTCACCGGCCTGTGTAAGTGACAGCCCTGCCTTTGAGCGGTTAAAGAGCTGAACATCGAGACTCTCTTCCAGATTTCTGATCTGATGGCTCAGGGCGGAGGGAGTGACAAACAGCTCGCCGGCAGCATCTTTCAGGTTGCCGTGCCTGCCGGCAGCCACAAACGCACGCAGTGCATTGAGCGACGGGGTTGGTTTTCTCATGAGATTTTCTCAACCATAGGGGGAGAATATTTCATTTTGAACTCAGTGCAAGCATGGATAAGCTGTGCAATCGGTTATAGTGAACTGAAATAAATTTAACATGAACCGGTGGCGAGGAGATTGATATGGCAAAGACACTGTTTGATAAGGTCTGGGAGCAGCATGTTGTGAAAGCAAATGATGACGGCTCCGTGCTGCTCTATATTGATCGCCATCTGGTACACGAGGTGACCAGTCCGCAGGCATTTGAGGGGCTGCGCATGGCCGGTCGCAAACCGTGGAGGGTGAGTGCTGCTGTGGCGACGCCGGATCATAATGTGCCCACCATCAACCGGCACAGGGGCATTGAGGATCCTGTTTCGCGAACTCAGGTAGAGGCACTGGACGCCAACTGCAGAGAGTTCGGTATTATGGAATTCGGCATGGATGATATCCGTCAGGGTGTGGTGCATGTGGTTGGCCCGGAACAGGGGCTGACGCTGCCGGGGATGACGGTGGTTTGCGGTGACTCCCATACGGCAACCCATGGTGCATTCGGTGCGATTGCCATGGGCATCGGTACCTCCGAGGTTGAGCATGTGCTGGCAACCCAGTGTCTGATTCAGAAGAAGCCGAAGATGATGCGTATCTCCGTAGAGGGTGAACTGCCTGCCGGTATCACAGGAAAAGACGTGGTGCTTTATATTATCGGTAAAATCGGCACAGCGGGCGGTACGGGTTATGCCATCGAGTTTGCCGGTTCGGCAATCCGTTCACTCTCGATGGAGGGGCGCATGAGCGTCTGCAACATGGCGATTGAGGCCGGAGCACGCTGCGGCATGATTGGTGTGGATGATGTGACGCTTGATTATGTGCAGGGCCGGCCCTTCGCTCCGACAGGTGAGCAGTGGGATAACGCAGCTGCTGCATGGCGTGAACTTTACTCGGATCGTGATGCCGTGTTTGATCATGAGATTGTTCTGGATGCAGCTGATATTGCACCGCAGGTATCATGGGGCACCAGCCCCGAGATGGTGTTGCCGGTAACGGCCTCGGTACCTGACCCTGCCGATGCCAGGGATGCGACGCAGCAGCAGGGCTGGATGCGTGCTCTGGAATATATGGGGCTTGAAGCAGGCACACCGATTGAGGCCATCAATGTTGACAAGGTGTTTATCGGTTCATGTACCAATGGCCGGATAGAGGATCTGCGTGAGGCGGCGAAGGTGGTGGCCGGACACAGGGTGGCGGCCAGCGTGAAGCTGGTAATGGTTGTGCCGGGCTCCGGCCTGGTGAAAAAACAGGCTGAGGAAGAGGGGCTGGACAGTATCTTTATTGCGGCCGGGTTTGAGTGGCGCGAGCCGGGCTGCTCCATGTGTCTGGCAATGAATGCAGACCGCCTTGAGCCGGGGGAGCGCTGCGCATCCACCAGCAACCGTAATTTTGAAGGGCGTCAGGGTGCCGGCGGGCGCACCCATCTGGTGAGTCCTGCCATGGCAGCAGCGGCGGCGATTAAAGGGTATTTTGTCGATATTAGAGATTGGAAATAATTAACCACAGAGGCACAGAGAACAGAGAGAGTGCCGGCAGGATTTTCCTCTGTGTGCCCGCTGCTCTCTGTGGTGAAAATGAAGGAGCATAATATGCAGGCATTTACAGCAATGAAGGGGCTGGTCGCACCACTGGATCGGGCCAATGTCGATACCGATGCGATTATTCCGAAGCAGTTCCTCAAAAGCATTAAAAGAACCGGTTACGGCCCGTTCCTGTTTGATGAGTGGCGCTATGAGGATACAGGACAGCCGGAGATGGATTGCAGCAACCGTCCGCGGCGTCCTGAATTTGTTCTGAACCAGCCACGCTACCGGGGCGCAACGGTGCTGCTGGCTCGTGAAAACTTCGGTTGCGGCTCATCGCGTGAGCATGCTCCGTGGGCGCTTCTCGATTACGGCTTCCGCTGCATTATTGCAACGAGCTTTGCCGACATCTTTTACAATAACTGTTTCAAGAACGGTATTCTTCCCGTCGTTCTGGATGGGAAAGTCATGGACAGACTGTTTGCCGAATGTGTAGCCAGTGAAGGTTACTTGCTGGATATAGATCTTCAGGCCCAGCGTGTGACCACTCCATCGGGAGAGAGCTTCCGCTTTGAAGTCGATGCGTTCCGTAAACGGTGCCTGCTGAACGGGCTGGATGATATCGGTCTGACGCTTCAGGAGTCGGCTGCGATTCGGGAGTATGAAGCAGAGCGAAAGAGTGAGGCTCCCTGGCTGTTCTGATCCGTTGCACAGCCACCGGCAGAAGGCATATCGCATATTCATGCGAGTTACAGGCGCCTGTCAGGTTGTTAAACTCGCCTCCTTCCAGGTGGGGTTGAGAGGAGCAGATGGCCCATGGTTATCTGCCTGAGATGAAGAGGCGGCTTATGTGCGAACATGGCCGCCTCTTCGTTTTACGGTTCAGCAATTAATTTAACGTAATTTTTAGAATTCATGGCGCACTGTTTGCGCTTGGCAACAGAGCCTGATGGCGCAAGCCTGCGACTTTCCGGTAGTCCGTATGGATTATACTGATATTTAGGAGAAGATTGAAATGATCAGAAAAGTTTTTATTGGGTTGGTTACAGCCGGATTGCTTTTGACCGGCTGTGCAAGCACGCCGGATGATCCGAACCGCAACACCAAGGAGAAGGCAGCGACCGGTGCAGCGATCGGTGCGATAGCCGGCGCCATTGTTGGCTATAACAGTGACAGCAACCGGAACCGTGGTCTGGCCCGGGGCGCATTGATCGGCGCTGCAGCCGGTGGTGTGATAGGTGCCGGTGTTGGCAAATATATGGACAAGCAGCAGGCTGAGTTTGAGCGTCAGCTGGCTTCCGAGCGCAACGCCCACCAGATTGAGATCGAGCGTCTTCAGAATGAGAACCTGAAGATCACGATGAATAGCGAGGTCTCATTTGACTTTAATTCTGCCGCGATCAATCCGGGCTTTACGCGTACGCTGGATAAGGTGAACGATGTTGTGAAGCGCTATCCCCGCACCTCTGTCCGTGTGGTGGGTCATACCGACAATGTTGGTTCTGCGGCTTACAACCAGCGCCTGTCTGAGGATCGTGCCAAGTCCGTAGCCTGGTATATGGAAGATGGCGGCGTAGCTCCTCAGCGTATCAGCACTGAAGGGCGCGGCATGTCGCAGCCGCGTGCGACCAATGAGACCGAGGCCGGGCGCCAGCTTAATCGCCGTGTTGAGATGCTGATTATTCCTGATCAGGATATTCAGTAAGCAGTTCCGGAACAGAGACAGAAAGGCGGCCCGAAGAGGCCGCCTTTTTGTTGATTGCTGTTGAGCCATAACAGCCACTGCATTGCTTTCATCTGCGGCATGAATATGCGATGCGCTTAGCCGTTGCAAGCTTTGTAACTGGCCGTAGTGTAAAGCCATGTCCTATCTGGTCCTTGCGCGGCGATGGCGCCCGAAACAGTTCTCAGACCTTGTCGGCCAGGGCGTGGTGGTCCGTACGCTGCAGAATGCCCTTGCCGGCCAGAGCCTGGCGCACGCCTATCTGCTGACCGGTATCCGCGGAGTTGGCAAAACAACAATCGCGCGACTGATGGCAATGGCTGTGAACTGTGCTCAGGCCAGAGGTGGCGAGCCATGTGCCCGGTGTGACGCATGCCTCTCCATCATGCAGGGAAACAACCTGGATGTGCAGGAGATGGATGCCGCCAGCCATACCGGTGTTGATGATGTCCGTGAAATCCTTGATGGTGTCCGCTACCCGCCAGTTTCACTGAAGTACCGTGTCTATATAATTGATGAGGCGCACATGCTCTCCAAGAGCGCTTTTAATGCGCTGCTGAAAACGCTGGAGGAGCCGCCGGCCCATGTGCTTTTCATTCTGGCGACAACAGAGGTTGAGAAGCTGCCGGTTACCGTCCGCTCCCGCTGCCAGCGTTTTGATCTTCGCAGGCTGGGTACGGATGAGATATCCGCCTACCTTGGGAGTGTTCTGAGTCAGGAGCATGTGGAGGCTGAGCTTCCCGCCCTGCATGCCATTGCCCGGGCTGCCGATGGCAGTGTGCGTGATGCGCTGTCGCTTACCGAGCGTGTTCTGGCCTACAGCGGAGAGCGGATCAGGGCTGGTGATGTACAGCAGGCTCTGGGTCTGATCGGCTCTGAACTGGTTCGAACGCTGGCCGATGCCGTGTTTGAAAATGAGCCGGTTCTGGCAGTGGAGCAGTTAAGGCGTGCAATCAATGCGGGTAATACGCCCCGGGCACTGCTGGTTTCGCTGGGTGAACTGATCCATCAGCTCTCATGTGTGAAGGTTTCCGGTGCACTTCTGCAGGATGAAGCCGATGAGCATGAACGCCAGTGGCTGCAGGCGTGGTCAGGGCGGTGGAGTTTTCAGGATCTTGATCTTCGCTATCAGGCACTGCTCCACGGTCTGCGTGACCTGGCAATGGTTGATGAGCAGCGTGGAACAGAGATGGTGCTTATGCGTCTCTGCCATCTGAATGCGATCTCCGGACCTTCCGGTGTGAGTGCGGGGGCGGTTGAGAGCATAGGGCTTCCGCCGGCAGCAGATCAGCAGCCGGAAGAGCCGGACAGGGAGCTGCAGCCTGCCGCTGACATTGCAGAGGCTGCCGCCAGCCGTGAAGCCGGGGAAGATCTTCCGCTGCACAGTCCGGATGAACCCCCGGGGGAACACTTTTCTGACTGGGCGGCCGCACTACAGGCTTACCATGAGATCAAGCCGGGTATGGCGGCGATGCTGGAGCATGTCGGGATACTGGAGTTCGGTTCAAAAATCCGTCTGGCGCTGGACAGGCATCAGCAGAATGCCATTGTAATGCCGGACCGTCTGGCCTTCCAGGAGTGGATCGGCAGGGATGTTTTCTGGGAGGCGGCGCAGGAGACTCCGGCAGAGAGCCTGTCGCAGAACCGGGCCAGACAGGCGGAAAGTGAGAAACGGCGGCTCTGGGAGCAGGCGGAGAATGATCCCCATCTGAAGGCGATGGTGGAAAAGATGGGTTTGAGAATTACAAATGTAAGGCCGCCCGGTGTGGGACCGGAGGGGCAGCAGGATTGAACTGTTTGCGGGTTTGTCAGGTCTGCAGCGGGGTCCCGATTTTTCAGGGCTTTCCTGAGAACATGATGATATGGAGTGTTAAATGAACATTGGCAAGATGATGCAGCAGGCAAAAAAGATGCAGGAAGATATGCAGAAGATGCAGGCTGAACTGGCTGAGATGGAAATAACCGGCGAATCGGGCGGCGGCATGGTGAAGGTAACGATGACCGGAGCGCATCAGGTTCGCAGGGTTGAGATCGATCAGTCGCTGTGGGACGAGCAGGACAGGGATCTGGTGGAAGATCTTGTGGCAGCAGCCGTGAACATGGCTGTCCGGCTTGTGGAGGAGAAGGTGAAAGAGCGGCAGAAGGGGATGATGGCCGGCATGCCGCTGCCACCGGGATTTTCCCTCTGATGAGTTCCCTTTATGGGGGGCTTCCCGGGATGCCGGCACCACTGGCAAGGCTGGTGGAGCATCTGGGTACGCTGCCCGGTATTGGCCCGAAAAGCGCCATGCGCCTGGGCCTGAGCCTGCTGAGCAAACCTGCTGAAGAGGTGAAGCAGCTGGCCGATTGTCTCTCTGATCTGCATGCAAGCATGGGCTTCTGTAAGCAGTGCGGCGCGTTTGCCGAGCATGAGCACTGTACCATATGTGAGAACCTTCGCAGGGACGCGAGTGTGATCTGTGTGGTGGAGCAGCCGGTGGATGTGCTGATGCTGGAGAGGGGAAGAGGTTTCTCCGGGCACTATCATGTCCTGCATGGCCGATTGAGCCCGATTGACGGACTGGGCCCCGAACAGCTGCGTATCGCCTCGCTTGACCGGCGTGTGGCAGGGCCAGATGTGCAGGAGCTGATTCTGGCAACCAGCGCAACAGTCGATGGAGAGGCAACAGCCCATTTTCTCGCCCGGCGCTACATGGCCGGGCATGTGAAGATATCCCGCATTGCACGCGGCGTACCCGAAGGCGGCGAGCTGGAGTATCTTGATGAGTATACACTCTCCCGCGCCATGGATCAGCGGGTGGTCTGGGAGCAGCATGCCTGAAACAGGCTGTGAGCATTACGGCTAATGCCCGCAGAACTGGAGCAGTGCCCGTGTCCGATGTGCGGAGAGTCTGCACATGAAGCTGCACATTATGATTTTTCTCCCTACCGGGTGGTGCAGTGCAGTGAGTGCGGGCTCTGGTATCTCTCACCGCGTCTGAATGAAGCTGCGATGCTTGCCCAATACAGTGATGATGCATATTTTGAAGGCAGTGACGGCCTGAACGAGGGGTATAGCGATTATGCCCTGCAGGAGAAGCCCCTGAGGGCGACATTCAGACGTTTTCTGAAACAGCTCGATGACATGGGAGTGACAGGCGGGACACTGCTGGAGGTGGGCTGCGGCTACGGTTATCTGCTTGGGGAGGCCCGCTCATATTTTGACAGAACAGTCGGTACGGACTTCTCTTCAGAAGCAGTGGAGCGTGCAAAACCGCTGGCAGATACGGTCTGTCAGGGTGGTGTTGATGCGCTGCCTGAGGGAGAGAAATTTGACTGCATTATCGCTGTGGAAGTGATTGAACATGTCTATGACCCTAACCGGTTTGTTGCCCGGCTTGCAGCCCGGCTGAAGCCCGGAGGATGGCTGGTAATGGTCACGCCCGATATGGGAAGCTGGTGGCGAAGGGTGCTTGGCAGGCACTGGCCATCGTTCAAGCTGCCTGAACATGTCGTCTACTATGACCGGGATACCCTGACTGAACTGTTTGAACGAAATGGCTTTGATTCAGTGCGGCCAATGCCTTTTCCGCACGCATTTCCTCTTGCCGTCGTACTGGAAAAAATGGGAATTCACTTGAGCTCAAAAGCCGGAGAGGCCAATATCTGGATACCCGGTGTGGTTTTATCAATGGCTGCGAGGTTGAAATGAGTCCGGTTTTTTCGGTGGTAATACCAGCTTACAATGAAGCATCGGGCCTGCCCGGGGCGCTGGAGCGTGTCGATGGCGTGATGCACGGGATGAAAGAGAGCTTTGAGATCATTGTTGTAGATGATGGCTCTACAGACCGGACGTGGAGCGAGATCGAGTCCGTATGTGAGCGGCTTGACTCTGTTCATGGCATCAGGCTGAGCAGAAATTTTGGCAAGGAAAATGCGCTTTGTGCAGGCCTTGATGCAGCACAGGGGGAGGCTGTGATTCTGATGGATGCGGACATGCAGCATCCGCCGGAGGTGATTCCCCAGCTGGCAGAGCAGTGGCGGCATGGATACAAGGTCGTGGATGGCGTAAAGCGTGTTCGTGGCAAAGAGGGGTGGCTGTCACGGCTGGCTGCCGGATTCTTTTATCGCCTGCTTGAGAATGTAACCCCTTTCCAGATGGAGGGCGCCAGTGATTTCAAGCTCATGGATCGGGATGTGCTGAATGCATGGAAGTCGATGGGTGAACGCAATGTCTTTTTCCGTGGCATGTCTGCCTGGGTAGGTTTTGAGCGCGGGCGGGTTGAGTTTGATGTTGCAGAGAGAGAGAGCGGGGAGAGCAAATGGACACAGCTGGGGCTGTTTGGTCTGGCACTGAAGGCCATTGCCTCATTTTCTACCGTGCCACTTCGTATGGTCAGCATGACAGGGCTTCTGTTTCTTGTTTTCTCGTTTCTGCTGGCTCTGAATACCCTTTTTCAGTATGCATCGGGAATAGCCGTTACCGGTTTTACCACTGTGATTCTGCTGATACTGATTGTTTCAAGCCTGATTCTTCTGGCTTTGGGAATTATCGGCGAGTACATCGCGCGTATTTATGAGGAAGTAAAGCAGCGGCCTCGTTATCTGATTGAAAAAAAGCGTTAGGCATTAGACAGGCCTTCCTTTCATGGAAAAAAAACAGCAGGGGCTTTTCTACCAGACATTCCATGCGGCGGCATGGCACTCCATCTCATTTGTACTGGTTCGGCTGGTTTCCATGATTCGAACAATGATTCTGGCGCGACTGCTTGTGCCGGAACATTTTGGCCAAATCTCTATAGTACTGATTGTGATTGAGTCGTTATGGGCCTTTTCAAATATCGGCTTTCAATCTGCGGTGGTCCAGAGAAAGCAGCTTTCCGATCTGTTTCTGCAGACTGCATGGCTGCTGGTTGCCGTGAGAGGAGTGCTGCTGGCGGTTATATGCTGGTTCTCGGCACCCTATGCAGCCGATTTTTTTCATGTAGCCGTACTTGAGGGACTGCTTCACTGGGCGGCACTGATCCCCCTGCTTCAGGGGCTGGAAAGCATGGCAATGAGCCTCTGGCAGAGAGAGCTGGAGTTCAGGAAACGGGCATGGATTGAGTTTGGCCGGGAAGCCGTGGTTACCACCACAGCTGTACTGATCGCACTGATACTCTGGAACGATGCCCGGGCGATGGTGGCAGGTCTGATTGCAGGCGCGCTGTTTCATCTGATTATGCCCTATTTCATGCACAGTTTTCGTCCTCTGCTTCGGTTTAACTGGAGTTTGTGCTCCGAGTTATGGAGTTTCGGCAGTCACCTGCTGGTTAGCGGGCTGCTTACCTTTGCAATCGCAAGCCTTGATGATGTTGTGATTGGCCGACTGCTGGGAATGGAGCAGTTGGGTTATTACACAGTCGCATTTACATTGGCCTCTCTGCTAACCATCCAGATTGTACAGCTTGCACACAGAGTGCTGTTTCCGGCTTTTTCCTCCATCCAGGAGGATGTGGTAAAGCTTACCGAGGCAGTCATGTTTGCCTTAACGGTGGCGGTTGTACTGCTCTCAATGGTCGTTGGTGGAGGGCTGGCGTTTCCGGAAGGAATTTTGAGGATAATTTACGGTGAGAGCTGGCTTGCAGCAGCACTTCCGCTCACGCTCCTGTTGTGTTCCGGATGGTTTCGCGGAATTACACAGGTGTTCGGCTCGGTACTGCTTGCTCGCGGTATGACTGCCCGCCTGCATCTGATTCGATGGGCTGAATTTATTCTGTTTGCCACGATGATTATTCCTGCTGTCCGGAACATGGGTGTCTCCGGGGCGGCACTGACACTTCTGGCTGTCTATTTTCTTGGGACATTGCTGATGATCGCGTCCGTATCAAAAGATCTGGCAGTTTCGTATACCCGATTCTTGTCTGTAATAATCTCCGGCGTGGTACCGGCCATCATCGCTTATCTCGGCGTCTACCTTGCAGCCAGATGGAGTCCTGAAGTCTGGGGGGTTACCTTGGTCAGGGAGATTGGGCTGGTTTTGATCTACCTGATACTGTTTGGCGCTCTGTTAGCTGTAACACACAGGGGATTCATAGGTTCGGTTCGCAGCCGGCTGTCACGCGGGAAGCTGGCGTGATTCAGCGTTTTTTATTAATGAAGGCCCATCAGCAGCTTCTGCTGCTGGCTGCGGCATATACACTTTTTTTCGCACTCTTCTTTTCGCCTGTCTGGTTGTCAGGGAAGGTGCTGGCGCCGGCCGATGCATGGCTTCAGTCATTGCCTGCCTATCTTGCCGGATGGCAGTTCTGGACACCGTATCTTCTAAACGGATTTCCTGTGGCATCAGACCCGACAACGATGAGCTTTTATCCACTGCTGGTGATATCTCAATGGTTATCACTGCCATGGAATCTGTTTCTTACTTCAGCATACGTGATTGCTGCTGCCGGTATTCATCTCTGGATGTTCAGGTTAACTCATAATCACCTTGCCTCAGTTGTAGCCGGACTGACGTTCACAATTGGCGGTTTTTTTCTTGTTCATCTTCAGCATGTCTCGATGATCCATGCAGCAGCCTGGGTGCCAGTGATGCTCTACGGTGTTGAGCGGATAGTTCAGCAGGAGCAGAGAGAGGGGGCATTGCTTCTTACGCTGGGCATAGCGATGTCGATACTGGCAGGGCATCCGCAAATCACTTTATACGGTGGTCTTGTAGTGATGCTGTATGGTCTTTATGCGGCCATGGGCCTCTCTTCTGAACGCAGAGCCAGTGCTTTTTTCTACGGCATATCAGCCGCGTTGTGCGCATTACTTATTTCTGCTGTTTTTCTGTTTCCGGTTCTGGAACTCGCTGCGGTGAGCCAGCGGGCAAAGCTGGATTTGGAATATTTTCTCTCCTATTCGCTGAATATCAGGGATATCGCCTATCTCTTTTTTCCGATGCTGTGGGGAAGCCATCCGGAATCATTCTACACCTTCAACTACTTTGGCAGCGAGGTTCCGGCCGGTCAGGGGTATACCGGTGCTCTGGCCATGATGCTGGCACTTGCGGCATGGCAGTACGGAAAACGACGGGGGTTGCTGCTGTTCTGGTCAGTTGTGGCAGGAGGTGCACTGATTCTGGCTTTGGGTGGTAATACACCTGTGGGCAGGTGGATGTTTCATCTGCCCGGTTATAATATGTTCAGGGTACCTTCAAGAAATCTGTTCGAGCTGGTCCTGGCTATGGCAGTGCTTTCAGGGCTGGGAGTTGCGGCACTGGCAGAGATGGAGCGGGCTATCCGGATTCAGATCGTAAAACGAAGTATTGTGGTCGTGTTGACGCTGTTCATGCTTGTTTATGCGGCCATCCTTTTTTCCGGCAACGAGATTGCTTCAGCAGCAATGAAATGGGCATCTATTCCGGGCTGGCATGCCGGGTTGAGTAATTTTGCGATTTCTATTCCGCTGCTGGCACTGGTTTTTTCAATTGCAGGTTTGCTGTGGTGGGCAGGGAATGTTGAGAAGGGCGCAATACTCCTTATTGTTCTGATCGCAGGAATCTCCAGCTATTCCTGGTTTGAAAACTGGCGTTATGATTCAAAGGGTGAGGTTCCGCATCAGATGCCTGTCGCTATGGCATCCATAAAAACAGATGGTTACCGTATGATTGGCGGCAAGTACTTCTCTGATATTAAACCGCCTACTACCAACAACTGGCCGCTGGCATGGGGCATCAGGGCTGCTGATGCATACAACCCGCTGTTACCGAAAGCCTATCGGGAGTTGCTGGAGATGCCGGCTCATGGCTCTGTGGGAGAGTCTGTGTTTGCCCCCCTGCATCGCGGGCTGGACCTTGTGGGCATCCGCCATCTCTATGCGGATGAAGAGATGGCTTCCACTCTTGAAAAGTACCCAAAACGCTTTGCATTGCATGAGAAGGGCGATGTCACATATTACCGGAATCGATCGGCTCTTCCGCTTATAAGATTTGCCGAGAAAGCTGTCTGGATGGATGAAGCCAGGGCGCTGGCAACGATACAGAGTTCAACTCTTCCCGATGGCACGCACTATGAGCCTGAAAACACAGTTATTCTGATCGGAGAGGAGAGGCAAGCTGCATTTGCTGCAGGGAATGCGGAGGTGATCGATCAGCATAATGATGAGAAGGTGATCCGTACCAGCTCAAATGCAGAAACACTGCTTGTGCTGGCTGATGCCTATTTCCCCGGCTGGCATGCGCAGATTGATGGTAATGAGGTTGAAATACTGCGGGCAGACTATGTCTGTCGTGGTGTTATTGTGCCTGCAGGAGATCATACGCTTCGATTCTACTATGTGCCGGCATCGTTTTATAAAGGCCTGGTGATTTCGTTGCTGGGCTTTGGGTTGCTCGGAATCTTTTGGCGGCGTGTATGGTAAAGCATGGTCAGCTGACACGGCTGTATCGGAACTTCCGGGCATCCGGATATGCGGAGAGGCTGGAGGTCACCTATGCCAGTGGCGTTAACCACCCGATTGCCACCGGGCCGGCACTGAGTTTGTGCTGGGGGGCAAGCGGTTCAAATTTCGGCGATGCCCTTTCTCCCCTGATTGTCCATCTGCTTAGTGGAAGAAGGCTGCAGGGAAAAAACAATGATGCCTCTATAGCTGCGCCCAGGCTTCTGGCGCTCGGTTCTATTCTGGAGCGGGCCGTTGACCATGACGTGGTTTGGGGTAGTGGTGCCAGAGGGGAAAGCCTGACCTGTTCAACACTGGATGTACATGCAGTTCGTGGTCCGTTGACTAGGGCGTGGCTGCAGGAAAAGGGGATCAAATGCCCGGAAGTTTATGGTGATCCTGCCATTCTGATGCCGTGGCTCTACCGACCGGAGGTGAACAAGGATTTTGATATTGGAGTCATCAGACACTACACAGACAGGAGTAGTACGATGTCTACTGATCTGAGCGTGAATGTCATCGATGTAACCGATGAACCGTTGAAGGTGATCAATGAGATTTGCAGGTGCAGAACAGTTTTCTCCAGTTCACTGCATGGCCTGGTGATTGCAGAGGCCTATGGCATTCCATCCTGCTGGCTCAGACCTGCTGATGAACTCTGGGTTTATCCTGAGCCTCGAATGAAATATGAAGATTATTACCTGGGAAGTGGCCGTGATCCAAATCCTTTTGAGTTCGATACCATGCTTGATCTTGCAAAAGCAAGTGAGTTCGCTGCAAAGACGGAGAAGCCGGATTTCCAGTTGCAGAAGTTGCTGGGTTCATTCCCGTGTCTCAGGGCTGGAATCAGGACGCTGGATGACCTGGAGCGTTTCAGAATCAGTGCTGTTGATGTTAATGTCTCAATGACTGGTTTTATCGGGTATGTTTTAACGAGAATAAAAAAGAAACTTAAACAATGATGAGGATCTCTTGAATTTGCTGTCGAAAGGATTGTATTTATGCGTGTCATGATGCTGGAACCATCCGGCTGGGGCGGCATTGCGCTCTATACCCATGCGCTCTGCTCGGCGCTGGTGGAGCAGGGAGTTGAGGTTCGACTGCTGAATAATGCCCATCGTGATGATTTGAGTCATCTGAGCCGGAACTATGAAGTGGTTCCGGTTGTGAGGGGTGATGCCTGGGGGAGTGAGTGGAGGCGGCTGCGGCAGCAGATTGATGCATGGAAGCCTGATATTTTTCATATGCAGTCCGTCATATCTTCCAGGCGTGATATGCTGGCTTTTTTACGGCACCGTCTCTGCACTGATTCCGTTCAATATATTTTGACTGTCCATAATGTTCTGCCACATGAGACGGCATTTCTGGAGCGTTCTACATTCAGCTGGCTCTACAGGCTGGCAGATGGCCTGGTTGTACATTCGGAAGCGAGCCTTAAAGGGCTGTACGGACTTGTTCCTGCTTTGAAAACGCCGACAGCAGTGATTCATCACGGTCATTACGGAATGCTGTCTGACCCTGATCTTCTACGCGAAGATGCCCTGAAACAGCTGGGCCTTGCGGATTTCCGCTATCTGGCCTGTTTCGGTGCTATCCGGCCGTATAAGGGTGTGGACTGGCTGTTAAAAGCCGTGGCAGCGGTGGAGGTGTGGCCTGAGGATATGAGAGTGCTTGTCGCTGGAATCCTGTTGACAGGTGTAACTCGCGAAGAGCTTGAGGGGTTGCGATCCGATCTGGGGATTGAAGATCGGGTCATTTTTCAGTTTAAATATTTTACCGAGGCGGAGATTCCTGCAGTTTTTGCTGTGGCTGATGCAATGCTGTTCTCATATAAACATATCGATCAGAGCGGCGTGATGATGGCATCGCTTGCAGCCGGTAAACCGGTGATATGTACGCCTGTCGGGGCATTTTCGGAGATGATAGAGAGTTCTGTGGGCTACATTTCAGATGCGGTGAGTCTGGATTCATTTACGGCATCACTGGCACAGGCGCTCAGTCACAGGGATCAGTGGATTGAGATGGGGAGAAACGCTGCGGAGAAGGCTGAACGGGAATACGGCTGGAGATCAGCTGCGGAAAAAACCGTGGCTTTTTACCGGAAGGTCAGCAGACCATGACCTGCCGGGAAGGGGATCAGCTGCCCCGGGCAGGCATGCGGGGAGGGGGGATGGATTTTGCTCGTGAATGGGGACGCCTGTCTGCTGTAGTAAGCAGTGATTGAACAGGGAAAGAATATATGAATGCCAGAGTAACAACCGGACATAGTGCGTGGGACGTATCTGATGTTGACCTTGTAGCTTTTCGCCAGGCGCTTCATGGGATGGCATCAAGTATTGCTGTAGGTCATGCTCTTGCATTGCTACCTGAGCTTCCCCCAAAGGCCAGGAGTATCGAAATTGGCTGCGGACTTGGGAAAATGAGTGCACTCATGGGTCTTGCAGGAGTTTCGCCTGTTTTGTTTGATAGTAGTCAGGCGACATTGGATGAAGCCAGGAAAGCATTTCACAGTATTGATGTTTCAGTTGAGTGTGTTCTAGGAGATGCCCTGGATTTACCAAGTGAAGTGATAGCCAGCTTCGATCTTTCAATGTCATGGGGATTAAACGAGCATTTTTCGGGTAAACCAAGGCAAAAAATTTTTGATGCACATGCCGAAGTTCTCAAAGAAAATGGCTGGTCTATTATAGGTGTCCCTTGTAGGAACTGTATAAGTTATAGAATGGCCATGCTGGTATGGAAATTGACTGGCCGTTGGCCGAAAGGTTTGTACGAATATGGATTTGATCGTTCTGAGTTAGCCCGCAGAATGCAACAAGCAGGATTCAAAAAAATAAAAGTGTTATCAGGCACAAGACCCGGAGATGATTTCCGGCATTACATTTTAGGTAATTTGCGGGCTGTAGTTCATAAATTTACAGGCCTTTTCCCCAAGGATAAGCCGCCAGATATCAAGGGAGCTACAATTTCAGATATACGGCAAAAACTATTAGAATCAGGCAGGCCAAATGAATTTTTATCAAGTCAATCTTATATGCTGATTGCTATAGGGCAAAAAAAGATGATAAACAATACATTATGATATCAAGAATTTTGTACGATTTTTCATTACTTGTGCCATTACAACGGGTTTGGATGGACATCGTGAGCGATTGGGTGTGTTTTGAGACCTTGTGATGGCGTGGCCAATGAAGGTTCTTTATGGCTCGTTTTTTCCGGAATACTCGGAGGCGGTGAGCGCTCGCTGCTGGTATTGCTGCAGAACCTGCCAGAGTCATATGAACCAATGCTGTTAACGTCTGAAGAGGGTGTTTTTTTTTACCAGAAGGTAAACCGGCCATGATTAGTCGGGAAAAGAAGCGGTTCTCCTGGTCAGGCAGGCGTGGTTCCCTGTTCCGCAACTGGTACAGGCTTCGCGGCAGCCTGCTTCAGCCGCTGCTTATGCAGAACCTTCCGGGGGCATGGAGCTGGCCGGGCATCTCCATGGTCCGGGCGAAAGAAACATGAGCAGAATTCTGATGGTGAACCACCATACGGAAATCGTCGGTGGCGGCGAGCTCTCCATGCTGCAGCTTATGGATGAGCTGGGCCGAAACGCTGCCGTCCGGGCCAAGTGCGAATACAGTTGGAAAACGGCGGCAGAGATGACGCGATCATTTTATCTGGAGCTGATGGCTCACTATCAGGAAGATACACAGGCTGATCGAGGGGCGTAATGAGCGGAGCGATGTCCCTCTACCTCGATCTTGTCCGATTTCTGGCTGCGGTAACCGTTTTTATGACACATGCGGCATTCGAACGTTTTGGAGGTTCCGGATTGGCAATCGGTAACCACGCCCATGAAGCAGTGATGGTATTTTTTGTTCTTTCGGGTTTCGTTATTGCCTACGTTGTCGATCAAAAGGAGAAAACATTTCGACACTATACGGTAAACCGTATGGCAAGGCTGTATTCGGTCGCTCTACCCGCTTTGCTTCTGGTTGCCGTTTTCGACCTGATCGGCGGGATATTTGATCCCTCCCTCTATTCGGATTATTGCTGCCAGTATAGCTACCCGGTTATTCGGTTGGCGATCAATGCCCTTTTCCTGAACGAGATATGGTTCGAATCGGTCAGGCCGTTCTCTAACGCTCCGTACTGGTCGCTGGGGTATGAGTTCTGGTACTACGTTCTATTTGCCGGTTATTTCTATTTCAGTGGAACCAAGCGTTATCTGGTACTTCTTGTGTCAAGCCTCATTGCCGGGCCGAGCATTCTTCTGCTTCTTCCCGTTTGGCTGATGGGCGTGTGGCTTTACCGCTTTCTCAAGAACAGTCGTATACGTGAGTTTGCCGGATGGCTATTGTTGATTGCTTCGGTCGTTGGCTACGGCTTTTACCGGTCGATGGATTTGCATACCCATGCCATGGAACTGACCGCTCAGCTTTTCGGCAGCGATGGGGCTCATGCACTCCAGTGGTCGCGTGCATTCTGGTCCGACTGGTTCCTTGGCCTTCTGATCTGCATGAATTTTGCTGGGTTCTCGGTTCTGTCGAACCGGGTTTCCGGATGGCTCACCTCTTTGCACGATTTGCAGCTGGAAAGAGCTATTCGCTATTTTGCCGGAATGACCTTCTCTCTCTACCTTTTTCACTATCCACTACTGCAATTTCTAACAGCGGTAAGTCGTGGGATGGAGAGCCAGTGGCGAAATATGGTGGTGACTATCGTGGTGTTCGTTTTGGCGGGGCTTTTGTCTATTTTTACAGAGCGGAAAAAAGGTGTCGTGCGCCGATTACTCGATAGGGTTGCCAGGATGATATTTCCCATAGAAAAAAGAGCAGAATGGTGAAGCGAAAAGGCTCCATTCGTGCGGGGAAACCGTGAGAACCGTTTTGATGGTGAACCACCATACGGAAATCGTCGGTGGCGGCGAGCTCTCCATGCTGCAGCTAATGGATGGGCTGAAGGCTATCGGGGAGTCTGTTTCGCTGATTACTTCAGGTCCGGGTGAACTGGCTGAAAGAGCCGGAGAAAACGGGCATACGGTTCATATGGTTCCCATGCCTCCCATCGGGCCGGGCTCCATCAGAGCGCTCGGGAAGTGGCATAAAAAACTGCAGGAGATTGGCGGAGAGGTGCTGCATGCACAGACTCCGAGAGCTGCATTTTATGCGGGGCTGGCAGGCAGAAGGGCATCTGTTGCATCGATTTTTCATTGCCGTGTTGCAGCCAGGGACAGAAAGCTTGATCCGATTCTGGTCCGTCTGGTGAGCAGGGTGGTATGTAACAGCCGTGCCACATCGGAGCGGTTTGAATCCTGGCCATGGCTTAAGCCGCTGGTGATTTACAACGGGCTGGATGTTGAAGTGATGCCGTTGCTGCCGGACCGGGGCGAGACCCGGAAAACAAACCTGCTGTTCGTCGGGCGTCTTTCAGAGGAGAAGCAACCGGATGTTGCGTGGGAAGTTTTCTCCGGGCTTGCAGAAGAGTTCCCGGAGTTAAATCTTGTTTTTGTCGGCAGTGATGACCTGCTTAATCCTTCCGTGGCTGCCAACTTGAGAAAGAGGGTTGCCCACAGTCCGTTAAAAGAGCGTGTTGTATGGGCAGGAGCCCGGCAGCATGTATCGCCATGGTATGCGATGGCGGAGCTGGTGATTATGCCTTCAAAATATGAAGGCTTCGGACGGGTTCTGGTGGAGGCTATGGCACATCGGTTGCCGGTTGTGGCATTTCGTGTCGGAGGCATTCCGGAGGTGATCGAGAATGGCAGACAGGGGATTTTGATTGAACCATACGATATCGATGCGATGCGTGAAGCAGTTCGTGAGCTTCTGCAGGATGATGTGAAACGCCGGCAGATGGGTGAAGCCGGCCCTGACCGGGCAAGGAAATTTTCTCTGTCATCACATATTGAGGCAGTCATCAGACTCTATCGGTCTCTGGCAGGAGATGGCCGTGGCGATTAGGCATCATCTGCGAAATCCATGGCTGGCACTCCGCTCCATGCTGTTACGGCTGCTTCCGGGAGCCCCGCATGCAGAAATGGTACACGGGGAAGTGCGCAGGATTCTGGTAATCCGTCTGGATCGTCTGGGCGATGTGGTGCTTACTTCAGCAATTATGCCGGAGCTTGGCCGGCTGTTCCCTGAGGCGAAAATTGATTACTGGGTGCGCAAACCGTTTGTGCCGCTCTTTGAGCAGAGCTCCGGTTTTTCCGTCTGCAGTGAGCGTCCGCCAGATGCTTATGATCTCGTTATTGACCCGCTGCTCGATTATCCGCTTCAGAGTGCGAAGCGGGCTGCTTCATTCGGCGCACCATGGTCGCTTGGTTTTGATGTGGCCGGGCGCGGGCGCTACTTCACCATGCCGGTTAAGCCGCCTGAGGGTGGTGAACTGTTTCTGAAGAGTATGGCCCGGCTGCTTGCCCCGCTCGGATTTGACGGTGAGGTGGCAGCCCCGGTGCTGGAGGTATCCGCCCCGGAACGTGACAATGCAATAGCGCTTACAGGCTTCGATGGTGGATATATTCTGGTTCATCCCGGCGCCTTTTATCCCAGCCAGCGCTGGCCGGCAGCACATATGGCGCAAGCCATTGATATGCTGACACAGCAGGGGCGGAATGTTGTTGTGGCCGGAGCCGACTCGGATCGAACCACTCTTGAAGAGATTCATCGTTCCCTGCAGAGGCCGGAGGATGTGTTTTTTTCATGTGGTGAGCCACTTCGCATGGTCATGGCGCTGATGGCGGAGGCATCTGTCGTGCTGTGCAATAACTCGGGGCCACTGCATCTGGCTACGGCCCTGAAGGTTCCGACAGTATCCACGCTTGGCCCGACCAATCCGCATGTCTGGTGGCCGGCAGGTGAAAAACAGGCTGTTCTGGTGGCTGAAAACTGCAGTCACTGTGAGCGAAGTGACTGTACCCGGCAGTGTCTTGCGCAGATCAGGCCTGCGGTGGTGGTGGACCGTATCGACCGGCTTCTGGAGTCCGGCTGATGTGCGGCTTTGTAGCGGTTCGCGGCAGTGTGGCAGCAGGGGAGCTTGCCCGGATGGCAGAGGCCGTTAAGCAGCGCGGGCCGGATGACCGTGGTGAGTTTCTGTCAGGCTCTTTCTCTGCCATTCACCACCGCCTCTCGATCATCGGGCCGGATGAGAGGGGGAGACAGCCGTTCACCGTCGATGATGTCACGGTGCTGTTTAATGGCTGCATCTACAACTATCACGAGCTCCGCAAACAGCTGGAAGCCGATGGCATAACCTTCAGATCCGACTCGGACACTGAAGTGCTGCCGCATCTCTTCCGCAAGTTCGGTATGGGGATGTTTCCGTTGTTAAACGGCATGTTTGCTATGGTCATATGGGATGCCCGTAATCAGCTGCTGGTTGCAGCCCGCGATCCGTTTGGCGAGAAGCCGCTGTTTGTCTGTCAGCAGGGAGGCCGCCTCGGGTTCTCATCTTCACTGACCTCTTTTGAGCGTGGTGACTGGAGCCTTACCCCCAACATTCATGCGGTTGCCGGCCTGTTGCAGCGGATGCGGATTGAGGCTCCGGAGACACTCTATCAGGAGGTCAGCCAGCTGCCCGCAGGGTGCTACGGCGTGGCCACCGGGGGAGAGGGGTTCAATATTCGCCGCTACTTTTTCCTCCCCGAACCGGATCAGCCGCAGGATATGGCGCCCGAAGAGGTTGAGCGGGATGTTGAAGTGCTGCTCGATGATGCATTCAGGTTGCGGATGATTTCGGACAGGCCGCTGGGCGTGTTTCTCTCCGGCGGTGTTGACTCCTCACTGATTGCGGCATCACTTGCACGCCAGGTAAGCCGGCCTCTGCATACCTTTGCGGTCCGCTTTGCCGGTGGCGGCCCAGACTATGATGAGAGCGCCTTCGCCAGGACGGTCGCAGAGCATATCGGCAGTGAGCATCAGGTTCTGGAGGTGGCTGCTGATGCGCATCAGGTGCTGGATGATCTGGCGCAGGCTTTTGATCAGCCGGTTACCAATACAGCAGCGCTGCCTACCTGGCTCATCAGTCAGGCGGCCAAGCCTTATGTCGATGTGGCGCTCACCGGTGTCGGTGGCGATGAACTTTTCGGTGGCTACCCGCGCTATCTGGGCATGGCTTGGCATGGGCGTTTCAGAAAAATGCCCGGTCACGGTTTGGTGCACTCCCTTGTTTCGATGCTGGGAGACAGCGGGTCAAGCCGTAACCTTCGCGGCAGATTGCGCCGTTTTCTGCACGGGCTTGAACTGGATGATGCAGATGCCTACCGGCAATGGACGCAGACGACGGATGTGACCGCATCAGGGATGTTGATGGTTAATGGGAATGACCCGCACAACCCCTGGAGTTCAGCCGCAGACTCCTTTGGCGGCCTCTCCTCCCTGCTAGCCCGGTTCGGGCCGGTTAACGGGGCGATGGCCTACGATCTGTTAACCTATCTCCCCGACGACCTGCTTGCCGTAGGCGACCGGATGAGTATGGCCCATGCCCTTGAGTTGCGAGCGCCGTTTCTGGATACGCGGGTGCTGTCGGCAGTGCTGACGCTCGATAGCACCTGCAAGGTGACCGGCTGGCCATGGCAGGAGCAGCTGAAGGTGATGTTAAAGCGGATTGCGGCACGCCATCTCCCCCATGATACGGTTTACCGGCCCAAGCAGGGCTTCATGGCTCCGGTGAAACACTGGTTGCACGGGGAGCTTGCCGGAGAGGTGCAGGCATTGATAGATGGCAAACCGCTTGGCGGTGCCATCCGCCCCGAATTTGTACGCGAGCAGTGGCAGCGGCACCGGCAGGGTGAGGATCGTTCTGATATCCTGTGGGGCCTGTTGCTTGTGGATCGCTGGATGCAGAAGAGGGAGTGGAGGTTTTAAATGGCAAGGCACGGTTATCTGTTTTCAGAACATGCCTATTTCGATTTTGTGAAACACGAATACGTCCCCAACGCTTTTGAGCGTATTGAGGATGATGCCCGCTTTGTTCCGGAGAGCCATAATGCCTGGGTCAACGGGCAGCGGTTTCACCGGATGCTGCAGATGCTGGAGAGACATCACGTCACGGCACCCGGGTCTGTGATGCACGGTGTGGATATCGGCCTGTTTCCCGGTACATGGATTCGGCTTGCCCGGCACTTCTGGCCGGATATTGAGTGGCAGGGCGTGGGTCTGTGCATATCCGGGGATTTCAGGGCGTGGGCAGCAGAAGAGGGGATTGCGCTTGCAGAAGCTGATATGGACCCGTTCTATGCCAGGGGTGATGTAAAAACATCGCTTCCTTTTGAGGATAGTTCTCTGGATCTGGTGGTGGCCTCGGAAATTTTCGAACATCTGATTTCACCGCTGCTGTTTCTGGAAGAGACATCGCGGACGCTGAAACCGGGCGGTTTGATGCTGCTGACCACGCCCAACGTGTCGCACATCGGGGCGATTGTACATCTGCTCAAGGGTGGCAGTAACTATGAGCGTCTGGAACGAAGCCCGATGTTTCTGGTTGAGGATGAGTGGCGCGGCCATATCCGTTTTTATTCCAAAGCTGAACTGGAGTGGCTTGGAGAGCGTTATGGCTTCGAAGTGATCGATCACCGGTACTACCATGATGACTACCCGATCAGCGCCCTGAAAAACAGAGGGGTGCTCTCATCGGTCAGGCGGGCTGTTCGGCGTCTGTCTGGTGTTGTTCCATGGTTCCGCGGCGGCCATATCGTCATGTATCGTCGAAAAGAGCAGCCAAAAAAATGACCGCAACAGATCGAATTCTTCTGGTTACGGATGTCTCTGCCGAGGTGGTTCATGGCGGTGCTGAACGGATGCTGATTCACCACATCCGTGCGCTGTTACAGGCCGGGAAAAAGGTGACGGTGCTGACGCGCCAGCCTGAGCCGGATGCCCCTGTTAAGATAACACTGGAAAACGGAGTGGTTGAGTATCGCCTTCCCTACGCAGGTGACCGGGGGCCAGTCGGGCTGAAACAACTGAAAAGGGGTGCTGCAGTGTGGTGGCAGGAACATTCAGACCGGTTCGATGCCGTGGTTGCCGAGCAGCCTTTTACCATCTGGGCACTTTTGCAAGCAGGATGCGGGCTGCCGCGCCTGCAGGTCTGCCACTCCTTTGCCTTTGAGGAGTATACCACGCGGCATGGCAGGAGTGGCGGCCTCAGGCACAGGCTTGTTGCGGCGGCCATGCGAAGGCTGGAGCGGAAGGTCTATCGCTCTGCCGACGGATTTCTTGTGCTCAGCCGTTTTATGCAGGAGCGGCTCTCCGGTTTTTTTCGGGTTAACCGTGATTTGATTGCGCTTGCTCCGGGCGGCGTTGATATTCCGGATAGCTGCTCTTCTGAACAACGGGATAAGCTGCGAGCTTCTCTGCAGTGGGAAGGCCCTGTCGTGGTGACGCTGCGTAATCTGGTGCCGCGTACAGGCGTCGATCTGCTGGTTGCCGCCGCAGGCTTGCTCAAAAATGAGATGCCACAACTGCGCTGGTGCGTCATCGGGCGGGGTGCCTTGCTGGATGATCTGCGTGCACAGGCAGAGGCTTTGGGAGTCAGCGATCGTGTCGAGTTCGCCGGCTACCTTTCCGAGGCAGAGGTCAGAAAGCGACTCTGTGCGGCCGATCTCTTCATGCTTCCAACGCGCGAGCTGGAAGGGTTCGGGCTGGTGACGCTTGAGGCCAATGCATGCGGACTCCCGGTGGTGGCAACGCCTGTGACGGCCAACAAAGAGGTGGTGCCGTCGTTGCCCTGTAACCGGTTGGCCGACGCGGTATCAGCCGATGCGCTCACTGCCGCTGTGCGCGAAATGCTGCAGATAAAATTCGATCAGGCTTCGCGTCAGGCATTGAGCCGTGCGGTTGAAGCGAAATATGCGTGGCATCACCATGACACTGCTTTTGTGCGTGCGGTTGAGGCCTTGAGGCAGTGATGCGCATTCTGCATCTGATTACCCGCATGGATCGTGGCGGCTCGGCGGTTAATACACTGATTTCAGCCACCGAACAGCTTAAGCAGGGGCACCATGTCGTGCTGGCAACGGGCCTCTCTGAAGAGTCTGAAATGTCGGCTGATGAGGCGCACCGTGTAGACGAGGCCATGGCGGTTTTTCAGGTTCTGGGTGGTGTAGTGAAAAAGCTCTCCTCACTCAGGCGAAGCGTCGGTGTTCATGACTGGAGAGCCTATCGGGAGATTGCAGGTCTGCTGGATATGCAGTTTGACCTGGTGCACACGCATACATCCAAGGCCGGGGTGCTGGGACGTCTGGCCGTCGGCAAAAGAGCCAGAGTTGTGCATACGCCGCACGGACACATTTTTCATGGCTATTTCGGGATGCTGAAAACATGGCTGTTCGCTGCTGTCGAACGCCGGATGGCGAGAAGAAGCGATGCCCTGATCGCGCTTACAAAGGCGGAGATGGATGATCATCTCAAACTCGGAATTGGTACGGCCGGGCAGTGGCATGTCATTCCGAGCGGTGTGGATGTCGAGGCTGTCAGTCAGCGGGTAAACGGGATCAGGGCGGCTGCAGATCATCACCGCAGCTGGGATGCCGTATCGGTGGGCAGGCTTGTTCCGGTGAAAGGGATGGACCGGCTTGTCCGTGCATGGGCCCAGCTCTGCAGGCAGAAGCCCGATGCCAGACTTGCCGTTATCGGTGATGGCGGAGAGCGGCAGCTGCTTGAGTCGTTGGCAGCAGAGCTGGGTGTTGAGAAAAATATTCATTTTGCCGGATGGTGTGATCCGTTGCCTTACCTTGCCGATGCCCGCAGCTTTGTGCTTCTCTCCCGTAACGAAGGGATGGGTCGTGCCGTTATTGAGGCCTTTGCAGCATCGCTTCCCTGTGTGGTCAGCAATGTCTGCGGACTCAGTGAACTGGTTGATGCAGAGGTCGGCCGTGTGGTCGATGCGGAGAGTGCCGTGGAAGTGGCCCACGCCCTGCTTTCCGACTGGAGCCCTGAGATCGGCGAACGTGCCCGGATGCGGGCCGACAGCTATTCAGTGGAGGCGATGGTTGATGGTTTGTCACAGCTGTATGAGCGGCTTTGCCATGATTAGAACCGTTCTGGCCGGACTCCTGATGGGGATCACTGTTTTCAGCACCCTGTTTGCGCATGCCGGGGATGTGAGTCTTGAAGAGCTGAAACGGTTGCTTGATGAGAGTGCGAAGCTCTCCGAGCCTGTTGCTGCAACAGAAGGCGCAGATGCACCCGAAGCCGGGCCCGCCGCTGGCATAGAGCATGATCTGGCCGCCCTGCAGAGAGAGCTGGCTGCGTCTGAGAACCCGCTGCAATCAAGACGCGTACTTCTTGATGTGCGAAGCAACCACTCCGATGGTGCACATGATATGGATATGCTGGCGGGGCTGGCGATAAAGCGCGGCATTGATACGCTCGTTTTCGGTGAGCATGACCGCTACACCATCCGCCTCGGACTTGATCCGGTGCCGCAACTGATCGGCATCTCCATGCAGCACCCCTCACTCTATCAGAGCGGCCTCGAAGCATTCTTCAGCGATCTGAACCGGGTTCGCACAAAATTTCCACAGCTACATGTTATGGCAGCAACCGAATCCACACCGGGCTACTACTGGGATGGGATTCCGTTCAGAGACCTGTCGCTTCATGAGGCTGAGCGGCACCTGATTGCTCTTGGCATTGAACGCCCGGAACAGATTGAAGCACTGCCAAGTTATGACCTGAGAAATATCAGGGGCAATTTCATGCTGTCGCTCACCGTCTGGCTTGCTGTCATCTTTTTGCTACTGGTGGCTCTCCTGCGTTGCAGAAGGCGCAGCATTATCCTGCTGATGCTGGCCTCCGCTGTCGCTGTTGTATGCATATGGCTGTTGCAGAAGCAGGTTGATGCGGATGCCGATTTCATCAATGCAGCCAGAGAGCAGGGGCTGTTTGTGATCTGGGCGCACCCGGGCACGCTGTCCGGTGTCAGGGAGGGGCCGATGGGTGTGCAGCTGGATACACCGCCCTACAGCCGGCGCGTATTCGAAGAGCCGACGGCAGATGCCTTTGCCGCTGTCTATGGGGACACAGATGATAATACAGTTCCCGGCGGCATGTGGGATCGTTTCATGATGGATTATATGCTGGGCTACAGACCAGGGCCGATCTGGGCCGTGGCGGCCGGCGACTATCATGAAGAGGGGCAGTCGCGTGAATATCTGGGCAATTTTCCGATGGATGTCTGGACTAAAGCAGAGGGTTCGGAGGCTGTGATGGCAGCGTTGCGCAGTGGCCGTAATACGAGCTGGTTCATGACCAGAGAGAAAAACCTGAAAATGGCAGTGCTTTTTCTGGAAGCTCAGGATGGTACACGGCTTCTCCCCGGTGATGAGCTGACGGTTGGCCGGCAGGTAAAACTGCACGCCTCGCTCTCGGAGTGGATTGCTGAAGGCGAAAGTTCAGCAAGCGGAATTCAGTCACTCCAGTCCGAGTTGATTGTTGACGGCAGGGTGGTGACCAATATTGTGCTATCCATGAATGACACGGTTTCAGTTACACCATTGGAGTTGATGCCCGGCCCGCATGTTATTCGCCTGCGGATTCCAGATCAGCAGGGGGTCCGTATGGAGGCCAACCCGTTTCTGCTGCATGTGAAAAAATGATTCGCAAAAAGCATCCCTGCCTTTTGCTTAAGCGCGGCAAGAAAAACGTGGTTTTCCTGCCGCTTACGAATACTTGCGCATTCGCCCGCCGTCCCTGGCGGGAGGGATGGTTTTGATGCTGGTCACCATTCATCAGCCAAACTATCTGCCATGGCCCGGTTTCTTTCATAAGTGGCTGATTTCAGATGCCTTTATCATTCTGGATACGGTTCAATACCATAAAAACGAGTGGCAGAACCGTAACCGGATCAAGACCGTGAATGGCGCGCAATGGTTAACAGTTCCTGTGTCATACCACTTGCCCCAGACCATCCGGGAGGTGGGTATCGCCTCCCCGAACTGGGCCCGCAAGCAGATCTCCGCCATTGAGCAGGCATATGCCAGGGCTCCCTATCTGGACGCCTGCTGGCCCCGGCTGCGGGAGACTTTGTCAAAGCCGTGGGAGCAGGTTGCAGAGCTGAATGTGGCAGTGATCCGGACTCTGGGGGAGATGCTGGGCTGCCATGCCCCGCTTCATCTGGCATCGGAAATGGAGACGGCATCAACGGACCCGACCGGGCGGCTTATCTCGCTCTGCAAAGAGCTGGGTGGTGACGCCTATCTCTCCGGCCGTGAGGGGCGTGGCTACCTGGAAGCGGAAAGATTCAGTGAGGCGGGAATCGATCTCTGGTTTCAGGAGGTGGAGGCACCGCGCTACCCGCAACTGCATGGCCCGTTCATTTCACACTTGTCGGTTATCGATATGCTGTTTAATCTGGGTCCAGCAACACCGGAGATCATTCTCCAGATGGGAGACAAAAAACAATGAGCACTATACTGGCACTGGCGCCGCACCCGGATGATATTGAAATTGGCTGTGGCGGCACCCTCGCTGTGCATGCAGATCGGGGTGATGATGTGCATCTGTTTGTTGCGACTGAGGGGGATATTGGCGGCAGTGCCGAAATCCGCAAATCCGAACAGCAGCGCTCTGCCGGCATCCTGGGTATCCATGAGATCCACTGGGGCGGCTATTCGGACACCTGCCTTCCGCAACAGGCAATGGCACTGATGGCGACACTTGAGAAGATCATGCAGCAGGTGCAGCCGGATACCGTGTATGTGAATTATCGCGATGATACTCATCAGGATCACCGGGTCATGGCTCAGGTGGCCCATTCGGTAACGCGTTATGTTCCCAATGTGCTGGCCTATGAGACACCTTCATCCGTTGGCTTCGATCCGACACTGTTTATGGATATCAATGATACAATGTCGCGCAAGAGAGAGGCACTTGAGGCGCATGCGTCTCAGCTGGAGCGTACCCACGTAAAGCTGAATATTGTCGAGATTGCACTTGCGACAGCGCATTTTCGGGGTGTGCAGGGCAAGCTCAGCTGTGCGGAGGGGTTCATGCCTGTCCGTATGCGCCTCTGAGTAATGATGCCTGCACTCTACGTCATTATTTTTCACTCATGTGCTGGTAGCACACTTCGCTTAAAATGTCTTGTGTAGCACAGGCATCACCACCCGGTGAGGCTGTTTTCGTTTGCCGCTTTGAAGGAGTAGACTGAATGATTCCCCACTCCAGGCCTGTTTTTGGCAAGGCGTTCGAAGATGCCCTGATTCGTGTTGTTGAATCAGGCTATGTTGCCATGGGCAGCGAAGCGCGCCTGCTGGAGCGGGAGGTTGCCCGGCGGATTCGGAAAGAGGGCGCTGTTGCTGTCGATTCCGGCACCAGTGCGATCACACTGGCCCTGAGGGCAGTGGCAGCCGGGGGAGTGATGCGAAAAGGTGGCAGAGTCGGCATACCCGCCTACACCTGCAGCTCGGTTCTCTATGCCGCTCTGGCTGCAGGCTTTGAGCCGGTCTGTATGGATTGCGGTGAGGATCTCTGCCTGATTCCGGAACAGGCCCTGGCACAGGCTGCGTCACTGGATGCAGTCATCATTGTCCACCCGTTCGGCATGGTTGAGCCGATGGCTGCCGAAACCTGGCCCTGCCCTGTGATTGAGGATATTGCCCAGGCAGCCGGGGCAGAGCTGAATGGAAGGCCTGTCGGCAGCTTCGGTGATGTCACCATTGCCTCATTTTATGCCACCAAGCCATGGGGTGGTGCCTATGGCGGTATAGCAGCATCGGACGACCATGCACTTTGTGAGGCCATCAAGGCCATGAGAGACCCGGATGAAGCTGTTCAGCTTCAGGATTATGCCGGGCATCACCAGCTCTCCGATCTGCATGCATGCATGGCAAATGCGCGTTTGCAATCTGCCGCTGATGAGCAGAGCAGCCGCGAGGCACTGGCCCATGTGATGGATGGCTGGTTTTACAGCGGGACGGCAGTTCCGGTTGCAGGCATGCATCAGGGGAACCGGTACCGTTATATTATCCGGACCACAGGAGAGGCTGAATCGGTTATCAACAGGCTCATGCAGCATGGCGTGGCGGCTGCACGCCCGGTTACCACACCGGTCAGCAGGCTGCTCGGAGTGGATGCTCCGGGGGCGGAGAAGGCCTGGCTGGACGCAGTTTCATTGCCGGTGCTGGCCGATATCAGCGAAACGGAGCTTGGGCAGTTTAAAGCGGCGGTAGAATCGTGCATCAGCTGATGGACGGAACCTTCCTTCGTGTTGCCGCACTGCTGACGGGTGTGGCGCTCAGTTTTCCATGGCCGCTGACCGGGCTGCTGACGCAGGGCTCCAAACTTGCTGTTGCCGCCTTCCTGCTCACATATGGGTTGATGCCGATGGTGATCCGCCTTGCATGGAAGGTGGGCGCTCTGGATGTGCCGGATGCCCGGCGTGTGCATACCCAGCCAACACCCCGGATTGGCGGATTGGCGGTTCTTCTCTCTGTGAATCTGACGCTGTTTCTGAACTTCAACTATTCAGCGGAACTCAAGGGTGTATGTATCTCGGCCATGATTGTGGCCCTGCTCTCATTTTGGGATGATCTCAAGGGGTTGCCGGCAACGATCAAGCTTGCCGGCCAGCTGCTGGCGCTGGGCGTGTTGATGGCCAGCGGTGTGCATGTGACCTTTGCCACGGATGCATGGTGGGGGCTGCCGCTTGAGTATCTCGTTACCGCCCTCTGGGTTATCGGTATCACCAACGCGTTCAATTTTCTCGATGGCATCAACGGACTGGCCGCCTCACTGGCCGCTGCCGTATGTACACTGATGGCCATGCTTGCATGGCATACAGGTCAGACCTACATGCTGCTGATCTGTCTCTCCGTGGCAGGCGCCGCTATCGGCTTTCTTCCTGACAATGCCCGCTACCGGCAGCCGGCACGTTCATTCATGGGCGATGTTGGCAGCACCTATCTCGGCTGGATGATGGCTGCTGTTGCGGTAATGGGTGAGTGGTCATCAGAGGGGGCTCTGAAGGCATACTCGGCGCCGCTGCTGATCTTCTCCGTGATGATTTTTGATATGATCTATACCACTATTGCCCGCATTCATCGCGGGGATGTGAAGAGTTTGAGAGAGTGGGTCGAATTTGTGGGGCGCGATCATCTGCACCACCGCCTCATGGCATTTGGCTGCACCCCTGCGCAGGCGACACTGGTGGTTGTTGCACTGACTTTTTTGTTGGGGCTTGCCGCTCTGGCGATTGTTAAAGGCACGATCTTTGCCGTCTGGCTGCTGCTGGGGCAGGCCGTGGTCTTCTATCTGCTGCTCACCTTTCTGATGCTCCGGCAGGCGCAGCGTGACTGATTTAATTGCCGACAGACAGCTTCTTGACCGGTGGCGGCTGTTACATGACGAGATGGAGGGTGCAGGAGTTCGGATGCTGGCCGTGTCGAAATACCATAATGATGATCAGGTGCTGGCACTGGCCGGAGCCGGGCAGGTTGATTTTGCCGAGTCGCGCCCCCAGGCGCTGCGTGACCGGGCGCAGAGATTCCCTCATCTGAACTGGCATATGATTGGCCCGGTGCAGAAAAACAAGGCCAGGTATGTAGGAAAATTTGCCACGATGTGGCACAGTCTTTGTGACCTGGAGTGTGCAGAGGCAGTCGCAAAAAATGTCGAGGGGCGGGTGCTGCCGGTACTGTTGCAGGTGAATATTTCCGGCGAAGAGCAGAAGCAGGGTGTTGCTCCCGATCAGGTAGCAGGTTTAATGGAGAAAGTCAGGCTGTTTGATTCGCTGAAAGTTATCGGCCTGATGGGGATGGCGGCCAGGGGAGGTGATGCACGAAGCAGCTTTCGTTCGCTTCGCCTCTTGCGGGATCAGCTTGGCAGTGCAAACCTTCGTGAACTCTGCATGGGGATGAGTGGCGACTATCGTATCGCAATAGAGGAGGGCGCCACTATGGTGCGCCTTGGCACCGTGCTCTTCGGTGCAGGATCGGTTGAGCATGAATAACAGGAATAATATGAAAAATCTTCAGATCGCATTTATTGGTGGCGGGAATATGGCCGAGGCACTGATTTCAGGGCTGATCAGAAGCGGACATCCGCAGCAGCAGCTGATGGTTACCGATATCCGGCCCGATCGCCTGGAAGGCCTGAAGCAGAGCTATGGTGTTCAGACCAGCAGTAGCAACAGCATTGCTGCCAGTCAGGCCGATGTTGTTGTTCTGGCTGTCAAACCGCAGATGATGCAGCAGGCTGTTTCCGGATTAAGCAGTGATCTGAAGCAGGGGGCAACCCTGATTTCCATTGCAGCCGGTATCGGCACTGATTCAATCAGAACCTTTCTGGGCCGTGATGATGTGCCGGTGGTCCGGGTGATGCCCAATACACCTGCGCTGGTGGGGGCCGGTATGTCGGTGCTGTTCAGCAGTGCCCAGGCACTGCACCGTGAGCATGCGGAGTATGTGCTCGGGGCATCGGGTGAGACGGCATGGGTGGAGAGAGAGGAGCTGCTGCATGCGGTCACAGCAGTCTCCGGCAGCGGGCCCGCCTATTTCTTCCTGCTTGCCGAAGTGCTTCAGGCAACCGGTGTTAAGCTGGGCCTGTCTGAAGAGCTGGCTGAGAAGCTGGCATCCCAGACAGCTGCAGGTGCGGGTAAAATGCTGGCCGAGAGCGGACGAAAGGCTGAAGAGCTCAGGCATCAGGTAACGAGCCCGGGCGGCACAACCCAGGCAGCGCTTGATACAATGTATGAGCATGGCCTTCCCGGCGCTGTTCGTGCCGGAGTTATTGCGGCGTCAAAACGCTCAAAAGAGTTGAAACAGGTTTAGGTGACGGGAGCCTGACATATGTTTGTATTGGGGTATTTTCTTACGGCACTGGCAGGCGTGCTCAATATTGCGCTTACCATTGCCATGGTTGTTGTGATTGCGCGGGCGATTCTCTCGTGGGTATCACCCGACCCTCATAATCCGATTGTCCGTATCATTAACCAGCTCTCCGAGCCGATGCTGTTCCCTGTCCGCCGCAGGGTGCCTTACTTCTCCGGCATCGATTTCTCCCCGATTATTGTGCTGATGATCATTTTTTTCCTCGATGAGTTTCTGGTTAACAGCCTCTACCGCATTGCGGCACCGATGATTCGCTGAATCCGGTTTGATGACACTGCCTGAAGGTTTGATCAGGGCCGGGAAGGGCGGTGTTTATCTGAAGGTCCATGCCCGGCCCGGCGCAAAGAGCGCTTCGTTAAGAGGCTTGCATGACAACGCAGTCAAAATTGCCGTGAAAGAGGCGGCACAGGATGGCAGAGCCAACAGGGCGATTGAGAGTTTTGTTGCCAAAGCGCTGGGGCTGGCCAAAGCCTCCGTTTCGGTCACCTCCGGCCACACATCACGCTGCAAGCGTCTCTTTATTGACGGGGATGTAGAGTCTCTCTCCCGAAAACTTCAGGATTGGCTGCAATCGTATTAGCAACTCTGCGCATCCGCCGGGGTTGAAATGATCCTGCCTGCACATGGATCCGGCCAGACCCGGATATTAAAGATCACCCCTGATGACTGGCCCCTGTATATGAAACAAGCCCTGATCTGCATCAGGGCTTGTCAGAGGAGATTTACAACATATCGCATGCATACCCTATCGGATTCAGCAGATATAAATATCGCATGAATATGCTATGCAGAAAGAGGCGGCAGACGTCTGCCCGGGATCGGAACAGTCATTCACATGTCAGCCGTTTTCAGGCCATAATAAGCCTGTTTGCTGATACGGGCGGTTAGAGGGAGGGGCGGCACATGTACGTAACAGAATCTGTCCTCAAGTCCGAAGAGGCCCTTCAGCGCCTGCAGGCCGCTATTATTTTTGAGGATTCACGATTTCTGATTATTAACAAACCTTCAGGTATGGCCGTGCATGGCGGCAGTGGTGTGAGCTATGGTGTGATCGAGGGGCTGCGCGCACTGCGCCCGGATGCCCCATATCTGGAGCTTGCCCACCGCCTCGATCGCGACACCTCCGGTTGCCTGGTTATCGCCAAACGCCGCAGCGCCCTGCGCGCATTTCAGAGGCTGCAAGAGGAGAGGCAGGTGAGCAAGTGCTACCTGACGCTGGTGAAAGGGCAGTGGCAGGGCGGCAAGCGCAAGATCAATGCACCGTTGCTGAAAGCCGAGATTAAGCCGGGTGAACGGGTTGTTCGCGTCGACCCGCAAGGGAAGCACGCCATCTCACTGTTTGCCCCGGTGCAGAAGTTCACGCAGGCAACCCTGATGCGGGTGAAGCTGATCACCGGACGTACCCACCAGATCAGGGTGCATGCCCTGCACAGCGGCCACCCCGTTGCAGGCGATAGCAAATATGGTGATGCATCATTTAACCGTGAAATGGCAGCCATTGGCCTGCAGAGGCTCTGGCTGCATGCTGAGTCGATCTGTTTCACGCTGCCCGGTGTGGGGGCATACGATATTCATGCACCTCTGGATTCAACTCTTGAACTGCTTTTGTCAAAACTGGAGAAGATATAAGCAGCCGTCCTTAATATAGCTGCTACCGAACCTCCGCTTTCAGTCAGTTGTGTTATAGTCACTTAATCACAGTTGCTGTAAATCGGGCACGAAACGGAGTTTACGATGTCGCCAATACCGGAGTCTCCAAGGCAGTCTCTGTCAGCCATTGATGCCCGTATCGGTATTGCGCTGGGTAGTGGCTCTGCACGTGGCTGGTCTCACATTGGCGTGCTCAAGGCTCTGGCGGAGCTGGGTATCAGGCCCGGTATTGTAGCAGGCAGTTCTATCGGTGCGCTGGTCGGTGCAGCTTATGCCAGCCATCAACAGGATGAGCTGGAGAGCTGGGTTCGCTCTCTTGATTGGAAGGATATCGTCGGTTTCCTGGACCTCTTTGTGGCAGCGGGCGGTTTTATTCAGGGCGAAAAGCTTTTGGCATTTGCCCGCAGCCGCATGAAGGATGTTGCCATTGAATCACTTCCGATTCCGTTTGGCGCTGTAGCCACTGAACTGGATACCGGGCGTGAGGTGTGGCTGCGTAGCGGGCCATTGCTGGAGGCCGTGCGTGCCTCCATCTCTCTTCCCGGCCTCTTCACCCCGATCAAACTCGATGGTTAGTGGCTCGTCGATGGCTGGGTGGTTGATCCTGTGCCGGTATCGTTATGCCGTGCCATGGGTGCGGAAGTGGTGATAGCGGTGAACCTGAACGGAGATATCGTCGGCAAGCACGGGCGTGCTGGTCGGAGCAGGCGGGTGGAAACAACCGGGAGTGTGGATAGCGGCATGGCAATCTGGGATAAAATATCCGCACAGTTGAAAAATGGCCTGAATGAACGAAAAGATATTCTTCTCGCGCAACTGTTAGGCGAAAGCCGCGATGCGCCCGGCCTGTTTGAGGTGATGGCAGGTTCCCTGAATATTATGCAGGATCGCATTTCCCGCAGCCGCCTGGCCGGTGAACCGCCGGATATTATTCTTGAGCCCAAACTTGGCCATGTAGGCCTGATGGATTTCGACAAGGGTGAAGAGAGCATTGCCGAAGGTCGCGCCTGCGGTCATCGATCCGCCGGGCAGTTGCTGGAGTTAACGCTGAATGACAGGTGACAAAAAAGGCTCTGACCCACTGCTGTCCCAGATAATGTGTGCCGAGTGCCCCGTGGGCATCGCAAAACAATTAGTTCCGTTATGTTTGGCTTCGTTGAGACATGAATTCTACTCGAACCCTATCCGTCATTCCCGCGCAGGCGGGAATCCATTCTTTTCACTGTTTTTATGGATGCCCGATCGAGTCGGGCATGACAAAACAACTTAAGTGGGACAGCAGTGGCTCTGACCCCTTTTTCAGTCGGTCGCTTTGTGGATCATGGCCTGCGTATCCCGGTAAAGCTGTGATTCACCGTCGAGACGTATGGCCTGTTGAATAGCATGGCGTGCTTCATCCAGTCGGTTTAGTTCCAGGTAAATTTGTGCCAAGTTGTTGAATGCCGCTGCCGCATCCGGGTGGTCGACCGTGGCCTGATAAAAGGCTTGCCCGGCTTTATCGAGATATCCCAGGGTGTAATAACTATTACCTCTACCCATCTGGGCGGCAAGGCTGTCTGGCCAGTGTGCCAGTGCCGCTTCATAAGCAATGACAGCTGCCTGCGGCTGCCTCGCTTTTTCAAGATTCACCGCTGCTTTCATAAATCGAGCTTCCTCAGCAATTGCCGGCAGGTTACCGGGAGCCAGGGTCAGCATAGCCCAGTATCCGGCCTGTGCCCAGGTGTGCTCGAATGTCGAAAGAGGGATGCGGTGTTCGGCCTCCAGCCCGGAATGCAGGGTGATGGTTTTGTCTTGCAGGTCATATCCGATCACGACGGCATAATGCCATTGCGGATACCAGCTCAGGGCGAGATTCTGGAAAACCAGCACCGGATGTCCGGCACTGACTTCCTGCAGAAGATCGGCAAGCTGCGGCGCAAGCGGGTAGGCCATAATGCCGTACTGGCGTGGCACGGCCATCATTTCAATCTGCAAACTCCCTTTTTTGGCTGGAATAAAGAGCTTGGGTGTCAACTGCTCAGGGGTCACGGGTACACTGGCCCAGTTTAACATCATGGCCAGAGCAGCCGGACCACACTGATATTCAGTTTGGGCAAAGAAAGGGACATACTCCACCTTCGCCGCTATGGCCAGGTTTTCAGGCTTGTGCTCCAGCAGGGATTGAGATTGCCTGGCAGCACAGCCGCTGAGCAGAAACCCCAGCAAAAATACGCCCGCCATCAGGCGAGCGCATATTGGCAACTTTAGGAACAACCTTTGGTTATCGAACCGGGTTAACAAACGAGAAAACGTCAGTCAGTCCCAAGATGTCGGTAATCAACAATACCAAAAAAATAAAGACCGCCGTTCCGACAATAACGCCAACGGCTCCACCACCGGCTGGAAGTTGGTCAATTTTACCGGAGAGCATTTGCACCTCTGCATCACTCAGGTTTGCTACCCTGGCCCTGGCATCTTCCAGAGCCACTCCATTACCCTGTAACTGCTGCTGGACTTCAGTTCTATCCAGAAAGGCAATAATTTTTTCACGGCTCTGGTCATGGAACTGTTGTTGAATGATCTGGTCGGTACCGACCATGGCTGCCTGAGCCATCGGTATTTGAATGTTCAGGCCGAACATGACCAGAATCATCATAGATATACATACTTTTTTGAGAAACTTCGTCATACATAAACTCCTTGTCGCGCGATTTCGTCATGGATTACTCCATCCCGGCACATTGATGCCGTTACAGGACGGGGCAGATCACTACATTGTCTGCTTAATTTAAAGGGGGCGCTACCATTTTTACATTTCACTCTGCCTGATGTGATGGAATGCTGTGTTCATGCACCTCTGGATTCGGGGCTTGAACTGCTGTTAACGAAGCTTAAGAAGCAATGAGCAGGAAAAAGGTTCCTGACCCTGACCTCAATAGGCTATTTTATGGATAGGTGAATATCCGCTTTCCAAATAATGAGCCTTTTCATTCGGGGCAATCCCCATCATCATCTGCACTTCAGTTTTTTCAGGAGTGAGCACAGGTGTCAGATCGTTACGAACCGCAGGAAATAGAGAAAAAGTGGCAGGCAAAATGGGACGCGGCAGGGGTTGACCTCGCTTGTGAAGAGCCGTCCGATACCCGGGAATCCTACTACTGCCTGGAGATGTTTCCTTATCCGTCCGGCAGCCTGCACATGGGCCATGTGCGAAACTACTGCCTTGGCGATGCCGTAGCCCGTTATAAAAGAATGCATGGCTATAATGTGCTGCACCCGATCGGCTGGGATGCGTTCGGCCTTCCGGCTGAGAATGCCGCAATCAAACACAAACGTCCGCCGGCTGAGTGGACGTACCACAACATCGATCAGATGCGCGGCCAGCTCAGACAGCTTGGCCTCTCTTACGACTGGAGCCGTGAGTTCGCGACCTGCCAGCCTGAATATTACCGCTGGGAGCAGTGGATGTTCACCAGGCTTGTAGAGAAAGGTCTGGCCTACCGCAAAGAGGCGGAGGTGAACTGGTGCCAGCCCTGTCATACCGTGCTTGCCAATGAGCAGGTCGTAGAGGGTGCATGCTGGCGCTGTGATACCCCGGTTGAGCGTAAGAATCTTGCCCAGTGGTTCATCAGAATTACCGACTATGCCGAAGAGCTTTTGGCTGATCTCGACAAGCTGACCGGCTGGCCTGAGAAGGTGATCGGCATGCAGCGCAACTGGATCGGCCGCTCCACCGGTGCCGAGGTCTCCTTCGGTGTGGAAGCCAATGGAAAACAATCAGATGAGACGCTCGATATCTTCACCACCCGCCCGGATACCCTGATGGGGGTGACCTACATGGCGGTGGCGGCAGGCCACCGGCTGGCAAAAAAGGCGGCGGAATCGAACCCTGAACTGGCGAAGTTTCTGCACGAGTGCTCTCACATCTCCACCAAAGAGGCCGATGTGGCCCTGATGGAGAAGAGGGGAATGGATACAGGCTTTAAGGCTATTCATCCGATCACCGGCGAAACCGTTCCGATCTGGGTGGCGAATTTCGTGCTGATGAGTTACGGCACCGGTGCGGTGATGAGTGTGCCCGGCCATGATGAGCGCGATCATGAGTTTGCCCATAAATATGGCATCCCGATCAGGCAGGTGATCAGGCCTGTAGACGGTGAGTGGGATGTTCAGGAAGCCGCGTTTGTGGATACAGGCGTGCTGGTGAACTCCGGACAGTTCGATGGCCTGGCCTCGGTTGAAGCAAAGGCAGCCATCACCGGATATCTGGTGAGTGAGAGTAAGGGTGAAGAGCGGGTTCAGTATCGCCTGCGTGACTGGCTGGTTTCACGCCAGCGCTACTGGGGAGCCCCGATTCCCGTTATTTACTGTGATGATTGCGGCATGGTAACCGTACCTGAAGATCAGTTGCCGGTGGTATTACCTGAAGAACTTCAGCCGACCGGCGGTGCATCGCCGCTGGCCGGGTGTGAAGCATTCGTGCATGTCGATTGCCCGGAATGTGGCAAGGCCGCCAGGCGCGAGACCGATACCTTCGATACCTTCATGGAGTCATCCTGGTATATGAACCGTTTTACCTCGCCATGCAGTGAATCCATGGTGGATGCGGCTGCGATGCAGCGGTGGGCGCCGGTGGATCAGTATGTCGGTGGTGTTGAGCATGCCGTGCTGCACCTGCTCTACGCCCGTTTTTATCACAAGCTGATGCGCGATGCCGGACTGTTCACTTCTGCAGAGGGTGGCGATGAGCCGTTCAGGAATCTGCTGACCCAGGGTATGGTGCTCAAAGATGGCGCCAAGATGAGCAAATCCAAAGGCAACACGGTTGATCCGAATGCCATTATCGGGAAGTACGGTGCTGATACCGCACGCCTCTTTACCCTGTTTGCCGCACCGCCGGAGAAGGATCTGGAGTGGTCTGATGCCGGTGTGGAGGGTGCAAACCGTTTCCTGAAACGTGTCTGGCGGCTGATGGAGAGTGCCACTGCCAGCCCTGCCGGTGAAGATAATCAAGCAGCTGTCAGAGCACTGCGCCTGACCATTCACACCACCATCCAGCGTGTGACCCACGCCTTTGAACACGGCTTTGCCTTTAATGTGGCCATTGCCGCCCTGATGGAGATGAGCAATGCGCTGATTGCCTTTGAGCCGAAGGGCGAGAAGGGGCTGGCCGCGGTGCGCGAGGGGCTGCAGGCACTGGCTGCGATGCTGGCTCCGTTTGTGCCCCACTTTGCCTGTGAGCTTGGTGAGCGCATCGGCATGCAGAAGATGGCCGTGGTTGCCGACTGGCCTGTCGTGGATGAGGCCGCATTGGTTCAGGATGAGATTACGCTGGCCGTTCAGATTCAGGGCAAACGGCGTGGCGAGATCACCGTGGCCAAAGATGCGGATCAGGAGACTGCGATGGCGGCAGCCAAAGCCAATCAGTCAATCGCCAAATGGCTGGATGGGATGCAGATCGTGAAAGTGATTCTTGTGCCGGGAAGGTTACTAAACATTGTGGTGCGTCCGGAGTGAGACATGCCCTTTTTACCCGACCTTTGCGTTGCGTCAGTTTCTGTGCTGCTCATGTATTGAGCGCATACACTGCGCTGCTCGAAGCTGTCACGCCTTGTACTCGAACAAAAATCCTCATGTCTGACTGGTTACGGATTGGAAGAAGCGTTGCTGTCCCAGTGTTGGTTGCGATGACATTGGCCTCCTGCGGTTATCATCTGGTGGGCCATGGCGATGGCACAGGCGTCATTCCTGCCGATGTAAAAACAGTCTCTCTGCAGGCGACCAATGAAGTGGCAAAAACACTGGTTCCGGAGCTGCGACGCCACTTTTCAGGCGGGGGCGGTGAGGGTTATGAGCTTGTAGAGGCAGATAAAGCCGAAGATTCAGAGACTCATGTGGCGATCCGTCTTGAACAGGCATCCGAGCAGTTTGTAGCGAGTGCCTATGACAGATCAGGTGTGGCAACCCAGTACCGTCTGACCATCTCCGGCAGCATCCGGGTTTACCGCAGCAGCAGGCTGCTCTGGGATAGTGGAATGATCACCGAATCCGGCGATGTGTTTGTAACCGGCGGTCCATCAGGCGCTGAGGCTTCGCGCAGCAGACTTCAACGTGACCTCCGCAGGCAGTGGGCAGCACGTGCATGGAGCCGCCTGAGCTCCGGCTTCTGATTTGCGCGGTCTGAAATCATGAAAGTTTCACCGGCAAAATTGCCGGAGAGCAGTGTCCGGGCCTGCTACCTCTTTGGAGAAGACTTCGATGCTATCTTTGAGGCCGCCGAGGCTCTGCTTCAGGGAGGCAGCGCCGATGCAACCCGTCTGCGGGTCGATTGCTCCGAACTGGCCAGGGTAGAGACCGAGAGCCGCAATCAGGGCCTCTTTGGACCCTCCATATGCTATGCTCTGGTTCGTAATGCCGAGAGTGCCAGCCCGAAGCAGGGTGATCATCTGCTGAAGATGGTGAGTGAGGTCCGCGAAGAGAACAGGCTTATTATCTGCGCACCGGGCATTGCCTGGAAAAAGACGCTGCACAAAAAGCTTCAGGCTGAAACTGATCTGCTGCAGTGCGAATTCAATATCCCCACACCCGCCGCGTTCGGGCAGTGGCTTACCGAAGAGCTCGGTAAACATCAGCTGAATATTTGTGATGAGGCGGTTCAGATGATGGCTGAACGGTTACACGGCATGCGGGCGGCAGCACGCCAGTTGATTGAGCGGCTGAGACTCTACGACGGCGGCAAGGGTGAGAGAATCGGTATGGAAATCGTCGGTGATCTGCTCGGTGAGCGCAGCCCCGAGGATATCGAGGCCTACTGCCATGCCGTTGCGTCAAGGGATTCTGTTGCGCTGGGACTGTTAAGAAGACTCGTTAATGAGCAGCAGGTTTCCGAAGTGCAGGTGCTAAGCTGGCTTGGTACACGCATGAACCAGCTGTTGATGTATTGCTGGTACGAGTCACAGCGTGAACGTAATCCGCTGCAGAAAGCGCGGGTGTTTGGTGATGCCCGCAGGCGTGTACCTCAGGAGGCCAGGCGGTGGAAGGGGAGTGAGCTGTCCCAGGCTCTGAAACGTATGGTGCAGGCCGAGAAACTGCTCAAGGGTGCTTCAGTGGAGGCCAGGCTGGTGGTGCTGGAGCGGATGACGATCGATCTGCTTAAAGAGCCTGCCGCATGAGTCTGCCTGAAGGCGGGAGTCCGGATGGGCCGGAGTGGCTCGAATTTGAGCGGAAGCATCTCTGGCACCCTTACACTTCGATGAAAAACCCGATACCGGTCTATCCTGTAAAATCAGCTTCCGGTGTGATGCTTACCTTTGAAGATGGCAGAGAGGTGATTGACGGCATGGCATCATGGTGGTGTGCCATTCACGGCTACAACGTGCCCGAACTGAACAGGGCTGTTGAGTTTCAGCTCTCAAAAATGGCGCATGTGATGTTTGGCGGCCTGACCCATGAACCGGCGGCAAGGCTGGCCGGGAAACTGTTGTCCATCGCACCGGCCGGAATGGAGCATGTTTTCCTGGCCGATTCCGGCTCTGTTTCGGTAGAGATAGCGATCAAGATGGCACTGCAGTACTGGCAGGCAAAAGGTGAAGCATCGAAAAACAGGTTGCTTACCATCCGTCACGGATATCATGGCGATACCTTTGGCGCGATGAGTGTCTGTGACCCTGATGCCGGCATGCATCATCTTTTTTCAGCCGTGCTGGCCAGACAGCTTTTTGCTGATGCGCCGACCGTGGCCAGTGATGATGCATGGAATGAATCACAAGCCGTCTCGCAAATGGCTTCCATCAAATCAAGAATCAGAACGCATCATCATGAGCTGGCCGCCGTGATTCTTGAGCCGATTGTGCAGGGGGCCGGTGGTATGCGCTTTTATGCGCCGGAGTTTCTGCGCCGGGTACGGGCGCTGTGTGATGAGTACGGGCTGCTGCTGATCCTTGATGAGATTGCCACCGGCTTTGGCCGTACAGGCAGAATGTTTGCCTGTGAACATGCCGGTATTGAACCGGATATCATGTGTGTGGGGAAAGCCCTGACCGGTGGTTACATGACGCTTGCCGCAGTCATGACAACTGCAAAAGTGTGTGAAGGGATTCATGCAGATTGTGGGGACAATGAACGTTCCGGTGTGCTGATGCACGGCCCGACATTCATGGCCAATCCGCTGGCCTGTGCCGTAGCAGTGGTGAGTATTGATCTGTTGCTCAACTCTCCGTGGCAGCAACGGGTCAGGGCGATTGAAATGCAGCTGGAGTCGGAACTTTCTCCGTGCCGGCAGTTGCCGGGTGTGGCGGATGTGCGCGTCATGGGTGCAATCGGCGTGGTTGAGATGAAGGAGCCGGTGGATGTTGCAGCGGTTCAGTCGCAACTGATTGAGCAGGGGGTCTGGCTGCGGCCCTTTGGCAAGCTGATCTATACCATGCCGCCGTATATAATCACTGCAGAGCAGCTCTCCGGAGTCACTTCGGCGATATATAAGGTAGCGGCACTCTCTTCCGCCCCACATTTCTCGTAACCAATTGATTTTACTTGCACTTAGATGGCCCGGGAATGAATGCTCCCCTTTTTACGGGATTCCCTTAACCACATTGGTTGATGGATAATCGGCCCCTTCACACAAGATAAGGAGCAGTAAATGATGAGCATGGTGACATCTCCTCTGCCTGAGGCCGGGTAACAGATGCCGCAGTTGATAATTCGCAACAGGGAAGAGGACTGGGAGATTGAACTCGGTGAGCGCACCAGAATCGGCCGGGTGCTGGAGAACGATGTCTGTCTGCAGGATGCCAGCATCTCCAGACACCATGCTGAAATCGTCTGCGCTGATGAAGGTTATCTGTTTAAGGATCTTGGCAGCAGCAACGGCTCATATATAAGAGACGTGCGCATTGCCGAAAAGCTTCTGGGCAACGGTGATGCAATCCGGATCGGCAAGACCATACTGACATTCATCGAGGATCTCACGGATTCAACACCGACCGGGCTGGTTCGTATTGCCAGCAACCCGGTATCCGAACGCGCTATTAAGGACCGCATTGAAGTTGGCGGAGAGAGCGCTTTCGCCCCTGCCCATCTGATTACTGATAGTATGGACTGGCGCGAGGATTACGAGAAACTGCGCCTGGGCAACGAATTGCTGCAGCATGTCGGACTGCAGCGCGATCTGGGTGAAACCCTGAAAAGCATTACCGGCAAGCTGCTCGAGATTTTCCCGGCTGACCGGTGTGCCATTCTGCTGCTCGATTCCGAGACGGATGCGCTTGTGCCGATGGCTGTCAAGGTACTGCCGGGGATTCCGAAACATATGTCGATCTCCGAATCGATTCTGGAAGAGGTGCGCAGGAGCCATTCGGCGTTGTTCGTGGCCGATGTGACTGCCGATGAACGATTTTCGCATTCCGCTTCCATTCTTGTGCAGGGGCTGCACTCTGTTCTCTGCGCACCGATTATTTACAACAACCATTTTTTCGGCGTCATTCATCTGGACAGCCAGAAGTCAGCCATGGTCTTTTCACGCAAGGATCTGCAGTTGATCACAAGCCTCGTCGCCCATGTGGCAACCATTATTGCCAACACCAAACTGCTGCAGTCCGTTGAGCGGGAGAGCAGAGACAAGGCGCAGCTTGAGCGCCTGCTACCGCCCAGCGTCATGCAGAAGATCACCAGTGGTGAGCTGAGGCTGGAAAAGAAGGGTGGCAAGCTTAAGAAAATCACCATTCTCTTTGTCGATATTCGCGGCTTTACCAGTATGGCGCACTCTGCCTCGGCCACGGATGTGGTGGAGATGCTTAACGAGTATTTCGAACTGATCGTCAGTATCGTGTTCCAGTATGGCGGTACGGTGGACAAGTTCATTGGTGATGAGGTGATGGTTCTCTTCGATGCCCTGACTGAAGTGGAGTATCCGGCCGACCGGGCAGTTAAGTGTGCATTTCATATGCATGGTGCGCTTGACCTGTTTAACCGGGAGCGGAAAGCCAGAGGGAAAAAGCCGATTGAAATCGGCATAGGCATCAACAGCGGTGATGCGGTGGTCGGGGCGATCGGATCGAGTCAGGCGATGCAGTACACCTGTATCGGTGATGCAGTAAATATTGCCGCCCGCCTGACCAGCATGGCTAAGCCGAGGCAGACGATTATCTCGGAAGATACATTCAGAAATCTGAAACTGAAGCCAAAACACAGCATGTTGCCGCAGGCCTCCCTGAAAGGAATAGCCAGGCCGATTCAGCTATATTCTGTATGGGAAAAAGTGACCGACACTACGCTTCACCATTAACGGCCTTTCAGGCGGGTCTGTTCTGAAGTTTCGGGCAGGTCGATGGCTGTAAACGCGGTTGAGCGGATAACATTCATATAGATCAGGCCACCCTGTGGCCGGTCAATGTCCGCCTCCCTGAAGAGAAACTCGAACACCTCATCCGCTATTGCCGTATCCACGACGACGCTTAACACCACCTTCTCGGTCTTTTCACCAATACCGCGTTTGATCAGGGGAGAGCTTTTGCCAATACCACGGGCATAGTGCTGGCTGATGGTCTGCAGATCATATTTGTCACGCAGTGCTGCTGCCCCCTTTGCGGCATTGGCCTCGGGAACAATACAGGTGATCAGTTTCTGCCTAGTTGCCATGGCCCAGCAGCCTTGCCAGAATTTCCGGTGCAATATGGGTTGCAGCCTTTTCAAGTTTGGTCATGTAGATGATGCCCATACCCGGCGTATCCAGATTTCCGGTAATGTACATGCGCTCAAAAATCCGGTCCGCCTGATCGTTGGCCACTATGATATTGATAATCTCCTTCTCAACATCAATGGCCACACTCAGAACACCGAGAAGTTCATGGATGCCGCTGCCCTTGCCGTAGTGGATGGTTGCGCCCTGGGCACCGGCCTGCTGGGCCGCCTTTACGATCTCATCGCCCAGACCGCGCTGGACAATGCAGGTGATAAGCGAAACGTCGGTCAGGACGGTAATATTGCTATCGCTCATGTCGCCTCCTCTACTGTTTTGGTTACGGGTCTGTCACGCTGCCGGTGGTGCCGCCTGATCTTCCACTGTACCCAGAGCCCCGTGCCCAGCACGGAGATGATAGGACCGATGGATGCCAGCGCCAGAATACCGAAGCCTTCAACCGCCTCAACGGCATTGCCCAGCCCCAGCCCCATGGCCAGCACCAGCGGCACGGTAATCGGACCGGTGGTGACACCGGCACTGTCCCATGCCACGTTAACGAACTCCTCGGATGAGAGCCAGGTAAGAATCAGTGCAAGCCCGTAACCGGGAACGACCAGCCAGGTCAGCGGCAGCGAAAAGATGATCTTTGCGACACCAAGCGCAATGCCGCAACCGACTCCGACAGAGACGGCGTAGAGCAGCAGGCTCTTCTCAAAGGCGCCGTTGGTAAGGGTCTGGACCGTAATGCCGAGGGCGTTAAGGGCTGGCTCAGCCAGTGTGGCTCCGAAGCCGAGAAACCATGCAAAAACAAGTACGATCATGATGCCGAGCCCCCAGCTGTAGTACGGGGAGGCTGCGATATCAGCCATTGTTGTGAACGAGGCAGGCAGCAGTGAACCTGACTGCTCTCCCAGACGCGAGAGGCCATACTCCAGCCCCAGGTTGAAAATGATCATGCCGAGCACACAGAGCACAATACCGTAGATAATGGTGCCCCTGTTACGAAGTCGTTCCTTGAGAATGTAGTGGAGTACAATCACCAAGAATGCGACCAGCGGAACAATAGCGCGAATGCCGGAGATGGCCTCCTGCCAGGGGCTGGTCTCCAGCCATGATGTTTCGCCCGATAACGCTGTAAGATGCTGCGCACCCTGTGCCGCTGCAATAATCTGCCCCGGTGTCGTGATGCTGCCGATAAAAATCCCAAGCAGAATTACCGCAATAACCGGAAAGAGGGAGGCGAGCGTCACAATGCCGAACCCGGCCAGTGGGGATTTCCCCTTGCCGGCTGTGGTGGCAATGCCGATGCCCAGTGCAAGCACCAGTGGCACAGTGACCGGACCGGTTGTCACTGCGCCGCAGTCCCATGCCAGGCCAAGCATGATCGAGAGCCCGGGATCGGAAGCCAGATAGAGCGTTAACCCGATCAGGGGGATGAGTGTGATATAGATCAGGGGTTTCAGGCTCCAGCCGTAGAGCAGACGCAGGGTGCCAAGCACGGCTGCCAGACCGACACCGGAGCCAACAGCCAGAACAAGTGCAGTGCTCCAGTCGTTTAATATGGTGTAGAGATAGGGAGCCTTTTCCACCACGACGATGGAGCCTGCTGCTTTCAGGGCCCCGATAGCCGGTTCGGCGAAAGTGACGCCGATTCCCAGCAGCAGTGCAATCAGCAGCACCAGTTTTAACGGCGCTTTTGCCGGCAATGTTTTGCCGATTATTTCTCCAAAGGGCATCAGCCCGCGTTTCAGCCCCTCCATAAAGAGCATCAGACCGATCATAACGGCAAACAGGCCGATAATGATGCTCTCCGGGATACTCACCTTCTGATGCAGGATAAGAATCTGAAACAGCAGCAGATAAACAGCCAGAGGCAATACAGCCCGCATCTGCTCGATGAAACGTACACTGATATAGGGCTGCAGCAGGCGATAGATATCGAGCAACCGGAGCCTGATATTTGCAGGCCTTGGAACAACCAGATTGCCCTGTTGATCCGGCGTTGCTTCAGGCACGATATCGTTAAAACTGACAACGTTCTGTTTTACAGAGGTTTCCCGGACCAGGGCTCCAAAGCGGATTTTTCGGTTGCCTGAACTCATGTGCCTCCAATGCCTGTCTGTCATCAGGTAGCCGGGAGGCATTGATGCCTCCTTGCCGCAATCCTAACCGATGCCGGGTTGATAGGTAAGGGCGGAATCATCCATCCGGTTATCCCTGTTTGCCTATACCGGAAAGCATTTTATAGTGCCCGGATGGCTGAGAAACTGTTGAGTGTCCAAAACCATGATCGCGATGCAGCGGGAATGACCTATGTCTATCCCGTTGTCTCAAGGCGTGCAGGCGGTGTCTCGGTTGGCATTAATCTCAATCCCAACAATGCATGCAACTGGCACTGTGCCTACTGTCAGGTGCCCGGCCTGATACGCGGTTCAGCTCCCGCCATTGATTTACATCAGTTGAAAGATGAGCTGGAGATGATGCTGAATGACGTGATTCATGGCTCGTTTATGACTGAGAGAGTTCCTGAGGATTGCCGGACACTCTGTGATATTGCGATTTCAGGAAACGGGGAGCCGACCAGTTGTCACAATTTTGGTGAAATTGTTCAATTGATCATTTCAGTGATGCAGCAGTCTGGCATGGACGACAACGTGAAACTGCGTCTGATTACCAACGGCTCCTATCTGCACAGACCGAATGTTCAGGCCGGACTTAAACTGATGTCTGAGCTGTTTGATCAGAGGGGGGGCGAAGTCTGGGTGAAAGTTGACTCTGTGACAGAGGCGGGCATCGCACGGATTAATGGCATTACTGCAACGCCTGAACTGCTGTTCAAACAGGTTGAAACTGCTGCCAGGCTATGCCCGACATGGATTCAGACCTGTATGTTCGCATGGGATGGCTGTGAACCTTCAGCCGGTGAAGTAAACGGCTATCTGGCCTTTATTCAACGGTTGAAGGCTGAAGCGATACCGGTCAGAGGCGTACTGCTTTACGGGCTGGCACGGCCATCCATGCAGGCTGAGGCGGAGCATCTCGGAGCGCTTACATCCGCATGGATGCAGCTGATGGCGGATAAAATCAGGGCCATGGGAGTTGATGTGAAACTTGCACTCTAGATGAGCAGGAGCAGGTGGATGTAAAACCCGGAACTTTGTCTTCCCTGATGCGTGTTAGAAAAGGTTTGCAAGCCACTTTCTCTGCCGTTAGGGTTCGCCGCCCTATAAAAAGGTAAGTTAAATAAAGAGGTAAGCAGGATTTATGTCTCTGTCTGTGGAAAAGAAGAACGAAGTAATTACAAAATTCGCTACGCATGAAGGTGATACAGGTTCACCGGAAGTGCAGGTGGCACTGTTGACTGAGCGCATTAATGGCCTCTCAGGACACTTCAAGGATAACCATAAGGATCACCACTCACGCCGTGGTCTGCTGAAGATGGTTGGCCAGCGTCGAAACCTTCTGAAGTACCTGAAGGGCAAGGATTTCAACCGTTATCGCAGCCTGATTGATTCACTGGGCCTGCGTCGCTAAACATTCCCGAAAGGCGGCCCGCATGGGCCGCCTTTCTTTTTTTCGACTCTCCATTTCCACAGAGTGGATCTCTACAGATAACCCCACAGACAGAGACATGAATCCTGATAAAAGGATTTGAAAATATGTTTAATATAAAAATAACCAGGGCGACCGTTGGTGGCCGTGAAGCAAGTTTTGAAACAGGGCGCATTGCCCGTCAGGCAGGAGGTTCTGTACTGGCCCGGTATGGCGACGTGATTGTTCATGTGGCCGCAACTTCAGCCAAAACGCCACTGCAGGGTGTCGATTTTCTGCCATTGACTGTTCATTACCAGGAGAAGACTTACGCAGCAGGCCGTTTCCTCGGAGGCTTTTTCAAGCGTGAAGGCCGCCCTTCCGAGAAAGAGACACTGACTTCGCGTCTGATCGACCGGCCGATTCGCCCGCTGTTTCCGAAAGGCTATTTCCATGAAACACAGGTGATTGCGACGGTTGTTTCAGCCGATGAAGATAACAATCCGGATATTGTAGCCATTAACGGTACATCTGCGGCGCTGGCCCTTTCCGATGCGCCATTTACTGAAGCCATTGCCGCTTCACGGGTTGGTTATATTAACGGTGAGTATGTTCTGAACCCGACCTATGCACAGATGGAAGAGTCCAGGCTTGATCTGATTGTTGCCGGTACCCGTGATGCGGTATTGATGATTGAATCAGAAGCCAAGGAGCTTTCTGAAGAGCAGATGATTGATGCGATTATCTTTGGTCAGGAGGGTTATCAGCCGGTGCTTGATGCTATCGATGAGCTGGTGAAGCAGGCTGGCAAAGAGAAGCTGACGGTTGCACTTGCCGGTAACGATGCAGTGCAGGCTGTTGTGAAAGAGGCCTTTGAAGCTGATATCCGCGCGGCATATGGCACGGTTGACAAGCAGGCGCGTTCTGCACGCCTGGACGAGATTCGCGCAGTGGCCCAGGCACGTTTTGCAGGCAGCCCGGATGCACCGGGGGATTTTGAGTTCAACGATGTTGCTGCTGCAATGAAGAGCCTCGAAAAGCACGTGGTTCGCCGCTCAATTATCGATGGTAATCCGCGTATCGATGGTCGTTCAACCTCCGATGTTCGTGCGATTGATTGCCAGGTCGGCGTGTTGCCACGTACCCACGGCTCTGCCCTGTTTACCCGTGGTGAAACACAGGCGCTGGTAACCATCACGCTGGGAACAGAATCCGACATGCAGATGACCGAGTCTCTGGAAGGCGTCAAGAAACAGCGTTTCATGCTGCACTATAACTTCCCGCCGTACTCTGTGGGCGAGGCACGCCGCTTCGGCCCTCCGGGTCGACGTGAAATCGGCCATGGCCGACTGGCCAAGCGCGGCATTGAAGCGGTTCTGCCAACGATGGAGGAGTTTGGATATGCCATTCGCTCCGTGTCTGAAATTACCGAGTCCAATGGTTCATCTTCGATGGCTTCAGTATGCGGCACATCGCTGGCACTGATGGATGCGGGTGTGCCTGTCAAGGCGCCTGTTGCCGGCATTGCGATGGGTCTGATTCTGGAAAAGGACGGCTATGCGGTGCTTTCCGATATCCTGGGTGATGAAGATCATCTGGGCGATATGGACTTCAAGGTTGCCGGAACGAGCGAGGGTGTGACTACGCTGCAGCTTGATATCAAGATCGGCGGCCTGACGCGTGACATCATGAAAGAGGCCCTGGCCCAGGCACACGCGGGGCGTCTGCACATTCTGGGTGAGATGGCCAAATGCATGACCGAGTCGCGTGCGGATGTGGCCGACCATGCACCTCGCATGTTCACCATGAAGGTGAAGACGGACAAGATTCGTGAAGTGATCGGAGCCGGAGGTAAAGTGATCCGTGGCATCGTTGAAGAGACGGGCGCCAAGGTTGATATTGCTGATGATGGCACGATCACGATTTTCGCCATAACAAGCGAAGCCGGCGAAGCTGCGAAAAAGATGATCAACGACATTGTGGCTGAAGTTGAGGTCGGCAAGATCTACGAAGGCAAGGTTGTGAAGCTGATGGACTTCGGCGCGTTTGTACGCGTAGTCGGAAATACGGATGGTCTGGTTCACATCTCCCAGATCGCTTCGCACCGTGTGGAGAAGGTGAGTGATGAACTCTCCGAAGGCCAGACCGTTCGCGTAAAGGTTCTGGAAGTTGATCGTAGCGGCAAGATTCGTCTCTCCATGAAGGACGTTGATTGATTGAACCGCAAAAGGCGTCCTGCCTTTTGCTTTAATCGCTTCGGCGGCGCATGTCCGCCTGCGCTTACGGCTTCACGATGTTTAGCCGCCGCACATCCCTGTGCGGGAGGGGGTATCCCACCCAAGGATGGGTGGCTGGCGAGCAAACGAGCCAGTGAGTGGAGCAAAACCGCGTTTTTGCGTAACGACGTAGGCGAAGGGCAGGAGTCCGAAGCCGAATGAATCAAAAGAGGCGGGTAACCCGCCTCTTTTTTGTTTAGAGTTCGTAAACTTTTACTTGGAAAGGTGGTGGTTGTGGCTTCTTCCTTTGTTAACGAGACCCGGATACCGGATGGCCCGTTGGTGGTGAGTCATACCATGTCCGATGCACAGAGTGTCGCCATCGGATTTTTTGTGGATGTCGGCAGCCGGGATGAAAATGAGAAAAATGCCGGCATTGCGCATGCGCTTGAGCACATGCTGTTCAAAGGCACGGAATCACTCGATGTTCATGCCCTGATTGAGGCGCTGGATCAGCTGGGTGGCCATGCCAATGCATTTACTTCACGTGAGCGTACCTGCTTTCATATCCATGTGCTGTTTGAAGACTGGCAGAAAGCGATGGGGTTGCTGACGGAGATGTTTCTGCATCCTTCCCTGCCTGAAGAGGAGTGGCTCAGAGAGCGCGAAGTGATCTTCTCCGAGATGAGCATGGTGGAAGATACCCCTGATGAGTGGGTCTATGACCAGCATATGCAGGCTCTCTTTCCTGATCAGAGTCTCGGCCGCCCGACGTTAGGCACAAAAAATGCCCTGAACTCGATGACGCATGATAGTTTAAGAGCTTACCTGGAAGAGCATTACCGCCCTCCACAGCTGTTGATTTCAGTTGCAGGCCGTGTTGACCATGCCGCCATTGTCGATTCCCTGAGTGCTGTTTCATGGCCCAGAGCAGGGGCTGAAAAACAGAGGGTGCTGCCGGAGATGGCATCGGGAATTCAGTGGCTGCCACGCAATTTTGAGCAGGCACAACTGGTTGCATCGTTTCCGGGCATACACGCTGCTGCAGATGAGAGACCTGTTGCGTGGCTGGCCAATCAGATGCTGGGCGGAAGCATGAGTTCGATCCTGTTCCGTGAAGTCAGGGAGAAACGTGGATTGGCTTACAGCATCGGCTCGCACCTGTCGAGCCTGAGCGATACCGGAATATGGAGTGTCAGCGGTGGAACTGATCCGGCCATGCTGCCTGAATGTCTGGATGTGATCAGGGCGACACTGGATCAGTTCGCCTCCGGAATCGGTGATGATGCAGTCAATCGGGCCAGACGCCAGCTTGAGGTGCAGTTTCGTATGGGAATGGAGTCGGTTGAGGGGCATATGCTCTATCTTGGCGGCCGTTTCGATGAGGATAATCTGATATCGCATGCCGAGTGGGTGGAACGGATTCTGGCGGTTCAACCGGATGAAGTTTGTGCATGGGCGGCGCAGAGACTGTCGACAAAACCGATGTGGAGCATCTCTGCCCCGGAGTCCGTGCTACAGTCTGTCAGGGGTCTGCTGGTATAAAATTCACATACTGCGCTGTAGTCTAAAACAGGGCCAGGCAAGGCGCGAGAAGTGAAATTTGGTGATTCCAAATGATCGCCGAGTAACAATGTATGGCCCTGTTTGAGGCGCAGCCCGAAGGGACGGGTGGTTTTTGCTGCTGCTGCGTTATTTTTCGCTAATGTACAGAAAGCACACAGCACTCAAAATGCCTTGCCGCACCAAAAAACCACTTCGTCGCAGCACGTCAATTTTATGCTAACAGGCCCCTGGAAGTTAATGTAGGTTTCGCTGATGTTGAGAACGATTCGTGAAGATATTCGCACTGTATTTGACCGTGATCCGGCAGCCCGGTCGACCTGGGAGATCATTACCTGCTATCCCGGTCTGCATGCCGTCTGGATGCATCGTCTGGCCCATATGTTCTGGCGTAACGGTCTGTACTGGATTGGCAGGTTTATCTCCCACATTTCGCGCTGGCTGACCGGTATTGAGATCCATCCGGGTGCAACCATCGGCAGGGGCTTCTTTATTGATCACGGCATGGGCATTGTGATTGGTGAGACGACTGAAATCGGCGATGATGTGACGCTTTATCACGGTGTAACGCTTGGCGGTACCACATGGCAGAAGAAGAAACGCCATCCGACGCTGGGAAACGGTGTGATAGTCGGTGCCGGTGCCAAAGTGCTCGGGTCAATCACCATCGGTGAGCAGAGCCGCATTGGTGCCAACTCGGTTGTTTTAAGGGATGTTCCGGCGCATTCAACAGTAATCGGCATTCCCGGGACTGTTGTAGGAACGACAGAGTCACTGATTGAAGATGGCAAGATTAATCTTGATCACCACCTGATGCCGAACCCTGTTGCTGAGGCGATAAAGCATGTGCTGCAGCTTGTGGATGACGTGAACGCAAGGGTTGATGCGTTCCATCCGAACAGTTCCGGCAAGGAGTCAAAAGTTGACACCCGGCTTTCGGAAGACATGAAAAAAGAGCATGAAAAGCTTGATCGCTTTCTTGGCGGCGGCGGTATTTAGCCCGTTGTAGCGCAAACGGCTATACTTGACTAATATAGTCCGGTATAATAATGTCCCACCTCTATACGCGGGTATTCCCAAAGAGAGGTGATGTTATGCGCTTGACTAGTAAAGGCCGTTACGCTGTTTCTGCAATGGTTGACCTGAATAAGCACTGCGAAGATGGGCCGGTAACACTGGCATCGATTTCTGAACGACAGTTTATTTCGCTCTCCTACCTGGAGCAGCTTTTCAGAAGGCTGCGTGAGGAGGGGCTGGTTTCCTCAGTGCGTGGGCCGGGCGGTGGCTATAAGCTGGCCAAACCGGCCAGCACGATTGTTATATCTGAAATCATTACGGCTGTGAATGAGACGATCCGGGCAACCCGTTGTGAAGATGGGGACCGCGGTTGTCATCAGGGAAGCCGTTGTGATACCCACCAGCTCTGGAATGCTCTGGGCAGACATATCTACCGTTTCCTGGATACGATTACACTTGAAGATGTATGTGCGAAAAACGTCTATCTGGATAGGATTGTGCTTGCTCCGGTTGAAAACTATATGCCGGGCCCTGAACCGATAGTCATGGAAGGAGCCCGTGCAGCGGTATCTTGATTATAATGCAACAGCTCCGGTTATTGATGAATCGTTAACTGCCTTCACTGATGCAGCCAGAACTGCGTCCGGAAACCCGTCCAGTCTTCACTGGGCCGGAAGGGCGGCCCGTAAGCTTCTGGATGATGGAAGAGATGCACTGGCCAGACAGCTGAATGTTGAGTCCGGCTCTGTTGTTTTTACCTCCGGCGGTACGGAAGCCAACAATATGGCCATTCATGGCTGGCTCTCGAAGCAGCAGCCGGGAAAGATTGTTGTTTCTGCTATTGAGCATCCTTCCGTGCTGCAGCCGCTCGCATCCTGGGCCGCGAAACCCGGTTGGGAAGTGGTCCATGTGCGCCCGAACAGGAATGGTGCGATTGATGCTGAGACATTCTGCTCTCATATTGATGCAGAGACGCGACTGGCCTGCCTGATGCTGGTCAATAATGAGACCGGCGCCATTCAGCCGGTTGAGAGTGTTGTTCCGCATTGTCGCGCCTTTGAAGTACCCACGCTGGTCGATGCTGTGCAGGCACTGGGCAAGCTTCCGCTTGATCTGTCGAAACTGGAGGCTGATTTTGTATCATTTTCAGCCCATAAGATCGGGGGACCGAAAGGAGTCGGTGCCCTGACTGTCAGACGCGGACGTAAACTCGAACCGCTGCTTCAGGGTGGAGGTCAGGAGCGAAAGCGTCGTTCGGGGACAGAAAATGTGCCGGGTGTTGCCGGTTTTGCGGCTGCATTGGGGATGCTGGATTTTGACAGTAGTGCAGCTGTTCGCAACGGATTTGAAGATGCGCTTGCAAAGGCTCTGCCTGAGGTGATCTTTTTTGCCCGCGACGCCGATAGAGTTGGAAACACATCGATGTTTTCGATGCCCGGTCTGGATGGTGAGACGCTGCTGATGCAGCTGGATCTGGCAGGTTTTGCAGTGGCATCAGGATCGGCCTGCTCATCAGGCAAGCGGAATGCTTCGCATGTGCTTTCGGCCATGGGCGTTTCAGACCTGCAGGCGCGAAGCAGTGTTCGGGTCAGTTTCGGACCCGGGCATGGTTCCGGGGATGCGGATGCGCTGGTTGATGCGCTGGTAACAATCCGTAAACGGTTAAAAATGATGGCAGGAGAAACCTGACTGATGGAAAAGAGCAGGGCCAATCAGCTTGCAGAGCCTGATATTGAACTGACTGAAGCGGCATGTGAACGTATCCGCAGCGTGTTGAAGGCAGAGGGTAAACAGGCGCTTCGAATAAGCCTGAGCGAGGCGGGCTGCTCGGGACTGGAATATGTGCTCGATTATGCTGACCTTCCGGCTGATGATGATCTGGTTGCCGAACATGAGGGCTTCCGGCTCTTTGTTGATGCAGACGCCTATCAGAAGGCCCTGATCGGGCTGAAAATCGACTTCCAGCAGGATATGCTTTCTGCCGCCTTTGTTTTTCATAACCCGAACAAGCAGGGAGAGTGCGGCTGTGGCGCCTCTTTCACGCTCTGATTGCTGCTTGCCACCTGAGTAGCGCTTCTGATCCCGTGGCAGACAGAGACGCTTTTCTTCTGTCACTTTGGTATTTCGCATTGTAAGCTTGAAGCGTACCGGATAACTTCTGTTTTCCGCGCCTATGATTAATGTAAGGGGGATATTTATGTCCTATCTGCTGCTCTCTATTTCCGGTCATGACCGTGCGGGGATTGTCCGAGATGTGTCGGAGGCCCTGCTCCATCTCAATGCCAATATCGAAGATTCGTCAATGACCGCACTGCGCGGTCGTTTTACCATGATGCTGATTGTGAGGCTTGCCGATGGTGATGGCCTTGGTGCCGTAAAGGCCGCACTGGCGGAACTGGAGCAGCGGACCGGACTGACAGTTCAGTCGCAACCTGTTGGCGACGAAGAGGCGATGATTGTACCCAGAGAGCCGGACTGTGTGGTGACGGTCACGGGCGCAGACAAGCCCGGCATCGTTTATGAGGTCACAGATGTACTGGCTGCAAACGGGGTCTCCATTGTTGATGTATCAACCCGTTCACGTGAAACTGATGATCGGGGCGATATCTATATGATGGCGCTGGAGGCTTTTTCCGATGGCAGGGCCGAGTCGTTGCGTGCGCCGCTGGAGGCGGTGGCGAACAGGCTTGGTGTTGATGTTGATGTCCATATTCTTGATGAGGCTGTTATTTAAGGAGATGCTGATTTATTGCCATCCTGGCAAAAATCAGGACACGAAAGAAAAA
>JAVVEJ010000005.1:0-82825 GCA_032251395.1 Mariprofundaceae bacterium
TATATTCGACTCTTCCAGCGTATTGTAGATTGAAAATAGAGGTAAGAGATGCATGCAACACTGCCGCTGCTGAAAAAGAGTGACTTCCCGCCCCTTTATCGGGACAGCGTCGAGACGCTACAGGTTAATCTGGGCTATCTCTGCAATCAGAGATGCCAGCATTGTCATGTGGATGCCGGCCCCCGGCGAAAAGAGATTATGGGTGAAGCGACGATTCATACCGTGCTCGATTATCTGCAGGCCAGAAAAGTAAAAACGCTGGATTTGACCGGCGGCGCACCCGAAATGAATCCGCATTTCAGGTATCTGGTGCGTGAGGCCAGAAAGCTTGGCGTGCGCGTGATTGATCGCTGCAATCTGACCGTTCTTGTAGAAGAGGGCCACGAGATAAACCCTGAAGGAGGAGATGGCACTCCGGGGCATGCGCCGTTGTATAAGGATCTGGCAGAATTTCTGGCAGAGCAGGGTGTTGAAGTGGTGGCATCACTGCCCTGCTATCTGAGTGATAATGTCGATGCGCAACGTGGTAAGGGTGTGTTTGATGCGAGTATCAGTGCACTGAAAAAACTTAATGCGATGGGATATGGTCAGGATGATTCAGGCCTGCTGCTTACACTGGTCTATAATCCGCAGGGGCCAAGCCTGCCTCCACCACAGCAGGAGCTGGAAGCTGCATACAAGCGGGAGTTAGGGCTTCGCTTCGGTATCACTTTCAACCGGCTGTTTACCATTACCAACATGCCCATTAAACGCTTCGGAAGCATGCTGATTTCCATGGGCCAGTTTGCCCCGTATATGCAGTTGCTCAAGGAGGCCTACCGCGAAGAGAACCTCGGTGGCGTGATGTGCAGAAGCCTGATCAGCGTAGATTGGCAGGGGCATGTTTATGACTGTGATTTTAATCAAATGCTTGATCTTCCCCTTGTCAGCAAATCCGGGGATGGACAGTTAAAGCGTCGGCATTTGAACGATCTGATACACTGTAATATTGAAGGTGAGCAGATTGTGGTGATGGATCACTGCTACGGCTGCACAGCCGGGCAGGGCTCAGGTTGCGGCGGAGCATTGGATGAGTAATATGAGTTTAAGCGAAGCGTTGGAAGAGCTTAACCGCAGTTTTGCCGCACAGGTGCCCGAGGGCGTAGTCACCGAAATGGCCAGTTCCACAGAGTTGCTGCGCCAGTCCGGACTTGCCGATCATGCGGTTCAGGCAGGTCAAAGCGCGCCCGATTTCGATCTGCCGGAGTTGGGCGGTAACCGGGTGTCTCTTTCCGAAGAGGTTAAAAACGGACCGGTGGTGATCAGCTTCTATCGTGGCGCATGGTGCCCCTACTGTAATCTGGAGATGCAGGCGCTGCAGAGAGCCTTGCCGGAGATTGAAGCTGCAGGCGGCAAGCTGATCGCTATTGCACCGGAACTGCCGGAACATGCCGGGCAGATACGCGATAAAGGCAATCTTACCTTTCCACTGCTAAATGATCGGGACAACAGCGTGGCACGTGAGTGCGGACTGGTGTTTACTTTGCCTGCCTCTCTCAGACCGGTTTATGAGGGTTTCGGCATCGATTTGGTATCCAGTCAGGGCAATGATCGTTTTGAATTGCCGATACCGGCGACTTATATTGTCGACCGTGATGGTGTGGTGGCACACGCCTTTGTTGATGTGGATTATACGAAGCGTATGGAGCCTTCGGAGATCATTGAAGTTTTGAAGAAACTGTAACGGAGAGTCAGATGAGTCATACGAAAAAAGATGCAGTTCGCAATCATGTACGGGAGAGCTACGCCGAGGTCGCAAAAGCCAGCAATGAAGGCGGCGGCTGCGGCGTGGAATCGAGCTGCTGTGGCGTCTCTGATGATGCGGCGATCAACACACTGATCTCCACCCGCCTCGGATACTCCGAAGACGATCTGAACAGGGTGCCTGATGGTGCTGATATGGGGTTGGGATGCGGTAATCCACGTGCCATTGCCAGCCTGAAAGCCGGAGAGATGGTGATCGACCTTGGTAGTGGCGGCGGTTTTGATGCCTTTCTGGCTGCACACGAGGTGGGTGAGCATGGATACGTGATCGGTATCGATATGACACCGGACATGGTCAGCAAGGCACGCCGCAATGCCGAGAAGGGCAAGTTCACCAATGTGGAGTTCCGCCTGGGTGAAATTGAGCATATCCCGGTTGCTGATAACACGGCCGATATCATTATTTCCAACTGCGTGATCAATCTCTCTCCGCATAAGGAGCAGGTCTTCTGTGATGCGTTCCGTGTGCTCAAACCGGGCGGACGCCTGGCGATTTCCGATGTGGTGGCTACAGCCGAGATGCCGGAGGAGATGAAGAACGACCCGATCCTGCATGCCGGATGCATGGCCGGGGCATCGCTGATCGATGAGCTTGAGATGATGGTGAGTGAAGCCGGGTTTGAGAATATTCGTATTGTTCCCAAGGATGAGTCACGAGAATTTATCCGCGACTGGGCGCCGGGTCGCGGCGTGGAAGCGTATGTGGTTTCAGCTTACATCGAAGCTGTTAAACCGGGTGGTTGCACGCCTGCTTCAGGTTGCTGCTAAGCTATACTATGATTACTGATATTTTAATGAGAATAGTTAAGGAGATGCTGATTTATAGCCATCCTGGCAAAAATCAGGACGCGAAAGAAAAAACGTGGTTTTCCTTTCGCTTACACAAGATTGCAGGATAGTAATCTTGCACGGGCTTGCCGCCCGAAGGGGGCCATACATGGATGTGTGGCATAAAATCGGTCACTTACGTTCCCGATTTGGCAACCCGACCATGGGTTGCGCGGAAGCACTGAATTAATCAGCGCTTCCTTAACACTGTAAGAAGTTTTGCTCTACATCGACTCAATGTGTGCTTACCAGAAATAAGCTGAAAAAAGTTTTATATATTAAGGAGAGGTCAGATGAATAAACTATTAGGAATGACAGCAGCAGTTGTATTGATGATGGGAAGTTTCGCGATGCCAGCTGCAGCCGGACACCATAACAATCCATGTAATCCATGCGCGATGAAACACAGTAACCCATGTAACCCGTGCGATATGAAGAAGATGGAAAAGAAACATAACCCGTGCAATCCATGTGACATGAAAAAAATGGATAAAATGGAAAAGATGAACCCATGTAATCCATGTGATATGAAGAAAATGAAAAAAAAGAATCCATGCAATCCATGTGATATGAAGCATGGTCACTAAGTGCAGATGAATATCATCAAACAGATACCTGCATATTTTACCGCGTTTGTTCTTCTGTTTGGTCTGCAGATGGTTCCGGTCCAGGCAGCCAACCCCTGCAATCCATGCGCCATGAAGCAGATGAACCCATGTGCCAATCCATGCGCTATAAAAAAAAGTGCAAATCCGTGCAACCCATGTGGCATGAAAAAAAGTGCCAATCCATGTTCAGCCCCCAATCCCTGTAATCCGTGCGCGATGAAAAGTGCAAACCCGTGCAATCCATGTTCGGTCAGCGATGGCAATACACCAATCAGAAAGCATGCGTTTGATAACTTCCAGCAGGCAGCTGATGTGGGCAAAAGAATGTGGAGCGATGAATCGCTCGGAACATCCGGTCTGGCATGTTTGTCGTGTCATGCCGATTATGAGTTGTTGAATCTGGACCGGAATCAGAATTTCCCGCATTACGTTAAGATGGTGGGGGATGTGGTGACGCTGGATCAGATGATCAACTACTGCATGCTCAATCCGATGAAGGGCAAGCAGTTTGATCAAAACTCAAAGGAGCTGACTGCCATGGCAGCCTACTTCAGGGCATATCGGATGCAGTACTTGCGGGACAATAGAAAACAACCCTGAATGAGGCCGAGCAGGCAATTAAACAGGCTGAAATGGGGCAGCATCGTGCTGCCCCTAGGTTTAAGGGGTCTGTTAGGAAGATGCTGATTAACAGGCATCCTGTCACTGCTGTCCCAGATAACATAAGACGCATGCTCGGAAGGTGTTGAACCATCGTGAGTTTCGCTGATCTGAAGTGCGATGGACATCAATACCAAATTGGCCTGTTCGTCATTCTCGCGAAAGCGGGAATCCAGTTTTTGCAACGCTTGAGTGGATGCCGGATCAGATCCGGCATGGCGCAATCGAATAAGTGGGACAGCAGTGGCATCCTGCCTATAATCAGCGCGCGAACACAAAAGTGTGATTTTGCATTCGCTTACAAATCAGGCATGTAAACGCCTGATTTGACTCACGGCATCATGCCGCTCGCCTAAAGGCGGCTTACGCCGTCCAACCCTTGCTCTCCTGCCGGGTTGTGGCGAGCCGTCCATGGTTCGCACGGAAACGCTGAATAAATCAGCGTTTCCTTATAGCAGAGACGTGATCAGGAGCAATCGTTCAATGTGGAAGATATTCGGAGTGTTGGCAGTGGTGGTATCGGGCCTGTTACTTGCCTGTTCTCAAGTGAATCCTCCGGCACCTGCCGATCCGGGCCTGTCATCCAGTCACTGGGACAATCCTGCCGCAACGAATGGTGAGCCACCTCATAACTGGTCTGCACTTGAGAAAGATCTTAAACCTGAAGCCTGTGCACAGTGTCATAGCGAACAGTTCAACGATTGGAAAAAGAGTCTGCATGCTCATGCCTATTCGCCCGGCCTGATCGGCCAGTTTCCCGGCATGGGGCATATGGAAGGCAACAACTGTCTTAACTGTCATGCACCGTTGGCTGAGCAGAAGTACGTTGACCATCAGGAGATGCTCAAATCCCTGAAGGAAAAGCTGAAGCAGCCTGTGGGGTTTTCAGAGACCGGTACGCTCATCGAATCAGAGTTACCATTGCGTCATGCCGGGGTCACCTGTGCTGCATGCCATGTGCGTGGTTGGGAGCGGTTTGGGCCACCGCAGCGAGACACCGGAAAAGCAGGCAGGGTCAAAGAGCCTGCACACGGTGGTTTCATAGCAACCAGGGATTTTGAACGCTCGAACTTCTGTGCCTCCTGCCACCAGTTTCCACAGGAGTATGCGATTAACGGCAAACCATTGGAAAACACAGTGAAAGAGTGGGAAGTCAGCCGTTTTGCCGGAGAAGGTGTACAGTGTCAGAGCTGTCATATGCCGGATCGGAAACATCAGTTCAAAGGTATTCACGATCCGGGGATGACTCGCAAAGGGCTGGATTTCAAAGTTGAGCGAAAGAGGAGAGGTGCTTTGCTGACTATCCACTCCAGATGGATCGGACATGCATTTCCAACCTATGTGACGCCGAAAGTAGTGGTTGTGGCCGAAGCCCTGGACCGTAACGACAAACGCCTGCACGTATGGCAGTGGGAGATTATACGCGAAGTTTATTATGATGATGGTTGGCAAGAGAAGCGGGATACCCGGTTGATGCCGGATGAAACGAGGCATTATGAGGCTTCAGACGCTCCCGAGGGTACAAGGCAGATTAACTATCAGGTTAAAGTTATCCCGGATTATTTTTATAAAGGCGTATATGAAGGGCTGTTGGAGGGGCAGATGGAACCTGATGCAAAAACATTAATCGAACAGGCGGCCAAACAGGCTGATGCCAACGATTACATGCTATTTGAAGGCGCTGTAAGTCTGGATTAAGTTTTAATTGTCAGAGTCTGAAGCTGTCTTTAGAGCTGCTCTTATGCGACCCCGATCACCGTCAGGAAGAGATATGCTCTTATCAATCTTCTTCTGTTTGCGCATGCCCTGAAAGATATTGTTCAGAAGCTCAAGATTCTCCGAGTAGTTCCGGCACGCACCACAAATCAGAAGGTGTATACGCAGCCGGATATGTTCTGTCACCGTCAGACCGCGCTCGAACCCGTCAGATTGCAGCTGACTGGCCTCTTTACAGAAGTGATTCATGACTGACGGCTACCTCCGAACCAGTTGAATTCCAGACAACTGCGCAGTGCCAGCCGTGCGCGGTGAATGAGCACATACAGGTGAGTCGATGTAATTTCGGCTGCCTTACATATGGTTTCACTCTCTTCACCCGTTAACTCACGCATTCGAAACACGATCTGCTGCTTCTCCGGCAGTTTGCCGATGCAGCCCTGAAGCACATGCTGAAACTGCTCGTTTTTACACAACTCCTCCGGGTTCTCTTTCCAGTTTCCCGGCGCCTCTATCCAGCTGCCATCGGCATTAAAGAGTGAAGAGGTCGGATCTGATTCGACAGCTTCTGTGAGATTGCGGTCACGAATCTCCTTGCGGATATGGTCAATGATTTTATGTTTGAGAATGCCGACCAGCCAGGTTCGGACGGATGCTGTGCCGGCAAAGCTGTCGCGGCCCCGCCATGCGGCGAGAAGCGTATCCTGTACCATGTCGGCTGAAGCCTCATTGTGACGGAGGCGCGACATCGCATAGCGGTAAAGATAATCGCCATGATCTGTCAACCACTGTTCCGGATTCTCTGCCTTTCTGTCCACAAACCGGAGCATGCCATGCCTGCATAGGGCGTCAAAGAAATTTAACGAAAACGGGAACTTTTATTTGCACGTGCTAGAGTTGCGGTATGAAGATCAAGTTTTGGGGAGTACGTGGCTCAATGCCTTCTCCGGGGCCAGCGACCGTTAAATACGGCGGCAATACTACGTGCATTGAAGTGCGCACAGATTCAGGTGAACTGATCATTCTTGATGCCGGCACAGGTATCTTCCCGCTATCACAGTCGCTGTTTTCAGAATTTCCTTTGGTGGCCAATATCTTTAATACGCATACTCACTGGGATCATATTCAGGGGTTGCCATTTTTTATCCCGTTCTTTGTGCCGGGCAATACGGTGAAAATTCATGGTGCAGCCGACCCGGTATCGCAAAAAGACATTTCCGAGATTCTGAGCGTACAGCTTCAGTATCGATTTTTCCCGATTCGTGAGGCGGAGCTTAAGGCCGATATTGAATACTTCACTCTGAAAGAGGGGGAGAAGGTCACGGTTGGCGATGCGGTTGTAACCCCGGTGATGATGAATCATCCGGTGATTAATTTCGGCTACCGGATCGATTGTAACGGCAAATCCATATTCTTCACCGGCGACCACGAGCCTTGGCGAAACATATATACGCCTGACGAGCCTGAAAAGCGTGCCGAGTACAAAGAGGTTATAGCTCAGAAAAACCGGGCAGTTCTGGATCTTATCACAGGAGTGGATCTGCTGATTGCAGATAGTTCATATACGCCGGAAGAGTATATGCAGAAGATTGGCTGGGGGCATGGAACCTTCGATACCTCCATTCAGATGGCGAGAGAGGCAAAGGCAAAGGCACTGTATTGCACGCATCACGAGCCGACCCGAAGTGATAATGCGCTCGAGGCAGTGTTTGCTGAAGCACTTTCCCGCAACACCCGAAATGCTGGCGACGCAGAGCGTTTCCTGACCTATGAAGGGTTGGAAATCAAGCTTTGATTTATTGATTCGGCCTTTGGCTCCTGCCACGGCCTTTTGATCGTTTCGCAAGAGCGCGGTCTTGCTTCACTTACGGCTTCACGATGTTCTGCCGCCACCCATCCATGGGTGGAATGGGGCTTTAAATAACCGCCGCCGCTTACGGCCTCATGATGCTTGACCGCTACCCGCCCATGGATGGGCGGCTTTAGTAAGCAGTTCGGATTTCGCAAAATTCGAACTGCGTAGAGGCCGAGGGCAGGATGCTCCGGGGCCGTATTAAATAACCCCCGGCAGCATGGGCCGGACAAACCAGACGAGCGCGACAATCACAAATGCCATAATCAGATTCATCCGTATGCCTGCCTTCACCATGGCCTGCATCGGCACATGATTGCTGCCAAAAACAATGGCATTGGGCGGTGTTGCAACCGGCAGCATGAATGCACAGGAGGCGGCAAGAGTGGCCGGAATCAGCACCATTATCAGATCCATCTCATTGGAGAGGGCAGTGGCGGCAAGAATCGGCAACATCACCTGCGTGGTGGCTGTGTTGCTGGTGACTTCGGTTAGAAAAGTGATGGCCAGCGCAACTCCGAGCATCATCAACACCAGAGGCACGCCTCCGAGAAAACCCAGTTGGTCACCGATCCACAGTGACAGGCCTGAGTCCTGCATGCCGAAAGCAAGCGCGAACCCGCCACCAAGCAGCAGAACAATTTCCCAGGGCAGCCGCCCGAATGAGGCCCTGTTCAGAACAGGCATGCCTTCACCACTTCTTAGCAGAAACAACAGAGTGGCTCCGAATATGGCTACAGTACCATCGTCCACGCCCTGATAGGGGAGCCATGCGGACCAGCCCGGAATGGTGAAACCTTCGATGACAATACTCTCCCTGCTCATCCAGAGGAGGGCAGTCATGGTCAGGACTGTGGCGACATGCCGCTCTTCCCTGCGCATCGGTCCAAGGCTGAGCAGGGCGTTTTGCAGCTGATCCGCATTCGAGGACTCCCATGGCAGTTGTGCCAGTTTCGGGCCAAGCACCAGAAAAAGTACAATCAGGCCAACCACCACCATCGGCACACCAATCATCATCCATTCAAGGAAGGAGGGGGCCAGCCCCGGTGCGGCCGCGCGAATATTTTCCAGAAATACCAGATTCGGCGCCGTGCCGACCGGCGTTCCCATGCCGCCGATATTGGCTGAGTAAGCGATAATCAGCAGGAAACTTGCCGCCATCGGAGCGATCTGTTCACTGCCATGCTCTTCCATCAGTCGGTGCAGCAGAGGCAGGGCAATGGTGACCATCAACATTGTTGTCGCCGTATTGGATATCCACATCGACAGAAATGCCGTTGCTACCGAAAACCCGATAGCCAGCTGCAGCGGGCTGGCATGCAGCCTTGCCAGCATATTCAGGGCAATGCGTTTATGCAGGCCCGTATTCTCCATTGCCTGGGCAATCAGAAAGCCACCGAGAAAGAGAAAAATAATACTGTTTACATATTTGGGAGCGACATCCCTGCCGGCCGTGATGCCGAGAAGGGGGAAGAAGACCAGCGGGATCAGGGCTGTCAGAGCCAGCGGTACGCATTCGCTGATCCACCAGATCGCCATCCATGTGGTGACTGCAAGCATGGCGGCGGCATGCGGATACCCGCTGATATCAACACCACCGAGTATGGCTATGGCGGTCAGCGGACCTGCAAATCGTGCAGTGTTCCGGAAATTCATGTCTGCATGTTGCCGAAACAGGCGGTAAGGGCAATCTGTCTGATGGTATTTTGGATGGCAGCCATACGCCTGCATGCAAAGTGACGGACTCCGGGTCCTGTAACAGACGGAATCAGAATCATCATATCTGCCTCTTAAGGAGATGCTGATTTATTGCCATCCTGGCAAAAAATCAGAACACGAAAGAAAAAACGTGGTTTTCCTTTCGCTTACAAATCGGTCACTTACGTTCCCGATTTGGCAACCCGTCCATGGGTTGCGCAGAAGCGCCGAATTAATCAGCGCTTCCTTAATGAACAGGCAGGATGCATTTATCTGCCGTTCATCTAAATTATGCAGATGGAATATGCAGACAGAAAATCCGTCTATGGCTGGGCGATGTATGACTGGGCCAATTCGGCCTACTCTACCACGGTTATGGCCGGATTTTTTCCTGTCTTTTTCAAACAGTTCTGGGCTTCGGAACTGAGCGTCAATGAAAGCACATTCTGGCTTGGTACCGGTAATGCGGTAGCAGGCCTGCTTGTTGCTGTCATGGCCCCGGTTCTCGGAGCGATAGCGGATCAGGGAGGTATGAAAAAACGGATGCTGCTTGCTTTTACCATCCTGGGTGTATTGATGACCGCCGCGCTCCTGCTTGTGGTGCAGGGGGCGTGGTTGATGGCAATGATGCTCTATATTTTCGGCGCCATCGGGTTTTCAGGCAGTAATGTTTTTTACGATGCCCTGATTGTTGATGTGGCCGAAGAGAGGAGTCTGGATCGGGTCTCATCACTCGGCTATGCACTGGGTTATGTCGGTGGCGGCCTGATGTTTGCGGGTTGTGTTGTGATGACTATAAACCCTGAATGGTTCGGCCTTGCAGATAAGAGTGAGGCCGTGCGTCTTTCGTTTCTTCTTGTTGCGCTCTGGTGGGGCGTGTTTACAGCGCCTTTGATCCTGACTGTCCATGAAAGAGGTGAAGCAGAACGTGTCATGTGGTGGAGGAGTACCACAGCCGGCTGGAGACAGTTTGTCGGGACATTCCGGTATATTCGCCGGCTTAAGGTGGTATTTCTCTTCCTGGCAGCCTACTTCCTCTATATTGATGGTGTCGGAACCATTGTCCGGATGGCGGTTGATTATGGCCTCTCGCTTGGATTCGAAGCGGATGTGCTTATCAGATCGCTGCTGCTGACCCAGTTTGTCGCATTCCCGGCAGCCCTGGCATGGGGGCGCATTGCCGAGGTCTGGAGTGCTAAAAACAGCATTATGGTCTGCATTGCAGTCTATATCGGCATCTGCATCGGAGCTGCCGGTATGGAGATCAGCCGTGATTTCTATCTGCTGGCAGCAGCCATCGGTCTGGTGATGGGCGGGATACAGGCGCTCTCCCGCTCCCTTTATGCAAGGCTGATACCGGCAGAACAGTCGGCTGAGTTTTTCGGTTTTTACAATATGCTTGGCAAATTTGCGGCAGTTCTGGGACCATTGATGATGGGAGCGGCCAGTATGCTTTCCGGCAGTGCCAGGCTCTCCATTCTGGTGATTGTTCTGCTGTTTGCGGCAGGTGCTGCGTTGCTCTATCGTGTGCATGTTGAATCTATGGATACTCTGAAAAAGTCAGTGTATCCAAGCGGCCCAGGGACGGGCCGCCAAAATCAAAAATGAAAGTGATTGATTTTGTGAGTAAAGTTAAAACCACGCTTTTAGCTTTACGTTCTGTAATAAGCACAGGATGTGCTTATTCAGAGGTTCCCAAGTTTAGGAGGTGGGCCCATGACAACAGTTATGGTTGTACTTGGTGTTATTGTTTTTCTGATGCTTTATGTGATTTTCATCTACAACAGGTTGGTCAAGCTGAAAAACCGTTTCAAGAATGCATTTGCACAGATTGATGTGCAACTGCGTCGCCGCTACGACCTGATTCCAAACCTGATTGAAACGGCAAAAGGTTACCTGAAACATGAGAAAGAGACCCTGGAGAATGTTATAGCAGCAAGGAACAGTGCGCTGGGCGCCATGAAGCGGGCCAGTGCAAGTCCGGATGATGTCGGGGCTGTAAAGGCTCTGATGGGTGCAGAGGCTGCGCTGGGCGGTGCACTGCTGCATTTTAATGCACTCAATGAAGCCTATCCGGAGTTGAAGGCAGACAAGACCATCGCACAGCTCTCCGAAGAACTTGCTTCGACTGAAAACAGAGTGGGCTTTGCACGTCAGGCCTATAATGATGAGGTCATGGTTTATAACACGCAGCGGGAGACATTCCCCGACACACTGTTTGTCGGGATGATGGGCTTTAAAGAGGCCGCACTGTTTGAGGTGAAGAGGCCTGAAGTGAAAGAGAGGGTTAACGTCAGCTTCTGAACTGTTTCGCCAGTAGAATCCGGACATGAATTTTTTCGGTTACCAGGAGAAGGCGCGAAGAAACAGTGCTGTTCTGGTGGCTCTGTTTATTCTCGCGATTGCCCTGATTACCGTGGCTGTATATGGCGCAGTTGTTGTGGGCGCAATGATCGGGCAGCTCTTTTTTATTGATCAGCAGGCCGGGTTTTACGGTTTCTCTTCCGGGCAGCTGTGGAATGTTGAGCTCTTTTTATGGATCTCGGCGGCAACACTGCTGGTGATTCTGGGGGGCAGCGCCTACCGGATTCATACCCTTTCACAGGGAGGGGGTGCGGCAGTTGCCGAAATGCTGGGCGGCAGCAGGCTGCCTGCATCTGTAAAAGAGCCGCTTGATCGCAGACTGCTGAATGTGGTGGAAGAGATGGCCATTGCCTCTGGGCTGCCTGTTCCCCCGGTCTTTATGCTGGAGCAGTCGGGGATCAATGCCTTTGCCGCCGGATTTACGCCGTCGGATACGGTGATCGGCGTTACCCGTGGTGCAGTGGAGCTGCTGAGCCGGGATGAACTGCAGGGCGTCATTGCGCATGAATTCAGCCATATTTTCAATGGCGACTCGGCCATGAAAATGCGCATGATGGGGCTTCTCTATGGCATAACACTGGTTTCGGATACCGGCATCGGATTGATGACCATGAAGCGAACCTCCAGGTTTTCACGCGACAGGGGATCGCATCCGGGCATTATCGTAATCGGATTTCTGCTCTTTATTGTCGGTACTGTCGGGCTTGTGATTGCCGATATGATCAAAAGAGCCGTATCCCGTCAGCGGGAGTATCTGGCCGATGCGGCGGCAGTTCAGTTTACGCGTAATCCGACAGGGATAGGCAATGCACTGAAGGTGATCGGCGGATACAGGCAGGGCTCAACTGTCAATCATTCAGCCACCGGACAGGCCAGCCACTTTTTTTTCGGTAATGCACTGAAGTCATGGTATCACAGCGACTGGTGGGCGACTCACCCTCCGCTGGAGGAGCGGATCCGGCGTATTGATCCGGGATTCAAAGGCCGCTTTGACAAAGTAGACAGTCAGGCCCGCTCATTTGCCAACCAGGCTCAGGCAGCCGCTGACTTTATGGTCTCATCCGGAAGCCAGGTGGCTCATCTGCAGGTTAATCCGGATGCCGTTCTTGCCATGGTGGGGAATCCCGGCCCTGAATCGCTTCAGGAAGCGAGGGCGATGCTGAAAAAAATGCCGGCAAGGGTGCGCGACTTTGCCCATGACCCCTATACCGCCCGTGCGGCGGTTTATGCGCTGCTGCTGGATCCGGATACCAGCCAGAGAAAGGTTCAGCTGAGCGTGCTTGAAAAAACAGCTGACCCGAATGTGTTTCGCGAAACGCTTGATATTCTTCCGGATATAGGGGGTCTTTCCTCCGAACTGCGTCTGCCGCTGGCGGAGATGGTGATGCCTGCGCTGAAGGAGATGTCGCTTCCCCAGTACCGGACGTTTAAAAAGTCTGTGGGCGCCCTGATCAAGGCCGATCATCAGGTAAGCCTGTTTGAATTTGCACTCTATCGCATGGTGATCAGACGTCTGCAGGGTGAGTTCGGCAGGAGTGCTGCTGTAGAGGTGAGGTATCACCGGATGAAGGCGTTGCTGCCGCACTGCCGGGTGCTGCTGACGGTTCTGGCCCGAACCGGTCACGGGGAGGAGGGGGAGAAACCCTTCGCCGAGTCGATGTCGCTGCTGGCTGAGGGTGAGCATACGATGCTGGCGGGCAGGGAGAGCCGGCTCTCCCATTTCGATCAGGCATTGACCCGGTTGAACATGGCTGCTCCGGCTCTGAAAGAGAGGGTGCTGAAAGCCGCATTGCATTGTGTGCTCTGCAACGGTGTGGTCTTCGTAAAAGAGGGCGAGCTGCTGCGGGTGATAGCGGACGGACTGGATTGCCCGCTGCCGCCTTTAACGATGGCATAACAGGCATCGGCTTTGTAACGCTTATATTTATCACCCGTAAGGGTTAAGCTTGCCATGTTCATTGCATAGAGATGGCTATTTACTGTCTGGAGGAAAATTATGGGACTGGGTACAACCGAACTGATTCTTATTCTGGTAATTGTGCTGGTACTTTTCGGCGCACGCAAGCTGCCCGAGATTGGAAGCGGCCTTGCCAAAGGGATTAAGAGTTTCCGCAAGAATATCTCGGATGATACGGCAAATGAGGATGTTCAGGAAAAAGAGAGCGAGCCCGCATCCAGGGACGATAACAAAGCATCCTGATCGTTTTATGCACAGTCTGTTAAGGCTTTCCGGGCATGCCTGATATCGGATTGCTTGAGCTGATCCTGATCGGCATTGTCGCCTTTCTGGTGCTGGGGCCGGAGCGAATGCCTGAACTTGTTTCACAGGTGGGAGACGCAGTTCGCCATGCCCGCAGATGGATGGGTGAGATCAGGCATCAGTTGCACCAGGAGACTGAAGGGCTTCGCAGTGAAGTCAGTGAAGTTCGTGATGCCCTCTCGGAAGGGATCAGCACCATGCCGGATGAGACCTCCCCGAAGAAACCGCGTAAGAAGAAAAAATCGCCTCCAATCAATGACCAGCCTGCGAAAAGTGAGTAGGACACCCCTCTGATGAAGCAGTCTGCTGAAACCCCGGTCAAACATCCGCTGCTGTCCCACCTGCGTGAACTCAGAAAGCGTCTGAAGATTGCGGCACTTGCCTATCTGATTGGCGTGGCAGTATTGATGAACTTTTCCGATGTGGTGTTTGATTTTATCTCCATGCCGCTCAGGGCTGCACTGCCGCCCGGCACACCGCTGATCTTTCTTAATGCGCCTGATGTCTTTTTTACCTACCTGAAAATCGCACTGGTGTTGAGCATCTTTGCTACAGCACCGGTCACTTTCTATCAGGTCTGGGCCTTTGTTGCACCGGGGCTCTATCACCATGAACGGCATGCCTTTGCCAGCTATTTTATTGCCAGTACCGGACTGCTGTTTATCGGCGGCGCATTCGCCTTTTATGTTGTTTTCCCGCTGATATTCGAATTTTTTCTGGGCTTCTCCAGTGACACCATTCAGGCAATGCCCGCCGTGAAGGAGTATCTGACGCTGGTGCTGAAGCTGCTGTTTGCATTCGGCATAAGTTTTCAGATACCGATCATCGTGATGATTCTGGTGCGTCTGGATCTGGTTCAGGTTTCGACACTTGCTGACAAGCGCCGCTATGTGATTATCTGGGCCTTTATTATTGCGGCGATCCTGACTCCGCCGGATATTATTTCGCAAACGCTTCTCGCACTTCCAATGCTACTGCTCTACGAGATAGGGATTCTGCTGGCGAAGATGAAAGCTGGCAGGAAGCCGGTGGCAGATGCGTGAATTCCGCTTTGCAGCCATGCTGTGGCCGAAACTGGATTTAATGACGGGCAGGGAGATAACCGGACGATGAAGAGCGTACCGTTATTCCGCAGCAAAGGGGCAGCCACGATCCTTATGATGCTCCTGCTTGCTGGCTGCAGTCAGGGTGAAGCCTATTTCAGGCCCGCCGTTCAGCAGTTGCCGGATTTTGCCGCATACAAGGATGTGAAGGAGAAGAAAAAAGCATTCTTCGATCTGATGAGGCCGATTATTGAGGACGAAAACCGGAAAGTAACAGCCCAGCGCGAACGCATGATGAGCATTCGCGGCAAGCTGGATCGCGGTGACACCCTGTCGGAGAGCGAGCAGGCGTGGCTGATGCTGCTGGCATCAGAGTATAACGTAGAGATGAATGCTATTGATGATCAGCAGGCGTGGATGCTGCTCGGACGCCGCGTGGACAGAGTTCCTTTCCGCCTGGCACTGGCACAGGCGGCCAATGAATCAAATTGGGGTACATCCCGCTTTGCCCGTGAGGGGATGAACCTGTTTGGCCAATGGTGCTTTACACCGGGTTGCGGCATTGTGCCGGCAAAGAGACCGGCAGGGATGAGGCATGAAGTTGCAATATATACTTCCGTGAATGAATCCGTAGCCGCCTACATCCGCAGCATCAACCGTGTGTACATGTATATGCCGCTGAGAGTATTGCGGCACAGCATCAGAAAAGGGGGCAACCGGCCGACAGCAGTTGAGCTGGCCCGGGAGCTTTCCGGCTACTCCGAGCGTGGCGAGGCGTATGTGAAGGAGATTCAGGCCATGATCAGAACCAATTATGATCTGATGTCCGGTGAATTCACAGTTACACAACAGGGTTCATGATCAGGATGCCGGTTGCTGCACTGCCTATCGGCGGCACCTGGCAGCAGCTTCCCTCTGAACGTAAATAACACCCCGGCGTATAAGCCACTTTTCAATCTCTACTGCGACCAGAACCAGTGAAGAGAGTGCCAGGCAGACGACGAGATCAAACATCGGCAGGGGCCGGGTATGGAATATGCTGTTAAGTGCGGGCAGATAAATCACGGCCATCTGCAACAGAAGTGTCAGCGATACGGCTCCCAGCATCGGCAGGTTGCTGAACAGCCCGATACGAAACAGCGATTCGCTTTCGCTACGCACAGCCAGCGAATGAAACAGCTGCGACACGGTAAGCACGGTAAACACCACGGTCTGCCACTGTTCGATCCCGCGTGAGATAGCCCATGCCTGCGATGCAATCGAGATGCCGCCGACAAATAGCCCGACCCAGATAATATGCTGCCACATACCGTGAGCGAAAAGACTCTCTTCCGGTGGTCGTGGTGCCCGGCGCATGATCCCGGGCTCGGCCGGCTCGGCGGTAAAAGCCAGCCCCGGCAGACCATCGGTAACCAGATTGATCCAGAGAATATGGATGGGCAACAGCGGTATCGGCAGGCCGAGAAACGGTGCCAGAAACAGCGTCCAGATTTCGCCCGAGTTCGAGCTCATGGTGTCTTTGATAAACTTGCGGATATTATCGAAAATGCGGCGGCCTGATCTGACGGCCGTAACGATGGTGGCGAAGTTGTCATCCAGCAGCACCATGTCTGATGCCTCACGTGCTACATCGGTACCTTTCTTGCCCATTGCCACGCCAATATTGGCACGCTTCAGCGCCGGTGCATCATTGACGCCGTCGCCGGTCATGGCAACGAACTCTCCGTTTGCCTGCAGGGCCCTGACGATACGCAATTTCTGTTTCGGTGTAACCCGGGCATAAATCCGTACCGACTCGACCATACGGGCAAATGCTTCATCACTCAGCTTTGCCAGTTCTTCACCGCTCAGCATGGCATGTTCATCTGCCGTGATGCCCATACGCATGGCGATGGTTATGGCAGTTCCCGGATGGTCACCGGTGATCATTACAGGTGTAATCCCTGCCGCCAGACAATCTGCTACCGCATCGGGCACTTCAGGTCGTAGCGGATCAATCAGTGCAACCAGCCCCAGAAACGTCAACTCCTGTTCGACCTTTTCAGCCTCAACGGACTCGGGCAAGGCAACAAACTCACGTCTTGCCAGTGCCAGTACCCGGTAGCCTTCATTGGCCAGTTTCTCCGCTTCAGCTATCACATCACCGGATTCAAATACTGCCGGCCCGTCATATCCGACAGCCCGGTTGCATTGTGGCAGAAGCCGTTCCGGCGCACCCTTGATATACGCGACCACACCTTCGTCTGAACCGTGCAAAGTCGTCATCTGTTTGCGTTTGCTGTCAAACGGAATCAGCGCAAGCCTGGGCATCGCATGTTCCAGCGTGGCTTTGTTAAAACCGGCCTTCTGCGCGGCTTCAAACAACGCCAGCTCGGTCGGTTCACCGGACGGTTTTCCATCTTTCTCTGCCACATCGTTGTTCAGAGCCATGGCCTGCCCGAACTCCACCCATAGCTGGTCTGATGCCGGATCAGGCAGCGATGAATGCCGCTCACCGGCGGCAAAAAACAGCTCCACGCTCATCCGGTTCTGCGTCAGAGTGCCGGTCTTGTCGGCGCAGATCCAGGTTACCGAACCCAGTGTCTCGACAGCCGGAAGATTACGCACCAGCGTATTGTGCCGGATCAGTTTGTGCGCACCGAGGGCCAGCGAGATGGTCACGACAGCCGGCAGCGCTTCCGGAATCGCCGCTACTGCCAGACTCACGGCAGTCAGAAACATCAGCAGTACCGGCTGGCCCTGCAGCAGACCTGCCACGAAGACCACAGCACAAATAGCCAGCACGGCCAGAGCAAGGTAACGGCCGAAACGGGCCAGACGTATCTGCAGAGGTGTTTTAACACTCTCCTCACCGCGCAACAGCTCGGCGATATGACCAATCTCCGATTCCGGACCGGTGGCAATCACCACGCCCTGCGCACGGCCACGTGTAACCAGGGTGCTTTTGAAGGCAAGGTTCTTACGGTCGCCGATGGAGAGATCGGTTTCGCTCAGGCTTGCCGACTGTTTGGCAACAGGTTGGGATTCACCGGTCAGGGCGGACTCGTCGGCCTGCATCTCTTCTACCTGCAACAGCCGCAAATCAGCCGGAACAACATTGCCGGCCTCCAGCAATACGATATCCCCGGGCACCAGTTGCGACGCCGCTATGGTAACCGCCTGCCCATTGCGCACTGCCTGTGCCTCCGGTGCCGCCATTTCACGCAGGGCCGCCACGGCACGTTCAGCACGAAACTCCTGCACCGTACCGACAATGGCATTGAGCAGTACGATTACCAGGATGGCAATGGTGTCCTGAGGCTCACCGACGAATCCGGAGATCAGTGCAGCAAGCAGCAGCACCACAATCATGAAATCTGTGAACTGAGCCAGCAGCATGACAAACAGGGAACGGCGGCCCGCTTCAGGGATAGAGTTCGGGCCGTACTCAGTCAGACGTTTCCCAGCATCTTCGGTTGTCAGGCCTGTAACCGAAGCACCGAGATGCTGCAAAACTTCCTCGGTCTCAACGGTGTGCCATTCGGGTGATGGCATCTTAATAGCCGGCCAGCAGATAAATAAGTGCGGCTGTTACCACTGCGACCAGCAGGGTCTGGATACCACTGCGCAGCCATGAGATGTCCGCAATTCGGCCGAGGAAAACACCGAGCAGAAAGACCAGCAGCAGTGCAACACCAATGGCAGCATAGAGCGGTGGCACCGGCAGAGGGGTGCCGATATTCGACAGCCATATGGGGAGCAGGATCAACAGTGAAATTACCAGAGGTGCTGAACCGTTAACCAGCGCCAGCAGCAGAGGCACCCAGCGCGCTGCATCGCCATGTGCGCTCTCCTGAAGATCGGCAACCATTGCCTCCTCCAGCTTTCCCAGCGCACGCTTTCGTTCCGCCACTTCACTGACGTAGGCGCTGCTTATGCCGCTCATGCCCAGGGCAATGGCCGCTCCGAGGCAGACGTTAATAATGACCGTCAAGTTGTCGGGCGCACTGATGATAAACCCGGTGATAAGGCCCATCATTGTGAGCGCGCCATCAAAACCGTTAACCACAAAATAACGGCGTACAATATGATGGGTTCGGGTGATGCGGAGCAGAAACCTTGCTTGCTGCAACAGGCTCATGACAGTTTAACCCATGTCAGATCTGCTCTGAACTTCTACCAGGTCAATGCTGTGAAGTGAACCACCCATGCCGGTAATGGCGGACTGGACCTCCTCAAAATCAACGGCACTTCCCTGCACTTCAACCTGAACCGATTCGGTGTTCTGATCCACCTCGATCACCGTCAGGCGCACATGATAATCAACACCCGTTTCAGCAATGGCCCGGGAAAACTCCAGGGCATTCGGCTGATGGGGCTTGAGGATATCCAGAACAACTCTTTTCACAGTCACCATCATATTAACCCCCGTTTGTCCGCTACTGATCGCGTGCAATGGTAAAAACAGAACCTGCTGCTTTCGCCAGGCACAATACGACCTCTAATACGAGTATAGATGGTTCTCTGCCTGATACACAGGCCGGGATGGATGCCGGGCGTACAGATCGCCGGTCAGGCCCTGATTATGACCCGCTCACCGGGGAAGATCTGTTCAAACAGCTCCAGGATATCCAGGTTTTTCATGCGGATGCAGCCATGCGAGACAGGCGATCCGATGGCCTCTTCATTGTGGGTGCCGTGGATATAGATATAGCGAGACCGGGTATCGACGCTGCCGCGTCTGTTTTTGCCGGTTTCACAGCCCTCCAGCCAGAGGATTCTTGTTAAAATCCAGTCACGGTCCGGATTGTCGGTTACAGGGTCGTAGATGGTGAATGGTTTTCTTGCCCTGAAAGCTGTCAGCAGCGGGAATCCGTTACCGATCTTTTCCGCAACACGATGCTTGCCCAGTGGAGTCTGCAGGCTTCCCTCTTCATTACCGGTGCCATTGGCAGCGGTGGAAACGGGGTAGCTGTACCAGACGCCGGTTTTGCGGCGGTGATGAAGCAGCTGATCGGATACGGATATAATGATCACTGCGCAAGTGTAGCAATTTCCCCGCGCTTGTGCGCGGCCCGATAGCTCCTACAATGAGCCGAACTTTTTCATCAGGAGCAGACTCATGGACCTCAGCAAAATTCCGGCAGGTGCAAACCCGCCGCACGATATCAACGTTGTCATTGAGGTCTCCAGGCATGCTGATCCGATCAAGTATGAGCTGGACAAAGCCTCCGGCGCGGTGTTTGTTGACCGCTTCATGCATACGGCCATGCACTATCCATGCAACTACGGCTTTGTGCCTAACACCCTTTCTGATGATGGAGATCCGGTTGATGTGCTGGTAGTGAGCCAGTTTGCGCTGGTTCCGGGCTGTGTGGTGTCCTGCCGCCCGGTTGGCGTGCTGCAGATGGAAGATGAAGCGGGCATGGATGCAAAGGTGCTGGCAGTGCCTGCATCCAGACTGAAGCCTGTCTATGACCATGTGCAGGGGCCTGAGGACCTGCCGGTATTTCTGACCAACCAGATCAGGCACTTTTTTGAGCATTACAAGGACCTTGAACCCAACAAATGGGTAAAGGTGACCGGATGGGAGGGTGCTGAGGAAGCGCGTGCTGAAATCACAGCATCGATTAAACGTCATGCACAACAGGAGCAGGGTAGCAATCCAGGTAAGGCTTGACCCATCAGGCAATTTTAACTTATAAATGGGGACTGGGAGAGCTGTCACTGTTTTAATTCCATGGTTTTAAACACAAGCGATCTGTTAATAAATTTGGTTCGGGAGGACTTGGATGGGCGAAAATATAATTCCAGCTATATTGGGCGGTGCAGGCCTGATTGTTGCTTCTATTCTTTATCGGACGGTTAAAAAATATCCGTCAGGGGAAGGGAAAGTTGAAGCGATAGCTGCAGCTATTCATCTGGGTGCAATGGTGTTCATGAAACGTGAATACACGATTCTGGCTACATTTGTTGCAGTGGTGGCGGTGATTCTTGCCTACAGCCTGGGCCCGAATACAACCATTGCATTTCTGGTTGGCGCACTCTGTTCAGCGCTGGCCGGTTATTTCGGCATGTTTGCCGCGACCAAGGCCAATGTCCGGACTGCTATAGCCGCTCAGGATCATGGCGCAGCCACTGCGCTGACCATCGCCTTTTATGGCGGTTCGATCATGGGTCTGGTTGTTGCCTCTCTCGGCCTTATCGGGCTTGGCACGCTCTACCTTTTCTTCGGTGGTGATCCGGAAACCGCACATGCGATTCATGGCTTCGGTATGGGCGCCTCCTCTGTGGCTCTATTCTCACGTGTTGGCGGCGGCATCTTCACCAAGAGTGCCGATGTCGGCGCTGACCTGGTCGGCAAAATCGAGGCTGGGATTCCCGAAGATGATCCGCGTAACCCCGGAGTCATTGCCGACAATGTGGGCGATAACGTGGGTGATGTGGCCGGTATGGGGTCCGATATTTTCGAATCCTACTGTGGTGCCATTATTGCCACCATCGCCATGGCATCAACGATGACTGCCGATGTTCTTGACCCGCTGGGCCAGCAGCAGGCACTGATGTTCCTGCCTTTGGCGCTGGCATCACTCGGCCTGATCTGCTCGGTAATTGGCATTGTCCTGGTGCGTGTTGCAGCTGACAAGGAGCCGGCACTGGCTCTGCGTATCGGCACTATTGGTGCTTCAGTTATTTTTATTCTCGGAGCCTATGCGGTGATTGGCTATGCTGGTGTAGCGGTATCGGTCTGGGGCGCCGTGATTTCCGGTGCAGTCGGAGGCATCATTATTGGTCTGGTGACCGAATACTACACGGGTGGACAACCTGTGCTTAATATTGCGAAATCAGGTGAAACCGGTCCCGCGACCGTCATGATCTCCGGCCTTGCTGTTGGCATGGAGTCAGTTGTGATTCCAGTGCTCACCATTGCTACCATTATCTTCGTGTCGACATCACTGGTGGGCATCTATGGCGTCGGCATCGCTGCCGTAGGCATGCTGGCAACGGTAGGTATTACCATGGCCATCGATGCCTATGGACCGGTGGCGGACAATGCCGGTGGTATCGCTGAGATGGCTGGCATGGGTAAAGAGACACGTAAAATCACCGACTCACTCGATGAGCTGGGCAATACGACAGCCGCAATCGGCAAAGGTTTTGCCATTGGTGCGGCGGCGCTGGCTGCGCTGGCGATTATTGCCGCATTTGTTGAAACCGTGTCGCTGCACAACGAAAACTTCACCCTGAACCTTAATGAACCTCTGGTTCTGATTGGACTGTTTGTTGGTGGTATTTTTCCTTTTCTGGTGGCCTCATTAACGATGACTGCTGTTGGTGACGCAGCCTTTGAGATGATCAAGGAGATCCGCCGTCAGTTCCGCGAAATCCCGGGCCTGATGGAAGGTACGGCTGAGCCGGATCATGCCAGCTGTATCGAAATCGCAACCAATGCGGCATTGAAGAAGATGGTGTTGCCGGGTGTGCTTGCAGTGGCAGCCCCTGTGGTGGTTGGTTTTGGTATCGGCGCTCAGGCACTCGGTGGCATGCTGGGCGGTGCACTGGTCTGCTGCGTGCTAATGGCACTGATGATGGCCAATGCCGGCGGTGCATGGGATAACGCCAAAAAGCATGTCGAGAAGGGGAACCTGGGCGGCAAGGGCTCGGAAGTGCACAAGGCTGTGGTTGTTGGTGATACGGTTGGTGATCCGTTCAAGGATACGTCAGGCCCGTCGATGAACATTCTGATTAATGTGATGGCGATCGTATCCCTGGTCATTGCACCGTTGCTGTAACGGTTAAGGAGCGGCAGAAGAGATGGAAGAGCACCATATGGCAGATGAACTGAAAGAGCATGTAAAGGACAGCAGCGTATGGCTGCGCCTGCTGTTTATGGGGCTGTTTGCACTGCTCTACTGGGTAGCCGAGGCGGTGCTGGCGGTGGTCGTGCTGTTTCAGTTTTTCTCGGTGCTCTTTACCGGCAAAAAGAGTGGCAAGGTGCTCTCATTTGGCGCACAGCTCTCCACCTATGCCTATCAGATATTCCGTTATCTGACCTACAACAGCGAGGAGAAGCCATACCCGCTGGGTGACTGGCCATCGGACAGTGTGCTGGTGACGCAGGTGGCGGAGGCACCAAAGCCAAAATCGCGTGCCGCACCACGCAAGCGGGCTGTTAAAAAGGCAGCACCAAAACCGGAAGCTGAAACAGAGCAATCAACCAACTGATCCGTCCATCATGCATGGTGAATTTCCACTGCGCGACAGCCTGATCTATCTGAACCACGCCGCCGTCGGTGTCTGGCCGCGCAGAACCACCGATGCAGTCAAGGCCTTTGCTGAAGAGAACATGGTGCAGGGCGCAACCGATTATCCCGCCTGGATGAAAACCGGGCAGCAGTTGCGCGGCCGTCTTAAGCGGCTGGTGAATGCAGCAGATACCGATGACATCGCACTGGTGAAAAACACATCCGAGGGGCTCTCCCTGATCGCCTATGGTCTGGCGTGGCAGGCGGGGGACAATATCGTTTCAACCGGTCAGGAGTTTCCCTCCAATCGAATCGTCTGGGAGTCACTGGCATCCAGAGGCGTGAAGCTGCGCAGGGCGGACATTTCCGGAGATGACCCTGAAGCTGCGATGATTGCGCTGATGGATAAGCAGACCCGGTTACTGACGGTCTCATCGGTTCAGTATGGTACAGGCGTGCGTATGGATCTGAACCGCCTGGGCGAGGCGTGCCGGGAGCGTGGCGTACTTTTTTGCGTGGATGCGATTCAGAGTCTGGGGGCAGTGCAGTTTGATGCACAGGCAGTGCATGCGGATTTCGTGGTGGCTGATGGGCATAAATGGATGCTGGGTCCGGAAGGTATTGCACTTTTTTATTCAACACAGCAGGCAAGGGACCGGCTGCAACTCTCACAATATGGCTGGCACATGGTCGAGGCGATGGGTGATTTTGACCGGGTGGAGTGGTCTGCCGCGAAGTCGGCCAGGCGCTTTGAGCCGGGAAGCCCGAATACGCTTGGTATCTGCGCCCTGAATGCCAGTCTCTCCCTGTTCGAAGAGATCGGTATGGAACAGGTGGAGAAACAGCTGCTTGAGCGCACCAGTCTGCTGATGGAGCAGATTTCGGAACATCAACAGCTTGAGCTTATTACACCGGCTGCTTCCGGCAGATATGCCGGGATTGTGACTTTCCGGTATAAGGGTCTGGACAACAGCGGCCATGCGGCTCTCTATCGCAGGCTCATGGCTGCAGATATCATCTGTGCCCACCGTGCGGGCGGCATCCGGTTCTCGCCTCACTTCTACTCCGACAGCAGCAGGTTTGAACATCTCTGGCAAGAGGTTCTCAGTCAGCCGGTATAGCATATGCATGCGCTTGCAACCTGAAGCCATGCTCCGTTGAACAGTTGAAACTGAAAACACACCAGTCGCTGACTGTTTGATGCTTTGCAGTTGTGAGCCTGAGCGGTAGTCTGCGCGGCCTTTGATTCCGGAGGTTTTCCAGCATGACCGCACGTACACACTGTGGCGATTTTCGCAAAACAGATATTGGCCAGATGATTCGTCTTAATGGGTGGGTCGAAACCAACCGTGATCACGGTGGTGTGATTTTTCTCGATGTTCGCGACCGTTCAGGTCTGGTACAGGTCGTGGCACACCCTGACACTCCGGAGATGCACAGGCTGGCTCATAGCATGCGTCAGCAGGATGTGATTGAAGTTGAGGGCGAAGTAATTGCCCGCAGTGCCGGGACTGTTAACCCGAAGCTGCCAACCGGTGAGATTGAGATTGTTATTAAATCAATCATCGTACTCAACCGCTCGGAGACGCCGCCTTTCCTGATCGAGGATGATTGCAATACCGGTGAGCAGCACAGGCTTGAATACCGTTACCTCGACCTGCGACGTCCGGTAATGCAGGCCAATATGCGCCTGCGTCACAACGTGACCCGGGCGGCACGCAACTATCTGGATAAGCAGCAGTTTCTTGAGATTGAGACTCCGATTCTGAACAAGTCCACTCCTGAAGGGGCCCGTGACTATCTGGTACCGTCGCGCGTCTACCCCGGTTCATTTTATGCGCTGCCACAGAGTCCGCAGATTTTTAAACAGCTGCTGATGGTTGCCGGCATGGATCGCTATTACCAGATTGCCCGCTGCTTCCGTGATGAGGATCTTCGTGCGGATCGGCAGCCTGAATTTACCCAGGTGGATCTGGAGCTCTCTTTCGTAAAGCAGGAAGATGTGATGGCAGTGGCTGAAGGGCTGATCTCGGCCATGTTTGAGGCGGGCACCGGTGAGAAGCTTAAGACACCGTTTGACCGCATTGTCTGGCACGATGCCATGGATCGTTACGGCCTGGATCGTCCGGACCTCCGTTTTGGACTGGAGCACGTCAATATCACCGGGCTGATGAAGCGGGTTGAGTTCAAGGTGTTCCGTGAGCCTGCCGAGAAGGGCGGTCTGGTTAAGGTGCTGAAGGTGCCGGGTGGCAGTGAGCTGTCGCGCAAGCAGATCGACGATTACACCGCATATGTCAGCATCTTTGGAGCCAAAGGACTGGCCTGGATCAAGGTTAATGATGTTGCCGATATACCGGGTGGCCTGCAGTCCCCGATTGTAAAGTTCCTGCCGGAAGATGTGCTGGCAGAGATACTCTCAGCTTGCGAAGCGAAAAACGGTGATCTTCTCTTCTTCGGTGCAGGCGATGCAAAAGTGGTGAATGATGCGCTCGGTCACCTGCGTGTGAAACTGGGGCATGAACTCGGCCTGATCAGGGAGGGGGACAACCGCTTTGTATGGGTGGTCGATTTTCCTATGTTTGGCTGGAATGCTGATGAGAAACGTCTGGATGCGCTGCACCATCCGTTTACCGCACCTACCGAGGAGGATCTGCTCAAGCTTGACTCCGATCCCCTGGAGGTTCGTTCTCAGGCCTATGATCTGGTCTGGAACGGCACCGAGATCGGTGGCGGTTCGATCCGTATTCATGATCCGGAGATGCAGAAACGAATCTTCTCCCTGCTGGGCATTTCCGACGAGGATGCTGAAGCAAAGTTCGGCTTCCTGATCAAGGCGTTGCAGTACGGGGCGCCACCGCACGGAGGCCTGGCCTTTGGTCTGGATCGTATCCTCTCACTGATGGTGGGAGCAGAGTCAATTCGTGATGTGATCGCATTTCCGAAGACCCAGAAGGCTGCAGATCCGATGAGCCAGGCACCTTCCGAGGTTGCGGATGCGCAGCTAAAAGAGCTTGGCCTGAAGAGGCGGCGCACCACCGTTTGACAAGTCGGGAATTCAGGTTGATGCTTGTGAGATGCAGGGGCTTTTGACTAAATATCTATCGATTGTGACGGCTGCTGTGGTCCTGACGGCATGTGCTGTAAAGCCGCCTGTTCAGGAGATGGCCGAGGCCCGTTCCGCAATCAAGTCTGCGCAGCAGCTTGATGGTAAAAATCCGAAGGCAGAGGTAGTTCTGAAAAGTGCTGAAGCGAGCCTGCAGGAGGCTGCTGATGCCATCGATATGGAGCACTACGAGAAGGCTCGCCGCAAGGCTGTTGAAGCAAAGCGCAAGGCCCAGAAGGCTGCACGCATTCAACGGGCCTCCACAACAGGCAACTAGATATTTTACAGTTAATTAAACACGGGGTTGATTATGGCTTTTGACAAGATTCGGATTCCTGAATTTGGTGAAAAAGTTACGATGGGGGATGACGGGGATCTGAATGTCCCGGATCAGCCGGTTGTGACCTTTATCGAAGGTGATGGAACCGGGCGTGATATCTGGCGCGCTTCACAGCGCGTTCTTGATGCAGCAGTGGAGAAGGCGTATGGCGGCCGGCGAAAAATTGCCTGGATGGAGGTGTTTGCCGGCGAAAAAGCATGGAACATGTACGGCCAGAGTGATGATGCATGGTTGCCGCAGGAGACACTGGATGCTTTTTCCGAGTATCTTATCGGCATCAAAGGTCCGCTGACCACACCGATTGGCGGCGGTATCACCTCGCTGAATGTTGCACTGCGTCAGAAGCTTGATCTCTACACCTGCCTTCGCCCGGTAAAATATTTCAGCGGCGTTCCTTCACCGGTAAAACGTCCTGAAGATGTTGATATGGTGATCTTCCGTGAGAACTCCGAAGATATCTATGCCGGTATTGAGTGGGCGGCAGGATCGGATGAAGTGAAAAAGGTCATCAGATTCCTGCAGGAAGAGATGGGTGTTACCAAAATCCGCTTCCCTGAATCATCCGGCATCGGTATCAAGCCGGTTTCACGCGAAGGCACCGAGCGGCTGGTTCGTGCAGCAATCCGCTATGCAATCGATAACAACCGCAACTCTGTTACCCTTGTCCACAAGGGCAACATCATGAAGTTCACCGAGGGCGGCTTCCGCAACTGGGGCTATGATCTTGCCAAAAGCGAGTTCGGCGCGGTTGAGATTGATGGCGGCCCATGGTGCAGACTTCCGAACGGTATCGTGATCAAGGATGCGATTGCCGATATCGCGCTGCAGCAGGTGCTGACCCGTGCCACCGAATTCGATGTAATCGCGACCCTGAATCTGAATGGTGATTACCTCTCCGACGCACTGGCGGCACAGGTCGGCGGCATCGGTATTGCACCGGGTGCCAACATTAACTACATAAGCGGCCACGCCATTTTTGAGGCAACCCATGGCACGGCACCGAAGTATGCGGACAAGGATATGGTGAACCCCTCCTCCGTGCTTCTCTCCGGTGAGATGATGCTGCGTTACATGGGCTGGGGTGAAGCGGCAGACCTGATTCTGAAAGGAATTAATGGCGCCATTGCTGCCAGAACAGTAACCTATGATTTCGAACGTTTGATGAAAAAAGCCACCAAACTCTCCACATCCGGTTTTGGTGACGCAGTTATTTCTCATATGGAGGACGTTGCAATGTCTGATAAAGAGACCGATCAGTACGATGAAATGGCGGCCAGATTCAAGGAGCTGTTTGAAGCAGGGACTGAAAAATCTTCCGAATATGCTCATATTGCGATGGAGAAGGCACGCCAGCAGCTGACCGCTGCAGGTAAAGTGAGTGAAGAGCAGGGCAAAAAGCTGAAAGAGTTCCTGGAGCGGGATTTCAGCCATATGGCTGACACGGTTCGTGATGAAGCCAGGGTCAAACTCAACCCCTCACGTTTGAGTACCGGTGCACTGGCATCGATCTCATCACTGCTGGAGGCGGCAGGTTCTGCACTGACCTCTGCAGCTTCTAAAGCCAGGAAGTCACTCGCATGCCGGTCCGGTGAAATAACAGCGGCAGGGACTCTGACCTGCGTGGCGTGCAAGCATGAGATGCACTTCAAGAAGACCGGCCGTATTCCGCCATGTCCGAAGTGCCACAAGACGGAGTTTGAAAAAAGCTACTGATCTCTGTTGAAACAACCTGAAAGCGGGGCATCTGCCCCGCTTTTTTCATTTTGTTTCTGCCCCCTGTTCCACCGCCTGCTGCTACTGCCGGAAACGGATGTTCGTTAAAATGAGTCCAGATACGCATCTGTTTCAGGACCGGAGAGCATGGGCAATAGTTCCCTGTTGGCTTCAGGCATAGGGTAATCGCCCAGTTCACCAGGCTTGACCCATGCATGAGCCGATTCACTATCCAGCTCTGAAAGGTTTGGGCAGTGGCAGGCAAAAAAGAGAAAATCGAGTCTTCGATCCGAATAGGTATGCGATGCCTTGCCGAGATGGCGCCAGAGTTTTCCGGAGAGTCCGGTTTCTTCTCTGAGTTCGCGAACCGCAGCATCAGGAGGCGTTTCACCCTCTTCAACCTTGCCGCCGGGAAAGGACCATAAGCCACCGCAGTGGACATTGTCCGGGCGTTTCAGAAGCAGGACTTCCCTGTCGCTGTTAAAAGCTGCGACGAGCACGATCTTCTTGCTGTTCATGGCAGGAGACTGTTTACCCTTTGCTGCCTGTCCACACATCATCACAAGAGACCATACCCGGTTGATTTGCAGATGTGCCGTTCTTTTATTCCAGCCAGTGCCGCCCCCACAGTTCGTAGACGGTGAGACAGATCTCGATCACGATCAGGATGACAATATACCACTCCACACGCAGTGAACGGTTGTTCTGCAACAGATCCAGCAGTGTCTCAGCCGTTTTGGAGATCAGATCAAGTTTGCGCTCCAGTGCGCTGTGCCGCTCGATCAGTTCGTATTCATCGGCCATGCGCAGGTACAGTTTCTCGTACTGTGGCTCCTCCCACAGCAGCTCCGGCTTTTCACTGATCTCCACACGCCCGACCATGCGCCCGTGAATCATCAGCACATCACCGATATGGGCCAGCAGATCGCGCCCTTTATGACCGAATCTGCCGCCATGCTGCAGACTGTTGGCAAGCGGCTCGATGCGCTCGAAGGTTTGAGCCACCGCTGCTTCGTAGTGGGAGAGAATCACACTCTTGGCCAGCACGCTGGCCGCCACCTGCAACCGTGGCAGGTTGAACTCATCCATGGGCACGCAACTATCGCTGGTTGATTCCTGTTCAGCGGAGGTAAGGCAGAGGCTGGCCTCTTCCACTTCAGAATGGTCAAAGGGTTCGGTAACAAGGCTCTCCATATCTTTTAGAAAGACAATCTCCTCAACAGCACTCAGGCCGAAAAGGACGACGACGCCATAACGGAAGAGCACGGCAGCTCCACTGCTGCCTGCATTGACGATTAACGGATTCGTTGCCAGGCGCCGGGTCTTTTCAAAAGACTTAAGGTTCAGGCGCTGGCCGATGTAGAGTGCACGTACGATAAGTTGTTGCTGATCGCCGAATGGCATGGTAGCTCCTTTTGCAAAGCGGTTATAAGTCTGCCCTGATGACTACCACATCATAGCCCTTTTCCATGGCCATGCCAGTTGCCCCTGTCAGGCGCACATAGCCGGGAAAATCTGCGCACGGATGCGTTACTGAACCTGCGCAGGGGCCGGTTAAATCCCTTCACCACTGGAGACCGAGCCATCGGCGAAGACGGCCGTGGTCAGGTATTTCTCACCGCCATCGGGAAAGATGGCAACAATCAGACCGGGTTTGCCTTCGGCGGCAAGTTGTTCGCCGACTTTCAGGGCTGCAGCCAGGGCGCAGCCGCAGGACTGGCCGGAGAGAATGCCCTCCTCACGCGCAAGGCGCTGGGTCAGATCGTAGGCCTCATCGGTACTGATACCGATCAGGCGATCATGAACTGACGCATCATAAATCCCCGGCACGATACTGGATTCGATATGTTTCAGCCCCTCGATACCGTGGAAGGGTGAATCCGGCTCTGCCGCGATGATCTGAATTGCCGGGCTGGTTTTTTTCAGAAAGCGCCCCGTGCCGACAAGTGTTCCGGAAGTGCCGAGGGATGCAATGAAATGGGTTACCTCTCCGTTTGTATCACGCCATATTTCCGGGCCTGTACTCTCTTCATGAGCCTTCGGATTGGCCGGATTGTTGTACTGATCCGGTTTGAAATAACGCTCAGGATCAGATTCATAAATTCGACGTGCCTCGATGATGGCGCCGTCAGAGCCCTCCAGAGGATCGGAGAAGAGCAGCTCTGCACCAAAGGCGCGGCAGATGCGTTTACGCTCATCAGAGACATTGCCCGGCAGAACCAGCCGGACCTTGTAGCCCAGAGCGGCGCCGATCATCGCCAGAGCGATACCGGTATTGCCTGATGTGGAATCCAGAATGGTTTTTCCCGCGGTTAACTCGCCGGACTTAAGGCCCTCCTGAATCATGCGAAGGGCAGGGCGGTCCTTAACCGAGCCGCCGGGGTTAAAACGTTCCAGTTTTGCCAGAATACGGATGTTTTCCGGCAGATGCGATGTGATACGGCGCAGCTCAGCCAGTGGCGTATTACCGATGAGATCAAGAATTGCAGGCAATGAAGAAGTCCTTTGTCGAAACGTTATCGGCGGCCATTCTGGTTTCTTTGGTCGCTACTGCCAAGCTGTTCCCTGATCTGATTCATATCATCGGCGGAGAAGGGCCATCGAACCTGTTTGTCCGCAAGCAGAAATCTGCGTAACGAATCGGCGCTGATGCCGGCATCCCGCAGGCTCTTCAGGGTGGTGGCGCTGTTGCGTTTTGCCAACCGCTCTCCGTCACGATCAACAAGCAGCGGGTGATGAATGTAGGTGGGCGAGGGCAGTTCAAGGAGCGCCTGCAGCAGGCGGTGAACAGGCGTGCTGGTCAGCAGGTCTTCACCCCTGATGACATGGGTGATGCCCTGCCATGCATCATCAACCACCACGGCAAGATGGTAACTGATGCCGATATCCTTGCGCCCGATCACCATGTCGCCCAGTGCAGAGAGGTTGACGGGGTGGTGGTACCCGTGCTCATCGCGCCAGGTCAGCGATTCACCGGCCAGCCCGACTGCTTTGGCGCAGTCCAGACGCCATGCAAAGCGCTCATGCAGCCTGCGTTCATGGCGCTGGTGGAGATCAATCTGACGGCAGATGCCGGGATAGGGGTCGCCGATATCCTCCGCGTGCGGGGCGATACCCATGCGTTCGATCTCCTGCTGAATATGCCTGCGGGTACAGAAGCAGGGGTAGATCACACCCAGCTCTTCGAGCCGTTCCAGTGCCTTGCGATAGCGGCTCTGATGTTCACTCTGTTTGAGGATGTCGCCGTGCCACTTCAGGCCAAGCCAGCCAAGATCTTCAATCAGTTGTCCGGTATATTCATCCCTGCAGCGGGTGTGATCAATATCCTCGATACGAAGCAGCAGTCCGGCATGATGTTTATCCGCCCACTGCTGGCAGAGCAGGGCCGAGAAGGCATTGCCTGCATGCAGTAGTCCTGTGGGGCTGGGGGCAAAACGGGTTCGGAATTTCAACGCTCTGCAGACGGGTCAGGCAGGTTTTTTTGTAATGACCATGCTGTTATCGGAAGCCGGGGGAAGCACAAGCGCCTGGCCTTCCTGAATCCGTTCCGGCCTTAGCAGCAGTGAGATTTCATCACCGGCCTCAAAGCGAAGATCATCATACGGAATCAGCATCTTGCCATCGCGGCAGACTGCAAGTGGCTGGATGCCATGAGGGATTCTCGCATCTGCCATCCTGTGCCCGATCAGTTCTGAATTTTCCGATACAGTCCTGGTTTCGTGCATCAACCGTTTTCTCAGGGCCTGATCATGCCAGTAGGAGAAGGTGTAAGGCTTGGCAAAGAGGCGCCTGGCCTGAAGCTGCCGAATCATGCTGGCATGTTTGATCTCATCGTCCTCCTGAAGAGCAACATAGACCTCGGAGACGTGGAAGGTGTCGCGAGCCAGGTTGGCAATCAGCAGGTTGTGGTCGGATGAGCCGGTCATGGCCAGCACGGCGCTGACCTCTTCGGTATGCAGAATCTCCATATAGATAGGGTCAAGTGCATTTCCGCATACGGCCTGGAAATTTGCGCGTTTGAGGTTGTTGACAACATCTGCATTGAGATCCAGGAAGCGGACTTCGCGTTCGGCAGCCAGCACACGCCCCAGTTCAGCACCCATCTGTCCACCACCGACAATCAGTACGGAACGCTCGTCCCGGCCGGTAACTTTCAACCTGTGAGCCAGAGGAGATGCCAGGAAGCTATAAACAAATACGGATGCGATGATGATGATATAGACAAGCGCAAGCAGGATTTCTGCCTCTTTATAGCCTGCCTGAATCAGAATAATCACAAACAGTGACGTAATACCTGCTGCGACCACACCACGGGGCGCCATGCCGGCCAGAAACCACACCTGTGGAGCAGTCAGTTCCGACCCTGTGGCGGCAAGCCATGTACCCAGTGGCCGGGCTATGAGTGCCAGAATCATGAAAAGCAGGAGCCCTTCCCACAGGTGTGTTTTGACGATGCCAAGATTCAAATTGGAGGCCAGAAGCACAAACAGAACCGAGACCAGTAGAATGGATAGACTGCCTTTGAAGTGACGGAGGCGTTGAATATCAGGCAATTCCATTTTTTGCATCGTCGCACCTGCGATCAGTACGGCCAGAAGGCCGGTCTGCGAACTGACGCCATCGGCAAGAAGAAAGAGCCCCCATACCGCAGCAAGGGTGAAAACAGTGCGCACTTCAATGTCATCAACGATGCTGCTTTTCAGAATCCGGGAAAGTAGCCAGCCACCTGCAAAACCGAATGCTGCACCAATTGAAAATTTTACGACTATTGCCTGAATGGTGCTCAGGACTGTCGGGTCCGGCACCAGAACAACCTGCAACATGACAATCGCCAGAATGGCACCGACTGCATCTACCAGCATCGCCTCACTGCTCAGGATGTGGGCAACCTCACGGTCCAGGCGAACCTGCCGCAGAATCGGGGTAATAACGGTTGGCCCGCCCACAGCAATCAGGGCGCCGAAGAGGAGCGACAGCGGCCAGCTGATGCCTGTCAGCAGGTGTGCGGCAGCACCACCGATGGCGATAGTCAGCAGGGGCCCGAATGTCAGTAGCCTTCCGACAACCCAGCCATGCTCTTTCAGGGATTTCAGATTAAGGTTCAGCCCGCCCTCAAACAGAATGACGGCCAGGCCAAGCTCGATCAGCGTGTGGAGGGCCGGCTTGACCATCTCCGGGTGGAGTATATGTATGCCGTAAGGGCCAAGCGCCATGCCTGCCAGCAGCCAGAGAAAGATGGGTGGAAATCTCATCTTTGAAGAGGCTATCTGGCATACAACAGCGACAAGTACCGCGATTACAAATACGCTGGTCGGGTTTTCAGTTATTTCCATCTAGGCTGAGGCGCCTCTCTCCATATGCATGATGCACATCTTAGCCTCTTTCTGACAGCGGCGGCAAGTTGCAGATCATGAACTGTTATCAGTGGCAATATGAGTTGACAGAGCATGCACTTTGCGTATGGTTCGCCGCTCATTTTAAGGCATGGACCGGGCAACAGAGCCCTGGTTCAGGGAGTAGAAAAGAGTGGCAAACCACGCATCTGCATTAAAGCGCGCCCGTCAGGACGACAAGATTCGTCAGCAGCACCGTGCTCAGAAATCAACCATGCGCACCGCAATCAAGGCTGTGCACACAGCGATTGCAACAGGTGATCAGGCAGCAGCAAATGAAGCCCTGAAAACGGCGACATCCCTGCTTGCACGTGCCGGCCGCAAGCACGTGATTCATCCGTCCCAGGCCTCCCGCCGTGTTTCACGCCTGAACGCACATGTGAAGGCAATGGCCTGATTTAATAAGTAACATGCGTTTATAAAAAAGCCCGCCTGTCCAGCGACACGGCGGGTTTTTTTTATCTGTTGAATACGAATGAACAGGGAATAAGCTGATGGAAAGCAGATTGATGGCTGGTGAACCGGTGCAACGTTCCGGCCTTGAAGTGGCAACACTTCGGAAAACTGGGGCCGGATTGGTCTGATATCTGTCATAAATGACCGGTCTCTCTGCTGATATGATTTTCTGCTTGGTTTCCACTATTCAGACTCTAGGATACACTCATGCCACCAAAGCCATCTGATTCCCGAATTATTACCCTTCAGGGCGCATCTGCTCTTTCCGGTTTCCGCAAACAGAAACTGCTGGACAGGGTTGTTGCACAGGGCATCAAGGTTCATGATATTGATGCCCGCTTTATTTATATGGCAGAAGTGGATGGCGCATGGTCAGGTTCAGACGGAGAGAAGCTGACGAAGATTTTAGGTGATGCACCAACCCCGCTGGTTGCAGAAGCTTCCGATGACCTTTTTCTTGTAACACCCCGTGTCGGCACCATCTCTCCCTGGTCATCCAAGGCAACAGATATTGCACGCCTTTGTGGGCTGGCATGTCTGGTCAGGATCGAACGTGCTGTTGCTTACCGGATTGGCGGGGTGACAACCGATGCCCATGCCCTGATCGGTTCACTGCTCTGCGACCGTATGACCGAGTCGGTTCTGCAGAGCACAGACGAACTGGAAAAACTCTTCGCGCATCATCAGCCGAAACCGCTGGCCAGCGTGGATGTGATCGGTGGCGGCCATGCCGCACTGGATGCGGCAAATGTTGAGCTGGGGCTGGCCCTCTCTGAAGATGAAGTTGACTACCTGTTTGAAAACTTTACGCGCCTTGCACGCAACCCGTCCGATGCCGAGTTGATGATGTTTGCGCAGGCCAATTCCGAGCACTGCCGGCACAAAATCTTTAATGCCGACTGGGTAATTGACGGCGAAGTGATGGATCGCTCACTCTTCTCAATGATCCGGCATACCCATCAGACAAGCCCTGCAGGAACGCTTGTCGCCTATGCGGATAACTCCTCGGTGATTGAAGGCGGCAGCTCGAAACGGTTCTATCCCGATGCGGATGGAAACTACAGTGTCCATGATGACGTAACCCATATTCTGATGAAGGTGGAGACGCATAACCATCCCACTGCAATCTCTCCGTTTCCGGGTGCTGCAACCGGTTCAGGCGGTGAAATTCGTGATGAGGGGGCAACCGGAACCGGCTCCAAACCCAAGGCCGGACTGTGCGGGTTTTCCGTGTCAAATCTTAAAATTCCCGGCTTCGGGCAGCCGTGGGAAGTGGATTATGGCAAGCCTGAGCGCATTGCATCTGCCCTTGATATCATGATCGAGGGACCGATTGGTGCAGCGGCATTCAATAACGAGTTCGGACGCCCCAATATCAGCGGCTATTTCCGTACTTATGAGCAGAAGGTTGGCAGCCAGCTTCGTGGTTATCACAAGCCGATCATGCTGGCCGGTGGTGTGGGCAATATTGATGCCCGCCATGTCTATAAGCGTGAAGTTCCGGAAGGCTCGCTGGTTATTCAGCTGGGCGGGCCGGCCATGCTGATCGGGCTCGGTGGCGGTGCGGCATCGAGCATGGATACCGGCTCCAATGCGGAGTCTTTGGACTTCGACTCTGTTCAGCGTGGCAATCCCGAGATGGAGCGCCGTTGTCAGGAGGTTCTGGACCGCTGCTGGCAGATGGGTGATGAGAATCCGATCCTGTTTATTCACGATATCGGTGCCGGCGGCCTCTCCAACGCGGTGCCCGAACTGATTCATGATGCCGGTCGTGGCGGCTGGCTGGACCTGCGTAAGGTACACAATATGGAGCCGGGCATGAGTCCGATGCAGATATGGTGCAATGAAGCGCAGGAGCGTTATGTGCTGGCCATCGCACCACAAAGCCGCGACCTGTTCACCAGGCTCTGTGAACGTGAACGCTGCCTGTTTGCAGTGCTGGGTGAGGCGACGGATGATGGACACCTGACGGTTAATGATCCTGAGTTTTCCAATAAACCGGTAGATCTGCCGCTGGAAGTGCTGCTTGGCAAGGCGCCGAAAATGACCCGCAACGTCACACATCTGGAGGCTGAACCCGAAGCGCTGGATCTGAACGGTGTTGATATTACCGAAGCAGCAAGGCGGGTGCTTCGTCTGCCGGCCGTGGCCGGCAAGGAGTTTCTGATCACCATTGGCGATCGCTCGGTTACGGGACTGGTAACCCGTGATCAGATGGCAGGTCCGTGGCAGGTGCCGGTGGCCGATGTGGCGGTAACATCCACCGATTTTGAGGGCTACAGCGGCGAAGCAATGAGCGTGGGTGAGCGCACACCGATTGCCGTGCTTGATGCACCCGCTTCCGGCCGCATGGCTGTTGGTGAGGCGTTAACCAATATTGCTGCGGCTTCGATTGAGAAACTCGGAGATGTAAAGCTCTCTGCCAACTGGATGGCAGCATGCGGGCAGGCGGGCGAAGATGCATGTCTTTATGATACGGTGAAGGCCATCGGTATGGAGTTGTGCCCTGAGCTGGGCATCTCGATTCCGGTGGGCAAGGATTCCCTCTCCATGAAGAGTGTCTGGGAGAGTGACGGAGAGCCGCGTGAAATGTTCTCGCCGCTCTCACTGATCATCTCGGCTTTTGCTCCTGTGGGTGATGTCCGCAGAACACTGACACCGCAGCTGCGCAGTGACACGGGTGAGACAGATCTGCTTCTGATTGATCTGGGTGAGGGGAAGCATCGTCTTGGCGGTTCAGCTCTGGCTCAGGTTTATGGCAGGACGGGTGAAGAGGCGCCTGATCTGGACAGCCCGGCCCTGTTCAGATGCTTTTTCGCAACACTTCAGAAGCTGAATAGCGACGGGCTTGTGCTGGCCTATCATGATCGCTCTGATGGCGGCCTGTTTGTGACGCTTTGCGAGATGGCCTTTGCCGGACGTTGCGGTTTCAAAGTGCATCTGGAGACCTTGAGTGGCAATCATCAGGGCAATGAGATTGCGATCATGTTTGCCGAGGAGCTTGGCGCAGTGATCCAGATCCGCCGCAGTGATCGTGAAAAGGTTCTGGCGCATCTCTCACAGGCCGGGCTCGGAAGTGTGTCGCACCTGATCGGCCACCCACGCAGTGATCGGCGGGTTATTTTTGCCTCGGGTGAAAGTGTGCTTCTGGATGAGGATGTTCAGGTTCTGCAACAGGTGTGGGGTGAAACCAGCTACCATATACAGTCCCTGCGCGACAATCCTGAATGCGCCAGGGAAGCGTTTGAGGCCATTGCCAGCCACCATGACCGCGGCCTCTATGCCGAGCTTACTTTTGATCCGGCTGAAGATATCACAGCGCCGTTTATTAACAGCAGCCGGCCGAAGATGGCCGTGCTTCGGGAGCAGGGTGTAAACGGTCAGATTGAGATGGCGGCGGCCTTCGACAGGGCGGGCTTTGCCACTGTTGATGTGCACATGTCCGACATTATTGAAGGGCGTCACAGGCTGGATGAGTTTCAGGGCCTTGTGGCCTGTGGCGGATTCTCATTCGGTGACGTGCTCGGGGCAGGCCGTGGCTGGGCCAGTTCGATCCTGTTTAACGATCGGGCACGGGATCAGTTTGAGGCATTTTTTGGCCGCAGTGACAGTTTCGCGCTTGGTGTCTGTAATGGATGTCAGATGATGAGCGGATTGAAGGATATTGTTCCGGGAGCCGCTCACTGGCCGCAGTTTGTCCGTAATCGCTCCGAGCAGTTCGAGGCACGGCTGCTGATGGTGGAAGTGCTTGAATCGCCATCCGTTTTCCTCAGTGGTATGGAGGGTTCGAAGATGCCGCTGGTTGTGGCTCATGGCGAGGGGCAGGCAACATTCAGCCACCCCGATGATCGCTCCCGGGTCAGGGCTGCACTGCGTTACCTTGGTCCTGATGGTGAGGCTGCGAATCGTTATCCCTGTAATCCGAATGGTTCGCCGGACGGGTTAACGGGCGTGACCACCGATGACGGGCGTTTCACCATCATGATGCCGCATCCGGAGCGGCTGTTCAGAACCGTGCAGCACTCCTGGCATCCCGATGGCTGGGGCGAAGACGGGCCGTGGATGCGGATGTTCCGCAATGCAAGAAAGTGGCTGGCCTGATGTTCCGTTTCCGGCATCTGCCGGGATAAGCTAACTGGCTTGATTTAAAGCATCTTTTTCTTCCCGTTTTTTAGCGGTCGGCTGGCTGCAACATCTACACACGAATTGGTGGTTTTTATACCGCTGTTTTGTTAACTTCCGCGACCATTGTGAGTAGCTCAAATACACGTTTCGTTTTTGTTACAGGTGGGGTGGTTTCCTCGCTGGGCAAAGGTATTGCCGCTGCCAGTCTGGCTGCGCTTTTTGAGGCTCGTGGCCTGAAGGTCACGATGCAGAAGCTGGACCCCTATATCAATGTTGATCCCGGAACGATGAGCCCCTACCAGCATGGCGAGGTGTTTGTAACCGACGACGGTGCTGAAACCGACCTTGATCTCGGCCATTACGAGCGGTTTACCCATGCCCGCATGAGCAAGCGCTCCAATTTTACCGCCGGGCGCATCTATGAGTCCGTCATTCGCCGTGAGCGGCGTGGCGACTACCTGGGCGCAACGGTTCAGGTGATTCCGCATATCACCGATGCCATTAAGGATGCGGTTTTAAGCCTCCGTTCTGATGACGTGGACATTGCGCTGGTGGAGATCGGCGGCACTGCCGGTGATATCGAATCGCTACCGTTTCTGGAGGCGATAAGACAGCTTCGTTTTGATCTCGGCGTGAGGAATACAGCCTTCATTCACCTGACGCTGGTTCCCTATATCGCATCTGCCGGCGAACTTAAGACCAAGCCGACACAGCACTCCGTGCAAAGGCTGCGCGAGATCGGTATCCAGCCGGATGTGCTGCTCTGTCGCAGCGAGCATCCGATTTCCCGGAGCCAGAAAGACAAGATCGCTCTGTTCTGTAACGTGGAGAAGCGTGCTGTTATCGAGGCGCCGGATATGGATACCATCTATGGTGTGCCGCTGTCGCTGCGGGGTGGCGGACTCGGGTCCGTGATTCTTGAGCATTTCGGCATGCCGGATACAGTGCCCGACCTCTCCGAGTGGGAGGATATCTGCCGTAAAATACGTACGCCGGAAAAAGAGGTCCGTATCGGCATGGTCGGCAAGTATGTGGAGCTCGTGGATGCCTATAAATCGGTGAATGAGGCACTGTTTCATGGCGGCATGCAGAATGGTGTCCGGGTTACTATCGATTACATCGATGCGGAGTCCATGAACAAGGGTGATGTGAATGCCCTGGCCGGTGTACATGGTATTCTTGTACCGGGCGGATTCGGTGAACGTGGCACGGAAGGAAAGATTGCCGCGATTCGTTATGCACGTGAAAACCGGATTCCATACCTGGGCATCTGCCTCGGTATGCAGCTGGCAGTCGTCGAGTTTGCCCGTAACGTGGCCGGCCTTGAGAATGCAACCAGCAGTGAATTTGATGAACATGCCAAGCACCCTGTCATTGCCCTGATGACCGAATGGGAACAGGAGGGCCGGCGTGTGCATCGTTCGGGTGGTGATGACCTCGGCGGAACCATGCGTCTGGGTGGCTATCCGTGCAGATTGATCGAAGGGACAAAGGCCTTTGAGGCGTATGGAAAGAGCGAGATTCGTGAGCGCCACCGCCACCGTTATGAGTTTAACGACACCTACCGGCAGCAGTTGACTGATGCGGGACTGGTGGTTTCAGGCACGCTGCCGGACGACTCGCTGGTTGAGATCGTGGAGGTTAAAGATCACCCCTGGTTTGTTGCCTGTCAGTTCCATCCGGAATTCCTCTCGCGCCCCTATGCACCGCACCCGCTGTTTGCCGGGTTTATCGGGGCAAGCAAACGTCATCTGGAACAGGCTTAAGTGACAGCGATGCATCACATCAGTGTCGGGAATATAGAGATCGGCAATGATCTGCCGTTTGTTCTTTTTGCCGGGCCATGTGTCATTGAGGGTGAGGCCTTCACACTGGAAGTGGCAGCAGCGCTTGCCGGTATCGCTGCACGCTGCGGTATCCCTTTCGTCTTTAAGTCCAGCTTTGACAAGGCCAACCGGACAAGTGTAGATGGTTTTCGGGGCCCCGGTATGAAAGAGGGGTTGAGAATCCTGAAGCGGGTAAAAGATGAGCTTGGCCTGCCGGTGATTACCGATGTGCATACGCCGGAGCAGGTTACCGCTGTTGCTGCGGTGGCCGATATCCTGCAGACGCCGGCATTTTTGTGCAGACAAACCGATTTTATCCAGGCCGTTGCGAAAGCGGGCAGGCCGGTGAATATCAAGAAAGGGCAGTTTCTGGCTCCCTGGGACATGCCGCATGTGCTGGAGAAGGCCAGGGCAACCGGAAATAACGATATCATGCTCTGCGATCGCGGAACCAGTTTCGGCTACAACAGTCTGGTTTCGGATTTCCGTTCACTGATGGTGATGGCCGAGACGGGTGCTCCGGTCGTGTTCGATGCAACCCATTCGGTTCAGCAACCCGGCGGACTGGGTGGAGCAACCGGCGGCAATCGTGAATTTGTGCCGGGGCTTGCAAGGGCTGCAGTTGCGATAGGTGTGGCGGCACTGTTCATGGAGGTGCATCCGAACCCTGATCAGGCGCTTTCGGACGGCCCGAACTCGTTGCGGCTGGATGAGCTGGAAGCTTTGCTGAATGAATTGAAACGCATTGATACGGTTGTAAAAGAGAAGCATTAACCACAAAGGCACGAAGGCACAAAGGATAGCTGGTTGTTTGTTCTTCTTTGTGTCTCTGTCCCCCGTCGGGGATTTCCAAGGGTCATGCCTCTGTGGTAAAAATGAATTCAATAGTATTAAACGTTGGCAATGGGGCCGACAAGGAGAAAGAGAAAAGTGAGTGAAATTGTAAGTGTACATGGTCGTGAGATTTTTGATTCCCGCGGGAATCCGACTGTGGAGGTTGATGTAAGGCTTGAATCAGGTGCCGTTGGCCGTGCTGCGGTACCAAGTGGAGCTTCTACCGGCCAGCGTGAAGCCGTTGAGCTGCGTGATGGTGGCGATCGTCTTGGTGGCAAGGGCGTGCGCAAGGCTGTTGGCCATGTAAACAGGGATATTGCCGCAGTCGTAAAGGGTATGGACGGTGCAGACCAGCGTGGCCTTGACCATGTGCTGATCGAACTGGACGGAACGCCGAATAAGGGGCGGCTGGGCGCCAATGCGATCCTGGGTGTCTCCATGGCTGTGGCCAGGGCACAGGCTGCAGAGGATGAGGTGTTCCTGTTCCAGCACATGGGTGGCGATAATGCAACCCTGATGCCTGTGCCGTGCATGAATGTGATTAATGGCGGTTCCCACGCAGATAACAGTATCGATTTTCAGGAGTACATGATTGTACCTGCCGGTGCATCGAGTTTTTCCGAAGCCATGGATATGGGGGTTGAGGTATTTCATGCGCTCAAATCTGTTCTTCACAAGGCCGGTCATATAACTGCCGTAGGTGATGAGGGTGGCTTTGCACCGAATCTGAAATCAAACGAAGAGGGTATTACTGTTATTCTTGAGGCGATTGAGAAGGCAGGCCTGAAGGCAGGCAGCGATATCGTGCTGGCCAGTGACATGGCCGCATCAGAGTTTTACAGAGATGGTGCCTATGTGCTGGCTGGCGAAGGAGACCGTTCGCTGGATGCTGAGGGGATGGTGGATCTGATCGAGTCACTCTGCAGACAGTATCCGATTGTTTCGGTCGAAGATGGTCTGGATGAAAATGACTGGGATGGCTGGAAACTGCTGACCGAGCGCCTTGGCGGCAAGGTTCAGCTGGTTGGTGACGATCTTTTTGTGACCAATCCCGCCATTCTGAAACAGGGTATTGAGCAGCATATCGCCAATGCACTGCTGGTTAAGGTCAATCAGATCGGCACATTGAGCGAAACCGTTGCAGCTGTGAATATGGCGCATGACGCGGGTTACCGCTGCATGATGAGCCACCGTTCGGGTGAAACCGAAGATGCAACCATTGCTGACCTTGCGGTGGCGCTCTCCTGTGGCCAGATCAAGACCGGATCGGCATCCCGTTCGGATCGTATGGCCAAATACAACCAGCTGCTTCGTATCGAAGAGGAGCTGGGAAGTCGCGCGCGCTACGCTGGCCATGGCGCTTTTTCCAGAGGATAGACTCTGAAGCAGGGTATTGCCGGAGCAGCATGGCGCTGGCTGTTGCTGGCAGCAGCCATTCTGGCCTTTGTCTGGATGAGCTGGGAGCTGATCTTTTCCGATCATGGCTATCGCGTCTATCAGGGTGAGCGTGCGCAACTTGAAAAGCTGGAGTACGACCTCAAGGCTTTGAAGATCAAACGCGAGTGGCTGGCAAAAGAGATTCTCCGGCTCCGTAATGACCCTGCCGCTCTGGAGGAGCTGGTGCATCGGGAGCTGGGTTATGTCTATCCGGATGAGTATATGCTGATTATACCGGAGAGAAACACGAAGCAAGGCGCGGGAGATTAGAAATAATGTACAATGGGTTAACCACAGAGACACAGAGGCACAAATTAGATATGTTTGACTTTGTGCCTTTGAGTCTTGGTGGTAAAAAATAATGGTCGTAACCCGCTTCGCGCCATCTCCGACCGGCATGCTGCATCTGGGCAATGTTCGAACGGCTCTTCTGAACTGGCTCTATGCCCGCAGGTATGGCGGACGTTTTCTTCTCCGCTTTGAAGACACTGACCGCGACCGCTCAGAGACCCACTACATCGAGGCCATTCAAAAGGACCTTGCGTGGCTGGGGCTTAACTGGGATGGTGAGATTCTCTTCCAGTCAGCTCACCACGAAAAGCATATGCATGCACTCAGGCAACTGGCTGAAAAGGGCGATGCCTATCGCTGCTTCTGCTCGGAAAATCAGCTCAACCTGGATCGAAAGCTTGCAACATCCCGCGGGCTGCCTCCCCGTTATAGCGGACGCTGCAAAGCCCTCTCCGGCGAAGAGTCCGGCAGTCGTGCCGAGGCAGAGCCTTTTGTCTGGCGTCTGGCGATTCACAGCGATACGGGCGAAGTTGTGGTGCGCGATGAACTGCGCAGTGATGTCCATTTTTCCTGTACGGATCTGGATGACCCGGTCGTTGTCCGCTCCGATGGAACCTTTACCTTTCTTCTGCCCAATGCTGTTGATGATGCGCTGGATGGCATTACGCATACGATGCGAGGCGACGATCACCTGACCAATAGTGCCTATCAGGTCTGGTTGCTGGCGAGGCTCGGGTATGTTGCACCGGTTTATTTCCACCACGGGCTTCTTTTGGGAGAGGATGGAGCCAAGCTCTCCAAACGGACAGGCAGCCATAGTGTAGAGGCGTTGCGCAGGGAGGGGCTCTTTCCGGAAGCGCTGCTGCAGGCCATGGCCAGACTGGGGCATCCGAACATTCCGGAAGATCTGTCTACAGCCAGTGAGCTGGCAGGGCATTTCAGTGCCGAACATGTCTCCACCTCATCGGTCCGCTGGTCTGATGAGCAGATGTGGCGCTGGCACACCCGTATTCTGCATGCACTTGATCCGGTTCGGCTTTCGCCTCTTCTCAAACCCTTTTTTCCCGGTTTGACCGGCGACCGGCTGCTTGCCTTTGCAACCCTGGTGGAGGGAAACCTGGGCAGGGTCGAGGATGCCAGGGACTATAGCCGGATTATTGATAGTGGCGCAGTAATCGGTGATGAAGGCATGCAGATTGTCCGTGAAGCCGGAGCCGGCTTCTTCAGGGATGCACTGAATATCTGGAGAGAGCTGGAATCTGATGACTGGAAGCGGTGGACTGCGGCGCTTAAAGAGCAGAGTGGCCGAAACGGCAGGCAGCTGTTCCTGCCGTTGCGTGTGGCATTGACCGGCATGCAGCATGGCCCTGAAATGAGCCATGTTGTAACTTTTCTGGATTACGAGGGCGTCATCTCACGCCTTGAAGATGTTCTGAAACAGGTAGAGTCATGAGTCTGAAGGTTTATAACACGCTTAGCCGGAGCAAGGAGCTGTTTTCGCCTCTGGTTGCCGGCAGAGCCGGGATGTATGTCTGTGGTGTGACGGTCTATGACCACTGCCATGTCGGCCATGCACGGGTCATGATTGTTTTCGATGTGATCTATCGCTGGCTGATGCAGCTTGGCTTTGATGTGAACTATGTCCGTAATTTTACCGATGTGGACGATAAGATCATCAAGCGTGCCGGTGAGGCGGGTATTGAACCCAAACAGCTTACCGATGAGATGATTGAAGCATTTCATGTTGATATGGATGCGCTGAATTGCCTGCGCCCGACGCATGAGCCCCGCGCAACCCTGTATATGAACGAGATGATTGAGATGATCGGCCAGCTGGTTGAGAAGGGTTATGCCTATGTTGCCGGCAGTGGCGATGTGCTCTATTCGGTGCGCAGATTTGACGGGTACGGGCAACTCTCCGGAAAGAACATTGATGATCTGGAATCCGGATCGCGGGTTGAGGTCGATGACAGCAAGCGTGATCCGCTTGATTTTGTGCTCTGGAAGCAGGCCAAACCCGGAGAGCCTGCCTGGGACTCCCCGTGGGGCAGAGGCCGCCCGGGCTGGCATATTGAGTGCTCGGCGATGAGCTGCGCTCATCTGGGTGAGACCTTTGATATTCACGGTGGCGGCATGGACCTGAAGTTTCCGCACCATGAGAATGAGATTGCCCAGGCAAGGGCTGCCAATGGCGGCAGGTTTGCCCGCTACTGGCTGCACAACGGTTTTGTAAACATTAATGCGGAGAAGATGTCCAAGTCACTGGGCAACTTCTTCACCATCTCCGAAGTGCTTGAGAGATATCACCCGGAGACGCTCAGAATGTTCATGCTCGGCACCCATTATCGCTCGCCGCTCGATTTCTCCGATCAGGCGCTGGATGTGGCAAAAGCCGGCCTTGACCGCCTGTATGAGACGAAACGGCGTCTGTATGAGGCTGGTAAGCTATCTGCTTCCGATCAGGGGGCGTTGCCTGATTCATTTGTGGATGCCATGAACGATGATTTCAACACACCGGAAGCGCTGGCGGAGATATTTCATGTCTGCAAAGAGGTGAATCGCAGGCTGGATGCAGGCGAGGATGCTAGCCGGCAGGCGGGGCAGCTGTCAGCAATGACGGCCTTGCTGGGGATAGCAGAACATGATGCTACGGACTGGTTCCATGGCGGGTTCCATGGCGGCGATTTGGATACCGGGTGGATCGAGGCACTGATTGCCGAACGTGCCGAAGCCAAAAAGAGCCGTGATTTTGCCCGTGCAGATGCGATTCGTGCTGAGCTTGCAGCCAGAGGGATAGTGCTGGAAGATGGGGCAGATGGAACAAGCTGGAAACAGGGTTAACGGAGCTGTAATGGATAGCAAGAGAGCGTGTGTTGCAGTGATTCTTGCAGGAGGGTCGGGAACACGCCTCTGGCCGCTCTCCCGCCAGCAGTTGCCGAAGCAGTTTCTGAACCTGAAGGGTGATGAGACCCTGCTGGGGGGAACGATCTCCCGATTGCATCCGCTGGTCGCAGCAGAAGATGTATGGGTGGTTACCAGTGAAGCGCTTGCGACCGGTGAGGCCTATTCGGCGCTGAGTGAGTTAAACACGATACTGGAACCTGTCGGGCGCAATACGGCGCCTGCTATTGCGGTTGCCGCCGCACTGCTGATGGACCGGTCAGAGCATGATCCGGTCATGCTTGTGCTGCCTGCAGATCACCTGATTCAGAACGTGGAGCGCTTCCACACCTGTCTGGGCACGGCAATCAATGCGGCTGAACATGGCGCTCTGGTCACTTTTGGTATTGAACCTACGAGGCCGGATACAGGCTTCGGCTATATTCAGGCGGACCGGACGGGCGGGTCGGAAACCCTGCCTGTGATCCGTTTTGCCGAGAAGCCCGATCTGGAAACCGCCGAATCTTTTCTCGCCGAAGGCGGCTATTACTGGAACTCCGGCATGTTTGTCTGGAAGGCCTCCACTGTTCTTGATCAGATAAAACTGCATATGCCGGACCTCTGGACGGTGCTTGAGACGATGCGGGGGCAGTGGAAGCGGGGCGAGCCGTGGCAGGAGGTGATCCGGCACGGTTTTGCCGCGATGCCGTCCATATCAATCGACTATGGCGTGATGGAGAAGTCCGATCGTGTTGTGCTGGTGCCATGCGATATCGGCTGGTCTGATGTCGGCAGCTGGGATGCGGTTTATGATATTTCGGATCATGATGAGAACGGCAATGCACTGGCCGGGGATGTGCTCAGTTTTGACTGTAAAAACTCCCTGATCCGCAGCGAATCAAAGCTGCTTGCGGCGGTGGACCTCGAAGATGTGATTGTTGTGGAGACACCGGATGCGATTCTTCTCACCAGACGTGGAGAGAGTCAGCGGGTGCGTGAAATCGTTGATGTGATCAGGGCCCGCGGCAGCCGCGAACATATTGAACACAGGACGGTCATGCGCCCATGGGGCAGCTACACTGTTCTGGAGGATCACGATAGCGGTTACAAGTTGAAAAAGATTGAGGTCAATCCCGGTGCATCGCTTAGCTTGCAGAGTCACCGGCAGCGCTCCGAGCACTGGGTGGTGGTATCCGGAACGGCGACTGTGACACGGGGCGAAGAGGTATATACTGTCTCCAGCAATGAGAGCACGTTTATTCCCATCGGAACGAAGCACCGGCTCGCGAATGATGGTAAAACACCGCTTCAGATCGTTGAAGTGCAGGTCGGCGACTATCTTGGCGAGGATGATATTGAGCGGTTCGACGACAGTTACGGACGGAGTTGCGAATGAGTGAGCAAAGCGTGGCTGTCGTAGGCATGGGATATGTCGGGCTGCCGCTGGCTCTGGCCTTCGGCCGGGTGATGCCGACTATCGGTTTTGATGTCGCTGTTGAGAAGATTGCTGCCTACAGAGAGGGGTATGATCCGGCCGGTGAGATGGAGAAAGTGCTTTTTTCCAGAGCGGAAAAGTTAAGCTACTCCACGAACCCTTCTGACATCAGTGCAGCTGATTTTATCGTTGTGGCGGTGCCTACGCCGGTTGATAATGCACACAGGCCCGATCTGACGCCGGTAATCAGGGCGTCTGAGACTGTCGGGCGTTATATGAAAATGGGCTGCATCGTTATATTTGAATCCACGGTTTATCCGGGTGTTACGGAGGAGGTCTGTGTTCCGATTCTTGAGCAGGAGTCGGGCTTTAAATGCGGCGTTGATTTCAGAGTTGGCTACTCCCCCGAGCGCGTCAATCCGGGAGATAAGGTGCACAGGCTTGAGACCATTGTAAAAATCGTATCGGGGCAGGATGAAGAAACGCTGGAGAAGGTTGCCCGGCTTTATGAACAGGTCATTGAAGCCGGCGTCCACAGAGCGCCAACTATTAAAGTGGCCGAGGCCGCCAAGGTGATCGAAAACACGCAGCGGGATGTGAATATTGCGCTGATTAATGAACTGGCGCTGATTTTTCACAAACTCGGCATTGATACGCAGGATGTTCTGGACGCCGCGGGTTCAAAGTGGAACTTCCTGCCATTCAGGCCCGGGCTGGTCGGCGGGCACTGTATCGGTGTTGATCCCTATTACCTGACTCACAGGGCGGAGATAGAGGGGTTTCGTCCTGAAATCATCAAGGCGGCGCGCCATATCAATGACGGCATGGGCCGCTGGCTTGCAGAGCAGACTGTGACAGAAATGATTCGGGCCGGCGCACGGGTAAAGGGTGCGCGGGTTGCGGTTCTGGGGTTGACGTTCAAGGAGAACTGCTCCGATCTTCGCAATACCAAGGTGATCGACTGCATTCGGGAGCTTGAATCGATGGGTGTCGAGGTGCTGGTGCATGATCCGGTGGCCGACCCTGCCGATGCGCAGCGGGAGTACAGGATAAGCCTGGTTGCTTTCGATGATATAAAACCGGCTGATGCGATGATTGTCGCAGTGGCTCATCATGAATACATCAATCTGGGGGCCGGAAAGCTCTGTTCCATGGTCAGAAAGGGTGGAATTTTCATGGATCTGAAATCGCTATTTAAAAGAACTGAAATTGAGCAGCTTGGACTGATTGACTGGCGGCTTTGATTTAGCCCGGATTATTCATGAATTCTGCTGCGCCCTTGCTTGTTCCTTTATCCGCAACGAACTTTTTCTCATCGTCCGTAAGCAATGACTACGCGCCTCCTCAAAAAATCCGTTGCAAATAAAGGCTCGGTGCGATCATCACACCGATTCACGAATAATCCGGCTTAGAAGCAGATAAAAGTTTTTTCAGTGGGTGGTGCATGGAGTGTGTCAGCCATTGAGGAGTCATGCTTGACACTGCCGGACCAGAGTTGTTGTATGTGCGTTCATATGATGAACGCACCCAGGTTTGACGATACCACCAGTTACGGACTGCTTAAAATTCTGGAAGATAATCCCAGCCTGTCGCAGCGTGATCTGGCCGGGCATCTGGGCATCAGCCTCGGCAAGGTGAACTTCTGCCTGAAGGCTTTGATCGAGAGAGGCTGCCTGAAGGTCAATAATTTCCGCAGCAGTGATAACAAACTTGCTTACGCCTACCTGCTAACCCCGCATGGCGTGGAGGAGAGGGCGCGCATGACAGCGGCCTTTCTCCAGTACAAGATGCAGGAATATGACAGGCTGCGGGCAGAGATTGATGAACTGAAGAGCGAGGCAGAACGGCAGGAGGGAGTGGTATGAAAAAGGCATTGATTACAGGTATTACGGGTCAGGATGGTTCGTATCTGGCAGAGCTTCTACTGGAAAAAGGGTACGAAGTGCATGGCATTAAACGCCGAACTTCACTGTTCAACACGGACCGTATTGACCATCTTTATCAGGACCCGCACGAGTCAAATCAGAAATTCATCCTTCATCATGGAGATATGACGGATTCATCCAGCCTGATCCGGATTATTCAGCAGGTGCAGCCGGACGAGATTTACAACCTTGCGGCCCAGTCGCATGTGGCGGTCTCCTTTGAGGAGCCTGAATATACGGCCGATTCTGATGGTATTGGCACATTGAGGGTGCTGGAGGCGATTCGCATCCTGGGACTGGAGAAGAAAACACGCTTTTACCAGGCATCCACTTCCGAACTATACGGCAAGGTGCAGGAGATTCCGCAAACAGAGACCACGCCATTCTATCCCCGCAGTCCTTATGCGGCAGCGAAGATTTATGCCTACTGGATTACGGTAAATTATCGCGAGTCTTACGGTATCTATGCCTGCAACGGCATTCTGTTCAACCATGAATCGCCGCGGCGTGGCGAGACCTTTGTGACGCGGAAAATTACGCGTGCATTGGCCCGCATCAAGCTGGGGCTGCAGGATTGTCTCTATCTGGGAAATATGGATGCAAAGCGCGACTGGGGGCATGCAAAGGACTATGTCCGCATGCAGTGGATGATGCTGCAGCAGGATGAGCCGGAGGATTTTGTTATTGCAACCGGTGTTCAGTATTCGGTGCGCGACTTTGTCAATGCGGCAGCCAGAGAGATCGGTATCACTGTGCGCTGGGAAGGCAGAGGTGTTGACGAGAAGGGGTATGATCAGCATGGCAACTGCATTGTTGCCGTAGACCCCCGTTACTTCAGGCCTGCAGAGGTTGAAACACTTCTTGGTGATCCGGGCAAGGCAAAAAAGAAGCTGGGGTGGGTGCCGGAGATCAGCTTTGATGAGCTTGTTGCAGAGATGATGCGGGAAGACCTGAAAGAGGCGGAGAAAGATCTGTTGATTAAAGATCATGGCTATGCAACAGCCAGTCGAAACGAATGAGTAAGACGGCACTGATATGCGGTGTGTCCGGGCAGGATGGGGCACTGTTGTCCAGGCTCCTGCTTGAAAAAGGTTATAACGTGATAGGAACATCACGTGATGCAGAGGCCTCGTCATTCGGGAATCTGACAAGGCTGGGTATCCGTAACGATGTTGCTGTCACCTCCATGGCGCTCAGTGATTTCCGTAGCGTGCTTCAGGTTATTGATCGGGCTAAACCTGATGAGATTTATAATTTTGCCGGCCAGAGTTCTGTGGGCCTGTCGTTTGAGCAGCCTGTTGAAACACTGGAGAGCCATGCAACCGGGACGCTGAATCTGCTTGAAGTGGTTCGCTTTCTTGGTGGCGGGGTACGTATTTATAATGCGAGTTCAGGCGAATGCTTTGGTGACGCCGGAACGGTTGCGGCAGATGAAAACACGCCTTTCCATCCCCGGAGCCCTTACGCAGTAGCGAAAGCAGCAGCCTTCTGGGAGGCGGCGAATTATCGTGAAGCGTATGGGCTTTATGTTTGCTCAGGCATTTTGTTTAACCATGAATCACCGCTTCGCTCGCCCCGGTTTGTGACTCAAAAGGTTATCGGAGCTGCCTGCCGTATTGCCAATGGTTCAAAAGAATCGCTCAAGTTGGGAAATCTGTCGATTCGCAGGGATTGGGGATGGGCAGCTGAATATGTTGATGCAATGTGGAGGATGCTGCAGCAGGAAACGGCAGAGGACTACGTTATTGCAACAGGCGTCAGTGCAAGCCTGGAAGAGTTTGTTGCTGCGGCATTTGAGCATGTCGGGCTGGATTGGCGGGAGCATGTTGTTTCTGATCCGGGCCTGCTGAGGCCCTCGGAAATTCTTGAGAACAGGGGAGATGCCAGCAAAGCCAAATCTCAGCTCGGATGGGAGGCATCCTTTCATATGAGAGAGGTGGTGCGGGAAATGATCAGTGCTGAATTGAAAAAAGAGAAAGTGTGATCATGAAAAAAAACGCAAAAATTTATGTGGCTGGCCATCGCGGGCTGGTTGGCTCTGCCATTGTTCGTAAACTGCAGTCTGAAGGATATCGTAACCTTGTGCTGCGCACCTCCTCAGAGCTGGATCTGCGTAATCAGCATGCCGTAGATCAGTTTTTTGCCGGTGAGAAACCGGAGCAGGTCTTTCTTGCAGCCGCAAAGGTTGGTGGTATTCATGCCAATGACACCTATCCTGCTGATTTCATTCGTGATAATTTACAGATTCAGACCAATGTGATTGATGCGGCTTACAGAAGTGGCGTGAAAAAACTGCTTTTCCTCGGTTCTTCCTGCATTTATCCAAAACAGTGTCCGCAGCCGATGAAGGAGGAGTATCTTCTGACCGGCCCGCTTGAGCCGACCAACGAGTGGTATGCCATTGCCAAGATTGCCGGTATCAGGATGTGTCAGGCATATCGGAAACAGTACGGGTTTAATGCCATCAGCCTGATGCCAACCAACCTCTATGGCCCGAATGATAATTTTGATCTGAACAACTCCCATGTGCTGCCTGCCCTGATACGCAAGTTTCATGAGGCCAGGGTGAATGGTGATGCTGAAGTGATTGTATGGGGAACCGGAACGCCCAGGCGGGAGTTTCTGCATGCCGACGATCTGGCCGATGCAGCACTATTTCTTATGAACAACTACAATGATGCCGATATCGTCAATGTCGGCACAGGCAGGGATATCCCGATTTCAGGGCTGGCAGAGATGATACGGGAAGTGGTCGGTTTTAAAGGCAAACTGGTATTCGACAGCTCCAAACCGGATGGCACCCCGAGAAAACTGATGGATGTGAGCAAACTGGAACAACTGGGCTGGCAGGCCGGCATTGAACTTGAGCAGGGTATCCGTTCAGTTTATCAGGAATATTGCAAATCCGGGCAGGGAAGAGAGTTCCGGTGAAAGCAGCCCGGAAAATCTGGTATCTGCTTACACGGGATCAACGCCGGGCCGCTGTTGTGCTGCTGGGTCTGATGCTGGTCGGCATGCTGCTGGAGATGCTGGGTATTGGCCTGATCATCCCGGCACTGACGATTATCACGCAGGAGGATCCGGCTGCAAACTACCCTGCGCTGGCACCATGGTTGAACAGACTCGGTAACCCCGGTCATGAGCAGCTGGTCATGATCGGTATGCTGGTGCTGGTTGGTGTATATGCAGTCAAGGCAGTGTTTCTTGCCTTTCTTGCCTGGCGGCAGATGCGATTTGTTTACGGGGTTCAGGCCGATCTGTCACAGCGTCTGTTTGTTGGCTACCTGAATCAGCCATATACCTTTCATCTGCAGCGCAACTCCGCACAGCTGATTCGAAACATCATGATCGAATCCTATCAGTTTACCCATACCGCTCTCATGGCAGGGGCGACCCTCCTTGCCGAGATACTGGTGCTGCTCGGAATTCTGGCCCTGCTGATTGCCGTTGAGCCGCTTGGCACGTTGCTGGTTATCACCACGTTTGGTCTGGCTGGTTACTGTTTTTACCGTTTCACCGGCCACTACGTTTCGCGCTGGGGCGAGGCGCGTCAGGTGCATGAAGGGTTACGCATTCAGCATCTGCAGGAGGGGCTCGGTGGAGCCAAGGATGTGAAACTGCTCGGGCGTGAGGGTGACTTTTTCGCACAATACCAGCTGCATAACCGTGGCAGCGCCAGAGTTGGTCAGCGTCAGGCAACACTTCAGCAGTTGCCCAGGCTACTGCTTGAGTTTCTTGCCGTCTCCGGGCTGGCAGTACTGGTTCTGGTCATGATAGAGCAGGACAAACCTCTGGCATCCCTGTTGCCAACACTGGGGCTGTTTGCGGCAGCCGCTTTTCGTCTTATGCCCTCGGCTGCCCGGGTGCTTGGCACGGTACAGAATGTCCGCTTTGCCTTGCCGGTTATCGATACGCTGTGTAATGAACTGCAGCTGCTTGATACAACCATACGGACACCACAACCGGCAGAGCCGATACTATTGAACAAAGCGCTGACTCTTGAGGAGATATCTTTTTGCTATCCTTCTGCCGGAATCCGGGCCCTGAGCGGAGTCAGCCTCTCTGTTTCCAAAGGCACCTCGGTCGGCTTTATTGGCGGCAGTGGTGCAGGCAAGAGCACGCTTGTTGATATTATACTCGGCCTGCTTACTCCGGACAGCGGTAGCGTCAAAATTGACGGTATCGATATTCAGGAAAATCTGCGCAGCTGGCAGGATCAGATCGGCTATGTGCCACAGGTCATCTTTCTTACGGATGACACACTGCGCTGCAATGTGGCCTTTGGCCTGCCCGATGATCAGATTGATGAAGAGGCAGTCATACGTGCTGTTCAGGCAGCTCAACTGGAACAATTCGTCAATGATTTGCCACAGGGGCTTGATACCAATGTCGGCGAGCGTGGCGTCCGTCTCTCCGGCGGGCAACGCCAGCGCATCGGTATTGCAAGGGCCCTCTACCATGATCCGCAGGTGCTGGTGCTGGATGAGGCCACCAGTTCACTTGACACTGCCACAGAACAAAGCGTCATGCAGGCGGTGCAAGCCCTGCAAGGTGACAAGACGATTCTTATTGTCGCCCACCGCCTCTCCACAGTCGAGCAGTGTGATCACATCTTCCGCCTGGATCGGGGATGCATCGTGGAAGAGGGTAAAGCCGGAACAGTGCTGGGAACAACGGCAGAGCGGACGGCAAGTCCGAAAAATTTCAAGTCCCAACCCGGATAAGATAGAATCCGGCACAAGAAGACAGGCAGGCAGCATATGTTCAATGAAAAGACCATCCTAATTACCGGCGGCACCGGCTCTTTCGGTCACACCTTTGTGCCGATGACGCTGGAGAGATGCAGTCCGAAAAAACTGATCATTCTTTCCCGTGATGAGATGAAGCAGTGGGAGATGGCCAAGCTGTATGGCCATGACCCGCGGGTGCGTTTCTTTATTGGTGATGTGCGGGACAAGGATCGTCTGCATCGTGCACTGGACGGGGTTGATTATGTGGTGCATGCCGCCGCCACCAAGATCGTGCCAACGGCCGAGTACAACCCTTTTGAATGTGTGAAGACCAATATTATTGGCGCCATGAATCTGATTGATGCCTGTATTGATCAGGGTGTAAACCGGGTCGTTGCGCTTTCGACCGACAAGGCGAGCAGTCCGGCCAATCTTTACGGTGCCACAAAACTTGCATCGGATAAGCTTTTCGTTGCAGCCAATGCCTATGCCGGTGGACACAACACAGCATTCTCTGTTGTGCGATATGGCAATGTTATGGGTTCACGCGGCTCGGTCATTCCGTTTTTCATGTCACAGGCCCATACCGGCAAGCTGCCGATTACCGACCCGCGCATGACGCGCTTCATGATCACGCTCGAGCAGGGCGTCGAACTCGTCTGGCATGCCTTCGAGGATATGCAGGGAGGCGAAATCTACGTCAAGAAGATTCCGTCCATGAAGGTTGTCGATATTGCCAGGGCTGTTGCTCCGGATGCCGAACAGGAGATCATCGGTATTCGTCCCGGCGAGAAGCTGCATGAACAGATGATCAGTCCGGAAGACTCCTACCATACCTATGAATATGCAGAGCATTACAAGATTCTGCCGGCCATTCATAACTGCAGCAGGGATCAGTTGCGCATCAAGGATGGCGTCAGGGTACCTGAAGGTTTCTCCTACGAATCCGACAATAATAAAGACTGGATGGAAATAGCCGGCCTGCAAACGTGGATTGAAAGTAATAAGGGAAAGATCGGGGCAATCTGATAACTGTGATGATACCTTACGGGAAACATTTTATAGATGAGGATGATATAGCTGCTGTTGTTGATGTCCTGCGTCAGGGGACCCTTACTCAGGGTGCTCGCGTTGATGAGTTTGAAGCGTGTTTCGCATCCAATGTCGAAGCCAAATATGCAATAGCTGTTTCCAGCGGTACTGCAGCGCTTCATCTGGCTTGTATGGCTGCCGATGTTAAACAAGGCGATAACGTCATCACCTCTGCCAATACATTTGTTGCCAGTGCAAACTGTGCTGCCTACGTGGGGGCTTCTCCGCAATTCACAGATATCGATCCGGATACCCTGAACATGAGTGTGCAGGATCTTTCCTCGCGATGTCGAGGTTTGAAACACGTTAAGGCAATCATTCCTGTCCATTTTGCTGGTGTCGCATGTGATATGCCTGCTATCAAAGCTATCGCAGAACAATACGATGCGTGGGTGATTGAAGATGCCTGTCACGCCCTGGGCGGCACCTACGATAGTGGTGAGAAGATTGGATCATGCCAATATTCTGATATGACAGTTTTCTCATTTCACCCTGTTAAAGCCATTGCTGCCGGTGAAGGCGGTATGATTACGACCAATAGTGAGGAGCTTTATCAACGGCTTATTCAACTGCGCAGCCATGGTATTTTTTATCAAAAACTATTGAAGGAATTTAAGCATATTGATGCAGATAAAGCATTTGTTCTAAAAGACGAGGCATATGAAAACGGCCAGATAAATCCCTGGTATTTTGAGATGCGTGAGCTTGGCTACAATTATCGTTTAACCGAAATCCAGTGCACACTGGCGCAGTCCCAGCTTGCCAAATTGGACCGTTTTATCTCGTGCAGAAAAGAGCTGGCATCTCGTTACGATGAAGCTTTTTATGGGATGGCAAACCTGACCTGCGTCCAGACTGACCAGCGTGAGCGGAGTGGCCATCACCTGTATGTGGTACGCATTGATTTTGAATCGCTTGGTATGGAACGTGGAGAATTTATGCGCCAGTTGATGCAGAAAGGAGTTGGTACTCAGGTTCATTATATTCCCGTTCCACTTCACCCCTACTATCAGTCGCGAGGATTCACTCTTTCTGATTATCCTGAGACGGAGAAATATTATCGGGAGGCTCTCAGTCTACCGTTCTATTATGGCCTGAGTGATGAGGAGCAAAATCTGGTAGTTCAATCAATTCAATCCATAGTGGCATGAAAATAGGTCTTGGGACAGCACAGTTCGGGATGGATTACGGCATCTCAAACAGAGAGGGGAAAACAGATGTGGCCGAAGTGGTTCGGATTCTTACGGCAGCTTCTGAATCTGGAATTAGGGTTCTTGATACTGCTTCTGCTTATGCAAAAAGTGAGGCCGTTTTAGGGGATGTATTATCGCCATCGTTGCCATTTTCCATTGTAACCAAAACTCCGCCTGTCACTGTTGACGTAATTACTGAGAGAGAAATTGAAAATGTGTCATCTGCCTTTTATAGCTCTCTGGAGAAGCTGGGGCAAAAGAGTATTTATGGTCTGCTGGTACATCAGGCAGATCGCCTTCTTGTTGAGGGAGGATGGAAGATATTTGATCAAATGCAGGCGTTTAAGAAGAGTGGACTGGTTAGCAAGATCGGTGTCTCTGTATACGATAGGGTGACACTTGACCGTATTCTTGATCGCTTTCCTCTTGATTTGATTCAGATTCCATTGAACGTTTTTGATCAGAGAATGCTTGCAAATAACTATTTGGCGAATTTAAAAAAAGCGGGGATTGAAATTCATGCCAGGTCGGCTTTCTTACAAGGGCTGTTGCTGATGGAGCCGGATAAGCTGCCAGCTCATTTTTCCTCAATTATTGATCATGTCAGGTCATACAGGTCTTACCTCGCTGTACATGAAATCTCCCCTTTAGAGGCAGCACTGGGATTTGTGTTGTCGCTTAATGAGGTGGATGTGGTGTTGTGCGGAGTGAATAATTTAGATCAGCTGGTTGAGATTGTAGAGGTGGCAGGGCGTAGTAAAGTTGATTTTGCGGACTTTAGGGATTTTGCATTAACAGATGAGAGGATCATAAACCCCTCGCTATGGAACGTTTGAAGCGCCTTATGATAAAATGTGTCATTAATCTATTAAGCCTCTGCCCGGATGCGATGGGAGCCTGCCTGTCTATCGCTAGCAACAAAGCTTCTGCATTCGGCTTCAAAGGCTGAATGTGATGATTCTGGCAATTCTTCAGGCGAGAATGTCATCATCCCGGCTCCCCGGAAAGGTACTCAAACCTGTTCTGGGGGTGCCTATGCTACTCAGGCAGATTGAGCGGATTTCAAGAAGCAGGCTGATCGATAAGTTGTGTGTGGCGACAACTTCTGATGCAACTGATAATCCTGTCAGCAAGTTGTGTGAGGAAAATTCCATACCCTGTTTTCGAGGCAGTATGGATGATGTTCTTGACAGATATTATCAGGCTGCAAAAAAACATGGTGCTGAGCATATTGTCAGATTGACCGGAGATTGTCCGTTGACAGATCCGGCAGTGATTGATGACGTTATCCGTTTCTACGTGGATGGAAATTATGACTTTGTCTCCAACTGTATCTGTCCGACATTTCCTGACGGTTTAGACGTCGCTGTTTTCAGCAGGGCGGTTCTGGAAGAGTCATGGCGTGAAGCGATGCTTCCATCGCATCGTGAGCATGTTACCTCCTATGCCAGGCAGGCAGAGGGCAGATATAAAATCGGCTCATATGAAGCATCATGTGATCGCTCTCATTTAAGATGGACTGTAGATGAGAAAGATGACTATGATTTTGTTGTCCGGGTTTATGAGGAGCTCTATCCGGAGAATCCCGCATTTACATCCGAGGATGTGGTTTCGCTGCTGTCAGAAAAAAAGGATATTGCATCAATCAATTCGCGTTTTATCAGGAATGAGGGATTATTGAAATCTCTGGCCGAAGATCAGGAATGGTTAAAGAGGAATTCGAATGAAACTGAGTAAGAGTCTCGCAATGCAGGAAAAGGCCAAGAAGCTGATTCCGGGTATGACACAACTTTTATCCAAGCGGCCCGATATGTTCTCGCAGGGAGTGTGGCCCGGGTACTATCAGAAGGCCAAAGGTGCCGAGGTCTGGGACCTCGATGGCAACAGATATGTCGACATGAGTATCGGAGGTATTGGCGCAACAATTCTAGGATATGCCGATGACGATGTGGATCAGGCAGTGATTGAGGCGATTCATAATGGTGTGGCCTCTTCGCTGAATTGTGTCGAAGAGGTCGAGTTGGCAGAACTGCTGTGTGAATTACATCCATGGGCTGAGATGGCCCGGTTTACCCGTGCTGGCGGCGAAGCTATGAGTGTTGCTGTTCGAATCGCGAGAGCCCATACAGGAAAAGATAAAGTTGCATTTTGTGGATACCATGGTTGGCATGACTGGTATTTAGCAGCAAATCTTGCTTCAACGTCAGCACTTGATGGTTGTCTTCTTCCGGGACTGGAGCCGAATGGCGTTCCTTCCGGGCTCAGAGGAAGTGCTTTCCCCTTTCATTACAATAATGCTCAGGAGCTGCGAGATATTTTTTCCAGCCATGGAAAAGAAATTGGAGTAATCGTCATCGAGTCCATTCGAAACAAAGAGCCCAGCGAGGAATTCCTCTCATCTGTTCGTGAACTTGCAGATGAGAGTGGAGCGGTTCTTATTGTTGATGAGATTTCCGCAGGTTTTCGGCTCAATACCGGTGGAGCACATCTGTTGCTGCAGCTGGAGCCGGATATTGCGGTTTTTTCCAAGGCGTTAGGCAATGGTTACCCAATTGCGGCTGTGATCGGCAAAGGGGATATAATGTCTTCTGCTCAGAAGTCATTCATAAGCAGCACTTGCTGGACGGAGAGAAGCGGGTCGACGGCTGCTCTGGCGATGATTAAAAAACATCGGGCGGAAAATGTTAGCCAACACCTGATCGGAATTGGAAATAGCGTACGCCAGGGTTGGCAACATGTGGCAGAAAATAACAGTATAGAAATTGAAGTGGGCGGAATGCCTCCAATGAGCCATTTCGTATTCAAACATGAGAGTGCTCCGCTATTGAAGGCGCTTTTTATTCAATGCATGCTGGAGCAGGGATTTCTTGCCAGCACGCTTTGCTATGCAATGTATGCGCATACTGAGGAACATGTGAAGGCGTATCTTGCTGCAGCAGATGGGGCGTTTACGGAGTTGGCGGATGCACTACGGTCCGGTGATATCGAAAGCAGACTAAAGGGTATGCCTTCGACTCAGGGGTTTAAACGATTGACCTGAAGCCAGACAGTACAAAATGCCTCCACGTGCAGGGTGTGAACTGAGGAGAGAATACTATATGAGACTGGAGATGCCTGTTAGTGATATCGAAGCTTTGGTGGCAAGGCAGTTGGGAACTCTTTTTGTCTTTGACCCGCAGCATGAAGGCCCGCTGCTTAAACGGGCAGTCGCTATTGCACTGCAACGCAGTGAGTGCTGCTTTTCTGAAACAAGAGTGCGAAGCAAGTATTATGTCAGGGATGGAGAGATCTATTTCAATCCCTTTCATAGCGGTCAATATGCAATTTTTCTCTATTTTCTTTCAAACACGATCTATAGGGAAGTCAGTGGGAGCAGTACGCTTTCAGATCGTGTTTATTATCTGAATAAGGTTCTAAACGGCCTGGATCTGTTCTATGAAATTGAAATGCCAGACGCATTTTTCCTGGATCATCCGGTTGGAGCAGTTCTTGGGCGTGCAAAATATGGTGAGGGCTTTTCTTTTTCGCAGGGGTGTACGGTAGGGAATAACAAAGGTATTTATCCTTCAATAGGAAGAGATGTCAGAATGATGTCTGGTTCGAAGATTGTTGGAGATTGTGAGATCGGCGATCATGTTATCATTGCGGCGAACACCTATATCAAGGATGCAAATATTCCCTCCTGTTCTATTGTTTTTGGAAGCTCTCCTGATCTTGTGATCAAACAAAAAAGCAAATCCTATTTTGTCTGACCATTGAGCATGTATAAGGGACTGATGTTAGATAAAACTTGTCTTATTCGTTGTGAATATTCGGAAAAGATCGGATTTGGTCATCTGATGCGCTGTCTGACGCTTGCCGGGGAATTGAAAAAGTATGGCCTTGCTGTCTGGGTGCTCTCCTCCAATGGTCGCCCGGATATGCATGGCAGGCATGCCGACTCAATTGACCGGTGGCATGTCACGACCACAAAGGCGGGCTCCATGGAGGATGCAGCCTTTCTGGCAGGCCTGGCAGAAGAGGTTGGCGCAGAACTGCTTGTTCTTGATTTTTATAATATTTCGGAATCCTATCAGTTGGCTTTGCGGCACGCGGGACGGCGCTGGCTGCAATTTGATGGTTTTGCTGATCGGCCGCTATGGGCTGACTGGGTATTGTCGATGAGTCCTGCTGCCGAAATGGAAAGCTATGTTCTCCGGCGGCAGAACCCTGCAACACATTTTCTGCTCGGACCGAAATATGCGATTCTTCGCCCGGACTTCATGGCTCATCGAGGTGCAACCAGATCACACGGAGATGTCCGCCGGGTTCTGCTCTCTTTCGGAGGAGGGGATGATCAGGGTATGACACTGTTCTGCCTGAATGCGATCAGGGAGTCGGGCTGGACGGGAGCGATTACTGCTGTTGTGGGGCGTGCAAATCCTTCTGCAGACCGAATATCCTCATGGGCAGATTGTTACGGGGATGGGCGTGTCCATGTGAGTGTTGATGAACCGGATATGGCCGGCGCAATGTCGGAGTGCGACATGGCGGTGATATCCGGAGGAATGACGACATTTGAGGCGGCTTTCATGGGTCTGCCTGCATTAATGGTCTGTCTGGCAGATAATCAGCGAGCAAACATCAAGGCTTGGCGCTCTCTTGGCGTTTCTGTAGATTTGGGCGATTCCAGCCAACTGACCAAGGAGGATTTCATTTACCATTTTCTTGCTCTTGTCAGAGATAAGAACAGGCGGGCGGAGTTGTCCCGGCATGGTATGGAAATTGTTGATGGACAGGGGGTAGAACGCGTGGCGGAACAGATGCTCGGAAAAATGGCAGTTGCCAATGCCTGAATCGAAGCCCGGGATCATCAGGGTACCTCTTGATTTTGAGTATAAGGGAGATCGGAACTATATACACGGAACAAGTGCCTACCAGAGCGTGACCGACTATCTCTCTGAAGCCTTTCCTGAACGCGTGGCAGGCTCTTTCAGGATGGTTATTCATGCCTTCGCAAAGAGCCGGTGTGATTTTGTTTATACGCTTGATTCAGGCCCTGTGAGCAAACCGGAGGCCGGTGTAATTGAGCTGTCCACTTCAACAGGGATACACGGATGGCTTGTTGAGTCCGGGGATGAGGTGGTTGACCGACTGCCTTTCCCTGAAGATCAGATTATTGACCAGTGTCGAACCGGTGATGACCGATCGGTAGCCATGATCTCCAGGGTTCCGTTTCACCCGATCGAAATTCTGGTGGCGATTACCAAGCATCTGCATCAGCAGGAATACCCTGAGGCAAGCGGAAAGTGGGTCTTTACCCGACTGGACCTTGACCGGTTGCTGACAGATGGTGACTGTGGAAAACTGGGTGTTCAAATTCAGAAAAGTATCGGCACCAGACTGACGCAGTCGGCAGTTCTTTCCGATGGTGAGCCGATAGGAAAAATATACTTTTCAATGGTTTCCGAATGGCCCGAATAACTGCGATAGCAAGCTATATTCCCGACCTGTTTGAAGACAATCTCCAGAAGCAGGAAAAGTTCGGCGTAGACAGTGATTTTATCCTCAACAAGCTTGGTGTCCGGCAGGTTTCCAGGATGGATGGGTCGGAAGAGCCATCGGATATGTGTGTAAAGGCATTTCATGCATTGCCGGAAAAGTTGCGCCCTGCGCATATCGATTGCGTTGTGGTTTGTACACAGAACCCTGATGGTGGTGGTATTCCGCATGTCTCGGCAATTGTTCATGGCAAACTCGGCCTGGAAGAAGATTGCGCCTGCTTCGATATTGCACTGGGCTGCTCGGGATATGTTTACTCCCTTTCCATTCTCCAGTCGTTCATGGAGAGCAATGGCTTCGAGACGGGGCTGCTGTTTACGGCCGACCCGTATTCAAAGATTATTGATCCGGATGATAAAAATACGGCCATGCTTTTCGGTGATGCGGCGACAGTCACTGTATTGAAAAGCGGCACAGATTCCGGAGACGGTTTCTTGCTTGGCCGTTTTGTTTTCCAGACTCGTGGCATCGGACGGGATGCGCTGCATAATGCCGACGGTTCGTTATTCATGAACGGCAGAGCAGTTTTTAATTTCGCGCTGATGAATGTTCCGCCGCAGGTCGACAGGCTGCTGGATATGTCGGGGCTGGATAAAAAGGATGTGGACCTGTTTCTTTTTCATCAGGGAAGCAAGTTCATTGTCGATAACCTGCAAAAGAAAATGGGGCTGATGCCGGAACAGGTTCCCGTGAACATGGAACAGTTCGGAAACACGGTCTCTTCTTCGATCCCTCTGCTGCTGGAGCAGGTTTTTAAAGAGAAGGGAAAGCAGACTGTCGTCATGAGCGGATTCGGCCTCGGCCTGTCATGGGCAAGCTGTCTGGCTGTCCGAGACTAGGGATACTCTGCAAAACTCAGAGTACCCGTGCAGGCCATGGATGGCCTGCCAAATCGGGAATGTAAGTGACTGATTTGTAAGCAAAGGCAAAACCGCATTTTTGTCTTTGCGTACTGAATAACTACATGGATGTAGTTATTCAGAGGTTTCCTAAAAGTGGTGAGAGGATGATATGAGCGATGAATCAAAGGTGTTAATTGAACTCGGGGAGCTTGTGCTCAGCGTTGTCCCGTCTGCGGTGCTCTCTTCGGAAGAGGATTATGATCGTCCGATGGGGGAGATCGGAATTGATTCGCTGGATACAATGTCGGTTCTTCTGGAAGCCCAGGAGAAGTTCGGTGTAGAAGTTCCCGACGAAGTTGTGGACAAGCTTGTCAGCCTGCGTTCGATCGCAGCGTATATAGCCAGGCAGCAGGGCTAAGAGACAGCAAGGGGATGACTTGAAACTCAGCGACTACTTCGACAGGGAAGCACTGCTTCGTAATGGTGATTTCGAAATGCTCGGGCATGCGGCATGCCGGCACTCCGGACTGCTGGTCTACTGTGAGTCCATTCAGTATATCCATATGGCCAATGCCAACGCGCATGTGAGCTGCATCGTTACCAGTGAGTCACTTGCCGGTTATGCAGATGCTGCCAAGGGGGTGGTGATCGAGTCTGAGCCAAGGCTTGCATTTTACCTGTTGCACAGAAGGCTGATCGAAAGCGGTACCGGTGTTTACAGGGTGCAGGGGGATGTTGGTGAAGGCTGCAGCATTCACCCAACGGCCCGCATTTCAGACAGGTGCCGTATCGGTTGCGGCGTGACCATTAACGAAAATGTGGTGATATGTGACGGCGTAACGATTGGCGATAATGCTTTCATTGATGCCGGAGCGATCGTTGGCTCGGAAGGGATTCTCTATATCTCCAACTGTGGCGTGAATGAAACCATACGCCATGGAGGAGGGGTGGTAATCGGCACAGGGGTAACGCTGCTCAGTAATGCTGTCGTTGTGAAATCGATTCACCCGAGTCAGCTGACTGTTGTTGGAGACCACTCAATCATCGGGATCGCATCCAATATCGGCCATGATGCTGTGCTGGGAAAGAACTGTGTGGTGTCGGGTAACTGCGTGATTGCCCGGGGAGCACGGCTCGATGATGAGGTTCATATCGGCACATCTTCGGTGATCAGGGAGTATGTGAGGCTGGGTGAAAAAGCACAGGTGAAGGCAGGTAGTATTGTTGTTGAAGATGTCCTCCCCGGTGAAGCTGTATCAGGAAATTTTGCCATCCGTCACCGTAGGCACCTGATGCAATTTGCCAGGGAAAAAGGGTGATTGGGACAGAGATGACGGAAAGTAGCACCGCAACAGATATCATCGGCATGCTTGGTGAAGGCACGCCTCCTTTCGTAATAGCGGAGCTGTCGGGTAACCACAACGGCTCACTGGAAAAAGCACTGGAGATTGTCCGTCTGGCCGCCAGGGCCGGAGTAGATGCACTGAAGCTGCAGACCTTCACTGCCGACAGCATGACGCTCGACATGGCTAAAGATGACTTTATGGCCAATCCGGACAGTGCATGGCGCGGGAAGAAACTTTATGAGCTTTATCAGCAGGCATCTACACCGAGGGCGTGGCACGGGCCGGTTTTTGACCTTTGCAGAGAACTGGGGATTATCGCCTTCAGTACTCCGTTTGATCATGATGCGGTCGAGTTCCTCGAGGAGCTTGATGTTCCGCTTTATAAAATCGCATCGTTCGAGATTGTTGACCTGCCGTTGATTGAGCGAGTGGCAGCGACAGGAAAACCGGTAATCATGTCGACAGGTATGGCTACGCTGGAGGAGATTGACGAAGCTGTTCAGGCGGCAAGGGACAATGGCTGTAAAGACCTGGTGCTGCTCAAATGCACCAGTGCCTACCCGGCACCACCGAAGGATGCCAATCTGCGTGCCATTCCTCTGCTTCGGGAGCGTTATGGCTGTCCTGTCGGTTTGTCCGACCATACCCTGGGCATCGGTGTTGCTATCGCCTCGGTTGCCTATGGGGCTTCAGTGATTGAAAAACACTTTACCGACAGCCGGAGCGAGGGAGGCGTCGACAGTGCCTTCTCTATGGAGCCTGAAGAGATGGCACAACTGGTGGTCGAAGCCAACCGGGCCTGGCAGGCAGCAGGCGAGGCGCACATCGGCCCTGTTGGTGCCGAACACAATGCCCGCAACAAGCGGCGGTCACTCTACGTGATTCAGGAGATGAAAGCAGGTGATCCGGCCACGTTGGAGAATATTCGCTCGATTCGCCCTGCCAGGGGGCTTGCGCCAAAATATCTCAAAGAGATTCTCGGCAAGAGGGCGGTAAAAGACATTGAGAGGGGCACCCCGGTATCCAGAGAGCTTTTTGTATGAGCAGAATCGTTGCAATTATCGAGGCAAGAATGACCTCATCCAGGTTGCCCGGCAAAGTTCTTCTTCATGTGTGCGGAAAGCCAATGCTGGAGCTTCTTATTGAGCGTGTTAACAGGATTCCGCAAGTTGACGAAGTGGTTGTGGCCACTACATGGAATGATTCAGATGATCCTGTGCATGCGTTAGCTAAAGATATTGGCGTAGGCTGTTATAGAGGAAGTGAGCATGATGTGTTGGGCAGGGTGCTTGGTGCTGCCAAGACATTTTCGGCCGACTATATTGTAGAGATTACAGGTGACTGTCCGCTTCTTGATCCCGGGTTGGCGGAGCAGTGCATTGATGACTTTTTCCGTCTGCAAATGGATTACGGAGTCGTTCCGGCTGCCAATTTTCCATCCGGAACCGCAGTACAAATCTTTCCTGTTTCTATTCTTGCCGAGGTGGATCGTGAGTTTCCGGACAATCCCTCAGCGAGAGAGCACGTATCGTTGCCGATCTACAGCCAGCCAGAACGATATAAAGTCTACCGCATGGCTGCAGTCAGCGAATTGAACAGGCCTGATCTGCGATTTGATCTGGACACCCCTGAGGATTTTGAACTTATCAAAAATATCTACGAAGCTCTCTATAAAGATAAACCCGATTTCCGTCTTAAGGATATCCTAAAGCTTTTTGAGAGCCGTCCTGAGCTGGCGCTAATAAATGCAGAAGTCGAACAGAAAAAAGTCTCGTTGTAATGCACCTCTCCGGGCAGTGATTGTCGGTTGTGGCTGGGTTGCTGGAGGATACGATCATGCAGATGCCAGCTCTGAAATCAGAACACATGCAAAAGCATATGCTCTGGATGACCGGGTCGATCTTTTAGCAGCCTGTGATTCTGACAGGGAAGTCGTTCAAAAGTTTTGCCAGGTTTGGGACGTTCCTCATTCCTTTACGGATGTAAGGGAGATGCTGCGCAGTATTGAGCCCGATATTGTCAGTATATGTGCACCGGATGAGATGCACTTTGAGTTGCTGGAAATGTGCCTCGACTTTCCCTCTATACGGGGTGTCTGGTGTGAAAAACCACTGGCGACGAAGTCAGAGGGATGTTCCGGGTTATTGGATCGATATCATGAAGCAAACGTTTCGTTGCTGGTTAATTATATGCGGAGTTATTGCGGGGAGTATCTGAGACTGAAAAAAAGATTGCTGGATGGCGAGTTCGGTACGATTAAAAAGGCCGTTGCCAGTTATACGAAAGGGATCATGCACAATGGTTCCCATGCCATGCACCTTTTGCTCGATTGGTTGGGTGAGCCTGAGCGGTTCCACGTTTCTCATGCCTTTGTAGATCATTTCCCGGACGACCCGACCGTAGACGCATGCCTGATGTTTGGAGCTGTTCCTGTCTATTTGATCGGACTGGATGAGCGCGATTTTTCCCATTTTACCCTGACACTATTCACAGAGCGAGGGCAGATATCTCTGGATGAATTTGGCCGGAAGCTGAATATCAGAACGGTTCTTGATACCCCGCAGGCAAGTGGTCATAAGGTTCTTGGAGTGGCGGAGACATATGAGACAGGGTTGGCTACTGCTATGGCAGATGTGCTTTCGACTCTTATTGCTGCCGTGCAGAACAGAGGTGTGAAAGGCGACGCATTGAGTGCATTGAAGACTCTGGAAATTACTGAGAATCTGGCTCTGATGGGCAAAGAGGTGATGGACAATGGCTAATGATCTGGTGCTGTTTGGTGGGAAGAAGTCGGTTAACAGGCCGATAGAGCGTTATAACAGCATTGGTGCAGAAGAGGTTGATGCAGCCAGGAGAGTTGTTGAGGGAGGGGTGCTCTCAAGGTTCCTCGGTTGTTGGGATGAAGATTTTTACGGCGGTGACAAGGTTCGTGAATTTGAAGAGGCTTGGAGAGATTATTTTGGCGTCAGGCATGCCATTTCAGTCAACTCCAATACATCTGGTTTAATTGCTGCTGTGGGTGCAATTGGTATAGAACCGGGCGATCAGATAATCGTAAGTCCATGGACGATGTGTGCGACCGCTACTTCAATCCTGGTATGGAATGCTATTCCGGTGTTCGCAGATATTGAAAAAGAGACGTTCAATCTTGATCCGGAGTCAATCAGGAAGTGTATTACACCAAAAACAAAAGCCATTATTGTTACTGATATTTTTGGACATGCAGCCAGGCTTGATGAAATTATGGGAATTGCCCGTGAACACGGGCTTAAGGTGATCGAAGATGCAGCCCAGGCACCAGGGGCTCTATATGGTGAACGGTATGTGGGCACGATTGCGGATATCGGGGTCTTCAGTTTGAATTATCATAAGCATATCCATACAGGTGAAGGTGGCATGTGTGTTACAGACAATGATGACCTTGCCGAACGATTGCAGCTTATCAGGAATCATGGTGAGGCCGTTGTTGAAGGTAAAGGCGTATCGGATATAACCAATATGATCGGTTTTAATTTCAGACTGGGAGAGATTGAGGCTGCCATAGGTATTGAACAGTTAAAGAAGCTGGATGGCCAAATCAGTATAATTACTGACAGGGCAGTAAAGTTGACTCATGGTCTTGCAGGTTTGCCAGGTTTACAGACACCACGAGTACTGGATGGCTGTTCGCACGTATTCTACGTCTATCCGCTGATATATGACCCTGAAGAGACGGCTGTCCCCAGGGCCCGGCTGCTGGAGGCCTTGCGTGCCGAAGGAGTAAGGATCGGAGGTGGCTATCAGAACATTCACCTGTTACCTATGTATCAGAAAAAAACTGCTTATGGAAACCACGGTTTTCCATGGAGTGTTTTTGATCCGGAGGGATCAGTAAGCTACGCCAAAGGAATTTGTCCCGTTGCTGAGAAGCTCCATGATCAAACCTTTTTGGTGTTGCCGATGTGTCTGTTCGATTATTCTGATGAGGATATCGCATCAATCACCGAGGCGTTTCAAAAGGTCTGGCGGAATATGGATTCACTATGACAAGTTATATGTACGAATCTGAACACTTAAGGTTTCGCGGACTTTGCGAGGAAGATATCGATGGCCCCTATCTTCACTGGTTTGATGACCAGGAAGTCTGTCGTTTCAACTCTCATGGCCGCTTTCCGAGCACACGCCAAAAGTTACAGAACTATATTGATATGCTTCAGACGTCGGAAGCTCATCTTGTATGGGCTATTATCGAGAAAGAGAGAGGGAAGCATATCGGTAACATAACTCTTCAGTCGATTGACCCGGTTAACAGGTCTGCCGAGTTTGCTATTATTATTGGCGATAAATCATGCTGGGGTAAGGGCTACGCTTATGAGGCAGCAAGGGTTCTGTTTTCTCACGGCTTCAGGAAGCTGGGGTTAAATCGAATTCACTGCGGCACGTCAGAGAACAATGTCGGATTGCTGCATCTGGCTAAAAAGCTCGGAATGAGACAGGAAGGTATTCGTCGACAAGCACTGTTTGAGAATGGTGCGTTTGTGGATGCGGTCGAATTCGGATTGCTTAAGGGGGAATTCGATTCTTCAGCTAAATAGTTTGCACAATATTCTTGTCGTCTGCCATGATGCCGGAGGGGCAGAAGTTGTATCATCCTGGGTTCTTAGAAACAGAGGGCCTGAATGCTCTTTTTTGCTGGAGGGGCCGGCAACCCATGTTTTTAAACGAAAACTGGGAGCGATCAAACTGGTTGATGCCGATGTGTTGAGCAGTGCTGCCGTTGCAGCATTTGATTTAATACTTACCGGGACAGGCTGGGCATCCGACCTGGAAAAGAGGGCTGTCAGGGCAGGGAAATTATACGGCACCCCAACAGCTTCATTTCTGGACCACTGGTGCAATTATCTTCCAAGATTTCAGCAGGGTGACGAGTATATTTTTCCTGATGAGATTTGGGTCGGAGACGATGATGCCTGTCAAATGGCCCGATCATACTTTCCCGACGAGATAGTCAGGCTCATCCCTAATCCGTATTTTTTGGATGTTAAAGAGGCGTTTGAAAAACTGGATACCGTTACTGACAATAGTGGTGAGTGGCGTATTCTCTATGTTTGTGAAGCCATTGCCGAGTCAGGAAGAAAACTCCCGTCCGGAGAGTTGATTGAGTATCGCAGTCTGGAACTGTTTTTTGACCATCTGGAGAATATTATCGGCAAGTCGGATGCTGTATCGGTCCGATTGCGGCCTCATCCGGCAGAGAGCCAGGATAAATATTCACAATTCCTGAGGAGCGGCAGAACTGTCAATGTCGAACTTTCTCCTGATACGTCCCTGATTGAAGATTGTGTCTGGGCCAACTGGATTGTTGGAATGAATAGCATGGCACTTATTATTGCAAGAATTGGCGGGAAGAGAGTGTTTTATTGCAACCTTGAGGGAGCAAAGCCGAAAAGTCTCCCGGTTTCCGGAATAGAAAATTTTCTCGACACAACAGATCTTAAATAAACCAATGAAAAAAGTTATATCATTTCTCAAGGGACTATTTCTCGATAGAGACGAACAAGCGTTTGTTCGCCATAACAGGGTGATTTGGAAAGAATCAGCTCCGAAGCAGCCGACAGGTGAGATTCTTGTGGAAGAGAATGTTGTTGCCAGCAGTATTGTTGCGATCAGCTATGTTGCGACTTTTCTGGCTAAGAAGCATGACTCCAGTATTACCGTGTACTCAGGGAGAAAGCGGTTGTTTCTGTCGAGGGCTATCCGAAAAATTTACGAGTCATTCAACGCTGGATTCATATTTTACTCGGACAGGGGAGTGCGAGACGATGCTGAAAAGCTGTTCAAACAAACTTATCCAAACCTTAAAACAAAAAGGGATGTGGAAAATTTAAGTGTTGAAGGGGTGCCAATAGGTGATCTGGTATACGATACACATCTTCGACAGTATCTGATTCCCACCATTGATCTGACCAGCGAGGAGTTCAAGAAGACGTTAAAGGAGGGGCTGAGTCTATACCTCTACTGGAAACGATATTTTGAGAAGCATCAGGTTGCAGCCGTTATCGTTAGCCACTGCGTTTACTCATGGAATGCAATAATTTTAAGAGTTGCTGTCCATCGGTCAATCCCCGTCTATCAGGCAACAGCTCAGAGACTTTATTACATTACCGATAGTCATAACTACCGAGCTTATAATGAATTTTGTGACTATCCAAAGTGGTTTTCCGAGTTGTCTTCTGAGGAAAGAAACAATGCGTATGCCGAGGCTGAAAAACGCCTGACCCTGCGTTTCTCGGGACATATCGGTGTCGATATGCACTATTCGACACAGTCCGCATATGCATCGGTTGACGGAGGGGAACGGGTGATTGCAGAGAGCTCCAGGGTTAAAATCCTGATTGCCACTCACTGTTTTTTTGATAGTCCGCACCCCTATGGGATTAATCTTTTCCCGGACTTCTATGAGTGGTTATCTTTTTTAGGGGACATTTCAGAAAGAACCGATTACGACTGGTATATCAAGACCCATCCGGACTTTCTTCCGGGGAACATGGATGTGATCAATGGCTTTCTGAAAAAATACTCGAAGTTCAGGCTTATTCCGGCGAACACATCACACCACCAAATTATTGAAGAGGGGATAGACTTCGCTTTGACTGTCTATGGCACCCTCGGGTTTGAATATGCAGCTCAGGGCGTGACTGTCATTAATGCATCAATGTGCAATCCCCATGTCGCATACAATTTCAATATTCATCCTCAGACAGTTGATGAGTATGAGAAGATATTGCTTGATCTGAAAAACCAGAAAATCGCAATCGATATCAAAAAAGTTTATGAATATTATTATTGCAGGTTTATCAATTCCTTTGATGACTGGCTGTATGACGATTACAAAGCGTTTATTCAAACCATTGGCGGGCATGTACGGCAACTTGAGTCTATCAGCTACAACTGTTTTCTAGCAGAATTTTCTCCGGCCAAGCATCAGGCCATTCTGGATACTTTGGAGCGCTTTGAAAAATCCAAAGAGTATTGTTTGACACGGAAGCTTGGGGTGGGACATGAAGGTGTATGTAGATAGACTCTGTTTGAAGGCAGTTTTTTCTGGATGCGCTTGAGCTTGCCTGTGTGAAGGGAGAGCTTAGGACTATTCTATGAAGATTATATATAATACCGAAAATCGGCTGTTTGCAAACTACCGGAAAATGATCGGAGGGCTTGGAGGTTACAACGGACAGTTCACTTCCGGTGTCTACGGGATATGGTTGCGTGAGTGGACAGAGGAAAAACATCGCAATATCAGTGAAACGCTGGAGCGGTTTATCGACTCCGGCGACTTCCGCTTAAACCATCTACATATGGGGGCAAGAGAGTGAAAGCAGTTATTCTGGCCGGAGGCCTTGGAACGAGAATCAGCGAAGAGACGCACCTGAAGCCCAAGCCGATGATCGAGATTGGCGGCAAGCCGATTCTGTGGCATATCATGAAGAGCTACAGCTCTTACGGGATTAACGACTTTATCATCTGCCTGGGCTACAAGGGTTATCTGATCAAGGAGTACTTCGCCAACTATTTCCTGCATACATCAGACGTTACATTCGATATGAATGATAATTCCATGCAGGTGCACCAGAATGCGTCGGAGCCGTGGAAGGTCACGCTTGTCGACACCGGTGATGCAACATCGACTGGCGGCCGGCTCAAGCGCATCGCATCCTATCTCGATGACGGTGATTTCTGTTTTACCTATGGCGATGGCTTGACCAACGTCGATATCGGGAAGCTGATCGAATTTCACAGGCACAACGGCACGCTGGCGACTGTGACGGCCGTTCAGCCGCCCGGCCGGTTCGGCTCTCTCGATGTCAACGGTCATAAAATCCGCGCTTTCGAAGAGAAACCGCAGGGGGACGGATCGTGGATTAACGGTGGATTTTTTGTTCTGTCGCCCCGCGTGCTGGAGTATATCAGGGATGACGCGACGGTCTGGGAGAAGGATCCGTTGCAGAAGCTGGCCGGAGAAGGAGAGCTGTCTGCTTTTCGCCACGATGGTTTCTGGCATCCCATGGACACCCTCCGTGACAAAACCCATTTAGAGGAGCTGTGGGCCTCAGGCAAGGCGCCCTGGAAGGTCTGGTAATGAATCCATTGTTCTGGAAGGGGCGGCGGGTTTTTATTACCGGTCATACCGGATTTAAAGGCAGTTGGCTCTGCCTGTGGCTGAAACAGCTGGGCGCTGAGGTTACCGGTTATGCGCTGGACCCTGCGACAACGCCATCTCTTTTTGAAGTTGCTGATGTTGCCGGTGGCATGAACTCTGTTATTGGTGACATCCGCGAACGTGAAGGGCTGGCAAGGGCAATGTCAGAGGCAAGGCCTGAAGTAGTGATTCATATGGCGGCGCAGGCTCTGGTGCGCTATTCCTATCAACATCCGGTTGAAACCTATGAAGTCAATGTAATGGGAACCGTCAACCTGCTGGAAGCAGTCCGTAGCTGTGATTCGGTACGCAGCGTTTTGGTGGTCACCAGTGACAAGTGTTATGAAAACCGGGAGCGTGATGCCGGGTACAGGGAAGACGAGCCCATGGGGGGACATGATCCTTATTCGAACAGTAAAGGGTGCACCGAACTGGTGGTGGCTGCCTACAGGCAGAGCTTTTTTGATGCTGGTAATAAGGTGGCCCTGGCAACGGCACGGGCCGGGAACGTCATTGGTGGAGGTGACTGGTCAGAAGACAGGTTAATTCCGGATATGGTGCGTGCATTTATGGCCGGTCAGAGCGTTACTATCCGTAACCCGGATGCAGTGAGACCCTGGCAGTATGTGTTTGAAGCGCTGCACGGATATCTGCTGCTATTGGAGCATATGGACCGTCACCCGGGAAAATATTCTCAGGCGTGGAATTTTGGGCCGGAAGATGAGGATGCCCACAACGTTGCCTGGATTGTTAAACAGTTTGTCAGCACATGGGGCAATGCGGAATGGCATGTCAGGCCGGATGCAAACAATCTTCATGAAGCCCACCTGCTCAGGCTGGATTGCAGTAAGGCCAGACGTGAACTGAACTGGCAGCCGGCAGTTCAGCTGGAGCAGGCGATGGCGTGGATTGCCGATTGGTATCGCTGTTATTATGAGAACGGTGATGTGATTTTACTGTCACAGGAACAGCTCAAAGAGTTTCAGGGGATGGTTACAACATGAGTGGAAAGTGTCGTTTTTGCGGTCAGGAGTTGAGCGTGACATTTTGTGATCTGGGTGAGTCACCAATCTCGAATGCCAACCTGGAAAAAGAGCAGTTGCAGAATATGGAGCCTTATTATCCTCTTCATGCGCAGGTTTGTTCATCCTGCTATCTGGTGCAGTTACAGGAGTACGAAAGTCCTGAGGATATATTTAACGATGAATATGCTTATTTCTCATCCTACTCCGAGAGCTGGCTGGAGCACTCCAGGAAATATACAGAGAGTATGATCAAACGGTTCGGCTTTGACGCATCCAGCCAGGTTGTTGAAATTGCCAGTAATGATGGATATCTCCTTCAATATTTCCTGGCTGCAGGCATTCCGGTTCTTGGCATTGAGCCTTCTGCTAATGTGGCTCAGGTGGCAGAAAAAAAGGGGATTCCAACGTGGGTGAAGTTCTTTGGCGTTCTGACAGCCAGGGAATTAGTTGCTGAAAAGAAGCAGGCTGATCTGCTTTTGGGAAACAACGTATTGGCGCATGTGCCGGACCTGAATGACTTTGTTGCCGGCCTTAAGATCGCATTGAAGGCGCATGGCGTGATAACCATGGAGTTCCCTCATTTGTTGCGTCAGGTGGAGAATGTCCAGTTCGATCAGATATATCATGAACACTTCTCATATCTGTCACTGATAACAGTTGAAAAGGTTTTTGCTCATCATGGATTAACCATTTTTGATGTTGAAGAGCTTTCAACCCATGGCGGCTCTATACGTATTTTTGCCAGACACACAGAAGATAATTCAAAGATTATTGAGAATAGTGTTAATGAAGTCAGAGAGATGGAAATCAATGCGGGCTTAAAGGAAATGGCAACATATGAAGCATTTTCTGCCCGGGTTGTGGAAACAAAATTAAAACTCCTTCAGTTTCTGATTAATGCCAGACAGAGTGGTAAGCGGGTGGCTGGATATGGAGCTCCCGCAAAAGGGAATACGCTGCTTAACTACTGCGGAATCGGTTCAGAATTTATTGAATTTACAGTTGATCTGAATCCATTCAAACAGGGAAAGTATCTGCCGGGAACGCATATCCCGATCTTCTCCCCGGAGAAAATTATGGAGGAGAAACCGGATTATATACTGATTCTTCCATGGAATCTCAGGTCCGAAATTATGGACCAGATGGCAGCTGTTCGAGACTGGGGAGGAAAGTTTGTTGTTCCAATTCCTGAGGTGAAAGTTTTTAAATGATTTTTGAGGAGACTCCATTATCAGGTGCATATGTTGTTCTGCCTGAAGTAGTTAGAGATGAACGCGGCTTCTTTGCCCGTAGCTGGTGCAGCAGAGAGTTTGAGTCGCGTGGACTGAATCCGGCTCTGGTGCAGTGTAATATCTCCTATAATGATAAAAAAGGGACGCTCAGGGGGATGCATTTTCAACTCCCCCCACATGAAGAGGCGAAGCTTGTGCGTTGTGTGCGCGGTTCTATTTTCGATGTGATCATTGATTTGCGTCCTGACTCTCCCACTTACTGCCGATGGCAGGGTGTTGAACTGAATGAAGAAAACAGAAAGGCGCTGTATATTCCCGAGGGCTTTGCGCACGGGTTTTTGACACTTACCGATGATACTGAAGTCTTGTACCAGATGTCCTCATGGTTTGTTCCGGATAGTGCTGCGGGTATCCGCTGGGATGATCCGGCTATTGCCATCGATTGGCCTGATGAACCGCGCTGTGTTTCGAAGAAGGATCGTGGCTATCCGGATTTTGTGATATGAAGCGAGTGATTGTAAGTGGTGCGGATGGTTTTATCGGACGCCACACATTACCCTTTCTGATCAATGCCGGCTTCGAGGTGCACGCCCTCTCTTTGCGGGGTGAGGCCACCCAAATTGATGGGGCAATCTGGCATCAGGTTGATTTGATGGACTACCCGGCTGTGGATGCGTTGCTACAAGAACTGCAGGCCACACATCTTCTGCATCTGGCCTGGTATACCGGGCATGGCAAGTTCTGGCATGCTGCTGAAAATCTGCAGTGGGTAGCATGCAGCCTGAATCTTCTCAGCAGCTTTGTCAGTCACGGCGGCCAGCGCGTACTCATGGCTGGAAGCTGTGCGGAATATGACTGGGGTCAGGGTCACTGCTCTGAGTTGGAAACCGCATGCACTCCGGCCACCCTGTATGGAACAAGCAAGCATGCGCTGCATCAGGTTGCAGAAGCATACTGCGCGCAAAACAGTGTTAGTTTTGCATGGGGACGTATCTTCTTTCTCTATGGGCCGGGTGAAGCGGACAGTCGTTTTGTGCCTGCTGTCATCAATGGTCTGTTGCGGCAGGAAACTGTGCCTTGTTCAGATGGAAGTCAGGTGCGGGACTTCATGCATGTCGAAGACGTTGCCTCTGCCTTTGTTACTCTGCTGAAAAGTGACCTGACAGGCGCAGTAAACATTGCTTCCGGAGAGTCATGTAGGCTCAAAGAGATCGGCGAAACGATCATGAGGCAGATCGGGGGAGACGGCTGCATTGAATTCGGTGCTTTGCCGAACCGCCCTGACGACCCGGCCGTGTTGACTGCGGATACGGGCCGGTTACGTGATGGTCTGGGCTGGACTCCTCATTTTACGCTGGAGACTGGTATAGCCGATAGTATAAAGTGGTGGAAAAGAAAAACTGATTCATGTTGAAACCAGTTAAAGATTGGAGAGGTAGATGAAAATAACAATAGATACAGACCTGAAGAAACTTTCAGTCGATGACAAGGAGGTGCAGACAACACTGGATTTGTATTCAGATGAAGCGTTTGAACTCATTTCCGACCAGTGGGCGAAGGTAGGGTGGAATCAGAAATATGTTTACAGCTTCAGCTGGATGGGGCGGCCGATTATTCAGCTGCCGGAAGATATGATCCGCACACAGGAAGTAATTTATCGTGTCAAACCAGACGTCATTATTGAGACCGGCATCGCGCATGGCGGATCTCTGATTTATTACGCAAGTCTTTGTAAGGCCATGGGGAAGGGCAGAGTGGTTGGTGTTGATCTTGAGATCCGGCCCCACAACCGTAAGGCCGTTGAGGAACATGAGATGTTTGATCTCATAACAATGATTGAGGGAAGCTCCACTGATCCGGATATTGTTGCTCACGTCAAATCGCTGGTTAAACCGGGCGAAACCGTGCTTGTCATTCTTGATTCCAATCACACCAAACAGCATGTGGCAGATGAACTTCAGGCATATCATGACCTTGTGACGACAGGCTCATATATTGTTGCAACCGATGGCAGCATGAAGGATCTTTATGATGTTCCCAGAGGTGAAGCTGACTGGGTCTGGAATCATCCGACAGCGGCAGCAGAAGAGTTTGCAGAAGCCCACCCGGAGTTCGTCGTTGAGCAGCCTGCATGGCCATTTAATGAAAGTGGCCTGTCGAAAAATATTACCCACTGGCCGGGGGCATGGCTGAAGCGGCTTTAGTACTCCCTCCATTGTAAAGATGCAATATCAAACAGACTCTCATATTTTTACGGGAGTGGCGGAGTATCAATAGTGACTAAAACAGAAGCTGCACCCAAAGTTGGCATCGGTATGCCAGTGTTTAATGGTGAACAATTTATAAGCTCGGCTCTGGATTCAATTCTGGGACAGTCATTTGCCGATTTTGAATTGATTATCTCCGACAATGCATCTACGGACGGAACGGAGCGTATCTGCCGGGAGTATGCAGCACGGGACAGACGAATCAGGTACTTGCGGCAGCCAGCTAATATCGGAGCGGCGGCAAATTTCAAGGCTGTTCTGGATGAGGCTTGCAGTGAATATTTTATGTGGGCTGCCTGTGATGATGTGCGTTCGCCGGATTTTATCGAGGTGAATCTCAATTTCCTGACCCTGAATCCTGAATATGTTGCTTCGACAAGCCCGAACGGATTTGATGACCATCCTCTGGATCAGCAGGAACTGGTAAAGTTTGCTCTGGATGGGGAGAAATTCGAACGATTCCTGCAGTTCTTTGATCATTGCTGGCTTTCACATGGGATATTCTATTCCCTGATACGCACTGATGTGTTGCGAGGCTGTGGCGTGATCGGACAATCCTTCATTGCTGCCGACTGGGCGGTAGATTTGTATCTTGCCAGCATGGGTAAGATAAACCGGACAAAAGACGGATATGCGCTGTTCGGAGTCAAGGGGATCAGCAGGGGTTCATCGGCGTACAGAGAGTTCAGAAACCATCTGATTGAGATGCTGTTACCTTTCTACCGATTAACCAGGTATGCAGGGGAGTTGTCTGATGGGTTTTCATTTGGACAACGGGTAAGGATATTTGCCATCCTGATGAAGTTGAATCTTTCGGTGGCTTTTGTGCAGCTCCGGCGTACTGTTTTTAAATCATGAACGGGAACAGATACTTAGGCTCGAATCAGGAATCGGATACTTATGGCCAGATACATTAAAAAAATCAGATCAATTATGAAGGTGGTCAGCAGTTTTGATCAGCGGCTTGGCGCCATACAGGAGGCCCTGGGAAGAGTCGAAGCCAGGCAGTGCCGCAGCAATGAACCCGGGCGAATTGAAGAGCAGGAATTCAGGGTTTTTTCCCAGTTTGGAGAAGACGGAATCATCCAGTATCTGATCCGCCATGTCGCTATCGAGAATCATACGTTTGTGGAGTTTGGCGCCTCAAATTATCTGGAGTCCAATACCCGCTTTCTGTTGATCAACAACAACTGGTCCGGCCTGGTTATTGATGGCGATCCGGAAAACGTGGCAATGATTAAATCTGACCCCATCTACTGGCGCCATAACCTGAAAGCGGAATGCTCTTTTATCACCAGAGACAATATAAACGGCTTGCTGGAAAGCAATGGCATATCCGGTGATATCGGGCTGCTCTCTATCGATATAGACGGTAACGATTACTGGGTCTGGAAGGCGATCACGGCCATCTCCCCACGGATCGTCGTGCTTGAGTACAACTCACGGTTCGGTTCAGACAGGGCGGCCACCATTCCCTATGATGAGAATTTCATTCGCCATCAGGCACACCATTCACTGCTCTATTACGGGGCTTCACTGAAGGCTCTGGTTAACCTCAGCAGACAGAAGGGCTACTCATTTGTTGGCTGCAATTCAAACGGGGTAAATGCTTTTTTTGTCCGGTCAGACCTGCTTGCCAAGCCGCTGCAGGAGTTGACGGCAGAGGCGGGATACGTGGCAGGAAAATTCCGCGAAGCAAGAGATGCCAATGGAGAGCTCTCATTCCTGGATGCCGAGGAGGAGAGAAAGATTCTAAACACGCTCCCCCTGATCGAGCTTGATGAGTGAGCGTGAAAAGTAGCACTAAAGTTGTATACGATGATCAGGTTTTCTGCTGGCAGGAGTTCGGGGGGATTTCCAGGTATTTCTATGAGCTGGCGAGACGGGTGGGGAGTGCGGAGGGTTTCTCCGCCTCTGTACTGGCACCGTTGCATGTCAATAACTACCTTGCCGAAGGTGGTGTCACCGTTAAAGGGGCGCAGATTCCCAAAATTAGAAACAGCGGCCGGATCATAAGTGCGCTGAACAGTCTGCTCATGCCGGGATTGATCAGGGCCGAAAAACCCGACCTTCTGCATGAAACCCACTACTATCGCCGTCGCTCGCTGGCGCCTCCGGGCTGTCCTGTGGTGCTGACTGTTTTTGATATGATCCACGAAAGGTTCCCGGACTCTTTTCTCACGCGGGATCGCACATCAGAGACCAAACGCGCTGCCGTGAATCGGGCCGATTGTGTGATCTGTATTTCGGCCAGCACGCAGCGTGACCTGATTGATCTGTTTGACATCCCGCCCGAAAAGACGGTGGTTGTTCATCTTGGATTTACACTCACCAGCCAGGCTGAAGCGGTTCCGGTCCCGGCAGAAACACGCCCGTACCTGCTTTATGTGGGGCCACGCGGGGGCTATAAAAATTTCAGCACTCTGCTGAATGCTTATGCCGCCTCTTCAGTTCTGCGCAATGACTATGACCTGGTGGCTTTCGGCGGAGGCGGCTTTTCGCATGATGAACATGAGCAGCTTCGGGCACTGGGTTTGTCCGGTTCTGTTCGGCAGGAGTCCGGAGATGATGCGAAGCTGGCTTGCCTGTATCGGCAGGCTGCACTGTTTGTCTACCCGTCGCGTTATGAGGGCTTCGGCATCCCTCCGCTTGAGGCGATGAGCTTCGATTGTCCGGTAGTCTGTAGCAATACAAGCTCGATTCCCGAGGTTGTGGGGGATGCCGGTTATCTGTTTGATCCTGCGGATATTGATGCGATGCGTGTTGCCATGGAGGCTGTAGCCGGCTCGCCGGATCTGCGCAGAGAGCTCGTACAGCGTGGCAGGAAACGAATCAAACTGTTCTCATGGGAGCGGACAGCTGAGAAGACGATCGATCTGTACCGGCAACTGCTGCAATAAGGTGCGTGTTGGTTGCACCCGATGAGGCAAAAAATTGACACTCAGGAACCGCCGCGGCTTAATGACGGTATGGTTCGGCCAAACCCGGCAAAGCGAGTATTTGTTTGAATAATAAAGAAAAAAAAGAGCGGACAACGCTCACTGTTATTACTGCCACCTGTAATGCAGCAGCATGTCTGCCACGACTGATTGCAAGCCTGCGGGAGCAGACTGACAGGGATTTTGAATGGGTCGTAGCAGATGGTGCATCTGACGACGGCACTCTGGAGCTGCTTAAGGGTGTTACTGACCTCAATCTTGTCATCTCCTCACAACCGGATTTTGGCATCTATGATGCACTTAACCGGGCGATCCGAATCGCTTCGGGTGAGTATTATATTGTGGCCGGGGCGGATGATCTCTTCGATCATGCAGCCATTGCCAATTTTCGCCGCGCTATTGATAGCTCCGGTGCTGATATCATCATCGCCAAGGCAACATACGGGAAGCGGCGCATGGAGGTAAGGAAAGGAGCTTCGTGGCTGCTAGGCCATGTTGCATTCATAGCATCGCATACACTGGCTACTGCATTCAGAAAGGATCTGCACCGCCTCTATGGCTTTTATTCAAGAAAATTTCCTATCGCCGCTGATCAGCTTTTCGTAATGCGGGCATGTGAAGGTGGTGCAAGTCGCCATGAAAGTAATTTCGTAGCTGGTGAGATCGGTCATGGAGGCGTCAGCACCATGGATCGGGTTGGCAACGCGACAGAGGTTTTCAGAGTGCAGCTGGATCTCGGCCACTCCAGGGTCGTGCAGACCCTGTTGCTGATGTTCAGACTGCTGAAGTAACTGCAGTTCGGGAACAGAGATGATAGTGGCGATTACCGGGGGTACGGGTTTCATCGGCAGCAAGCTGGCTCTGCATCATCTTGCCCGGAATGATGAGGTACGCGTGCTTTCCCGAAGCTGTTCCGAGTTGCCCGGATTATCCGGGGCAGTGAAGTGCTTCCCGGGGGATTTACTGAATCCGGATAGCCTCCAGCCGTTTGTTGACGGTGTGGATCTGCTCTACCACTGTGCCGGGCAGTTAACAGATACAACAGCAATGCGCGCACTGCATGTGGTCGGCACTCAAAACCTGGTTGATGCAGCAGCCCGGTGCGGCATCGGGCACTGGGTTCAGCTGAGCAGCGTTGGTGTGTACGGGCCTGTTTCAGACGGGGCGGTGACAGAGAAGTCACCACTCAATCCTGTTGGTGAATATGAGGTTACCAAGGCAGAATCGGACCGGATCGTACTGGATGCGGCCGGCCGGGGTGCCTTCAGCTGCTCCATATTGCGCCCGTCAAACGTTTTTGGCGCTGATATGAAGAACCGGTCACTGTTCAGTATGATCAATATGATTGACCGGGGGCTGTTCTTTTTTATCGGCAAGCCGGGCGCTTCTGCAAATTATATTCATGTCGATAATGTTGTGGAGGGGCTGGTGCGGTGCGGCTCCATGCCGGCAGCAAAAGGTAATATTTATAACCTGTCAGATTACTGCAGCATGGAAAGCTTTGTTCAGATGATATCAGACGCACTGGATTGCCGATTGCCTCTGCTTCGGATGCCTGAACTTCCTGTGCGGTGGTTTACCAGCGTGATGGGCATGCTTCCGGGATTTCCTTTGACGCAAACGAGAGTTGATGTATTGACGAACCGGTCAGTTTACCCGATAGACCGGATTCAGGAAGATCTGGGTTATTCGCATGTCATGACCATGGAGAACGGATTACGGCAACTGGTTGCAGCATACAAAAGCAGACAGTACGGAGAAGAGCAGTGAAACGGCTTCACACGTCCGGTCCGGTTGTAGCTATTCATGCGATACATACAGTATTCTTTCGCTCTGAAATCTTTCCCGGTTCAGTTACACATGCCGGATTCAAGGCAATATGCAATGCCCTGGACCTGTTTTTGAAAGCCATATGCAAATTTTCGTTAGCCGAAAGCGGTTCAGAACAGATGTTTTCAATGATAAGTAACTGCCGGAAAAAAACTGTCAGGGCAGGATGCATCTAATGGGGACAAAAGTAACGAGACAGTCTGTATCAGTCGTGTTGCCCCTCTGGGTGGCACTGTTCTGCTTTACAACCGTGATGGCACTGCTGTTCCAGAAACTGATTCTTCCAGGCATCCCTTCCATGCATGCGGGCTTTGGCCTGATGAATAACGATGCGATCTATTTTCATCATGTTGCCGAGGCGATGGCGGCCAGAATTCAGGCTGACGGATGGAGTTGGGATGCTATCTGGCCCAATGCACCGGGCACCAGAGGTAATGTTGTCGTGCTGGCCATACTGTACGGGCTGTTCGGGGTTAATGATCCCTCTCTGATTCTGCCGATCAATGCGACGCTGCATGCGACTTCGGGCATTCTTGTTCTGCTTATTGTGCAGCTGCTCTGTCCGGGCAAGGCTGGCCGCATTGCCGGAGTTCTTTCTGCAGTTCTGTTTGTTGCGCTACCATCAAGCCTTAACTGGTATGCACAGGTTCACAAGGACGGTTATGCGATAGCCGGCACACTGCTCGTGCTTTATGCATGGTTGCGTTTTTTCAGGCATCATACAGGTATGCGGGCGATTGCCGCCTTTGTAGCGGCAAGCCTTGCAGGTGTTGCGCTGATCCTGTTTGTGCGCCCCTACAACACTGTTTTTCTGACAGTGGCAACCGGCTTGTGGCTTGTTGCCATAACACTGATTGCCCTGTTCCGCTCTTCGTGGCGGAGCCAGGCCACCTATCTGCTTGTTTCCGCATCTGTCTGGCTGCTGTTTCTCATGGCGGCTGCAACATTCGGTCACAGTGCGGCTCAGGATTCAAATATCTACAGAACATGGGATGGGGGAAAATCTCAGTCGTCTCAGCCTGAGGTGTGCAGGAAGTGGCAGTGGCAACAGAGTTCATGGCTGCCGGCGACAGTGGAAAAATATGCTGAAACGGCAGCCAGAACACGTGCCGGACTGCTCTGTGCCAACTTCGATGCAGCATCCAATGTTGACCGGGAGCGGCTGCCAAACAGCGTAACCGGTATCATCGCATATATGCCGCGTGTATTTGCAGTCTCCCTGCTCGGCCCTTTCCCTGATATGTGGCTTCCGGCGAGTGCCATGCGTCTGGTCGGAGCGATGGAGATACTGATCTGGTATCTGCTTATTCCGGGAGTGTTCCTGGCAGTCAGATATTATGCATCGAAGGAGCTGGCACTCTGCCTGCTTTTCGCGCTCTGCTATCTTGCCATCTACGGCTTTATCATAGGCAACATGGGTACCCTGCACAGGGTTCGCTATCCATTCCTGCTGCTGTTTATGGCTGTTGGCGTCATGGGATGGACCGGGCTGATTGCAAAAAGCCGTCTGTTTCAGGAGAGGATAAGGCACTGGTTTACCCATGATCTGAAAAGTCCGGTTTCGGTTGAGGAGCTGCTGGCCGCTGACGGTGAAGAGGAGGGAATAGCGCAGAGGTCGGCGCTCAGAAAAAAAGCTGCCGGAGGCGGCATACTTGTTTCAGCCATCACATTGCTCTCTTTTTTAGGCTTCTTTTTCCGTGATGTTCTGATGGCGCATGAGTTCGGTATCGGTGATCAGATGGATGCCTTTTTTGTTGCCATGCTGCTTCCGATGTTCATGGTCAATGTGTTCGG